>JADYZD010000114.1 GCA_020853295.1 Bacteroidia bacterium | reverse complement strand
GGGTAAATAGTGGCACTGTAAATCATCGTTGCATCTAAATAATCAAAAAATTTAGATTTGATTTGCCCTGCCAATTGATCCTTTAATGGACGGCTATACAGTTTTAATAAACCATATTGTTGGCGGATAAAATGGAATACTGCTATATAGGCCAAGGTGCGCCAGAACACGACAGGGCCGCCTATTTGCCAAGTGAGAAATGCCAATAAAAAGCAAAAAAGAGGAATAAAAATAAACTTCGAATGGAATTGTTTACTGGCGCTGCGATCAAAATAGGTGCGGTACAGCGATGCATATACATGGCTTACATCCACCATCAAAACCAGCAGCACCCATTGGGTATCTGTAATTTCGTTGCTGTGCTCAAATGCAGGTAAAAAAAGCAGCACAATAAGGGTGCAAATGAAACCTGGCAGGGTAATCCACAAATTGTCAAACCAGGCATTTTGTAAGTACGGCTGTTTCATTTTACAATTCCTTTAAAATTTTATTGGCAGCTTGAATACCTTGATAAAAACCTTCTTCAAAAATAGAAATGCCCGAAATATCGGTGTGCGCAAATGCCATGCGCAGCGGTGCTTTTTGGGATTCAATGCGCTTGGGATTCCAGAGGCTGTTGATGCCTGGACTCACCATGCCATGTCCCCAAATATGCAGATGGTGCGATATGATTTGCTGTGTAATATTGAGGTGCATTTTTTCAAGATCGCGCAATACACCCGATAACAAATGTTGGTTGCTGGAATTTTCTAAATATTTTCGGGTTTCTGCTGGATTTTGGGAAGAAAATGCATGAAAGAAAGTGATGTTTCTATTTTGAACCGGTAGGGCTGTTTCTTGGTGACCATTAAAAATATAGCCCAGCGAAGGACTGCCATACAATACATTGTCCCAAGCAGGTTTTTGTTCTTCAAAAAATTCGGCTTTTAATTGTATGGTATCTACCAACCAAGGATGGTAATTTGATGGAAAAGAAGCGTTGTTTTTATACAGGTGTTGTCTCACAAAACTGGGCACAGCAAGTATAACGGCATTCGCATTTTGAAGGAAATGAGAATTTTTATTTTTATCAAATAGAGAAATGTTCCAATTGTTTTCTTTTTTTTCCACTCCATAACCCAGCATATTGGGCTGAATATGTGCTGAAATTTTAGAACGTAAAGCTTCTGCCAAGAAACCATTTCCTTGAGGCCAAGTAAGCACTTGTTCTGCATTGGAATTGGCACCTCTTCCTTTGCGACTGGTAAAATAATGGATACCTGCCCAAGCAGATACCAAGCTGCTATTGGCACCAAAATCGTCTGAGCAGCAATAATCTACATACCACAGTAAATGGGGTGCATTTAATCCCTGTTGTAGCATCCAGTTTTTCATGCTGATTTTGTCCAATTCCAGTATTTCTGGATCAGTGCTGCAATGGGCCATAGGTATGGTAAAAGCCTCTTTGCCATCTTTCCCTTTTAATACTGAAAAGGCCTGCATTTTGGCATTGAATTTTTCGTTTTGTTTGATTTCGTTTTCATTCAAACCATAAGTAGGAATGAGTTCGCCTTGCCAAACCCCGCGGATGTAAAGTGCCTCTTTCGGGTGCAAACAAAGTTGGTATTCATTGTAAATAGGTAGTTTGTTTTGCCAACCAGTTATACAATTAATTTCTTCCAAAAACTCCAACAATTCTGGTTGATTGGTATTGGGAATGGGCAAATAATGTGCACCTAGGGGATACATACCAGACTCATTTTTATGGGCCGAAGAATTGCCACCGGTGTTCGATTCCAATTCGTATAAAACAAATTCATTAAAGTGGTTTTTTTTCAACCACCATGCGGCAACCATACCAGAAATACCGCCTCCGATAATGGCTATTGGAACACTCGGTTTGTTGCTTTTATGTGCGTCTATATTTTGTCGAACAAGGTGGCCGGTCTTTGCATCTGGCTGGGTGCGGACAACACTGGGTGATTTTGCTTTAGGCGTGAAAAAACGTTTGAAAAATGCCCATAATATTCCTGCTCCAAAGAAGCTGGAAATAAGGACAATAAATTGTTTTCGGTTTATTGAACGTGTTTCCATTCTTCTTCAAAATAGGCTACCAGAATTTGATTTTGAAGGTTGTTTACCTCTGTGGGTCTGGGGCCAATATCCTTTGGGAAATGTTGCATAGTGACAAATATGGAACTGTCCAGGTATTTTAAATGGTTTGGCAATGGCCGGTTTAATTGCAATTTGTTTTGTTTGGAGGCAATAATAAATCCCCAATCGCCAAAAGAAGGCACCAATGTGTGGTAAGGAAGTGTATTTAAATTTACACTGCGAAGGGTGTTTTCTATGCACCAAAAGGACAGGGGAGCTGCCCAAGGTGAGGTGCATTGAATGACTGCGGTACCGCTATCGGATAAATGTTTTTTTAATTCGGAATAAAAAGCATTGGAATACAATTTTCCAATAGAAAAATTGGAAGGGTCAGGAAAATCAACAATAATTAAGTCGTAAACCGATTTGTTTTCACGCAAAAACCGGAATGCATCTTCATTCTTCACTGTTGCCCTGGGGTTTTTGAAACTGCCACTGTTCAATGATTTAAGCCTGGGGTTATGTGTAAATAATTTTGTCATAGCGGCATCTAAATCTACCAATAAAATTTGAGAAATAGATGGGTATTTCAGCAATTCGCGTAGCGCCATTCCATCGCCACCCCCCAGAATTAAGGCATTGTTTATCTTACCTGCCATTTGAACAGCAGGGTGCACCAAAGCTTCGTGGTAGCGGTATTCATCTTTGGTGCTAAATTGTAAATTTCCATTTAAAAACAGCCGCAAATGGCCGCCTGATTCGGTTAGAATAATGCGTTGGTATGGTGATGTTTGGGAAATAATAATCCGTTCTCCGTAGTGTTCTTTTTCAATATTTCGGGTTATTTTATGCGAAAATACAAACAAAATTACCAGAATAAATAGTGCGGCAAAACCTGCAAATTTTAAAGGAGCCGAACTTTTGCGAGGAGCCAGTTTATAGGCTGCTACGAGTGCAACAAGAATATTTAATATCCCAAAAAACAGAGAGGTTTTTTCGAGCCCCAATTGTGGAACCAGCCAAATGGGGAAAATAACAGATGCCAAAAGTGCACCGATATAGTCAAAAGAAAATACCCTAGAAATCAATTCGCTGAATTCGATTTTTCCTTGTAGCATCCGCATTACAAGAGGGATTTCTGCACCCACCAATATACCCGTTATTGAAACAGTGAAATACAAGAGCACCCTAAATTGTTCAACCTGATTAAAAATAAAGAACAGAAATAGACTGCTGCAACCTCCGATTAGGCCAATTATAATTTCTATAACTATAAAGTTTTGAACCAGATTTTTTTTGATGTATTTGGCCAGCCAAGAGCCAATTCCCATGCTAAATAGATAGGTGCCAATGATGGTAGAAAACTGGGTAACACTATCGCCTAGCAGATAACTGGCAAGGGTTCCTGCTATAAGTTCATAGATAATTCCGCATGTGGCAATTACCAACACGCTTAACAGTAACAGCCATTGCATACTGGCCTTAATGGATGGCAGATGCCACGATTATGGACAATCCCAGCAGAAATGCACCTGCTAAAATGGCCAGTGCTTTGTTCTGTTTTTCGATGATTTCCTTCCATAAATTATGTGGGGTTAATGCGTCCACTAGCCAAAAGCCACAAGTGAGAATGAGAATTCCCAAACCGGCAAAAACCAGCGATGAAATCAGTGATTTGATGCTTATGTAATCCATATTATTTGTTGTTTTTATTTGTGATAATGGGTTCTGTAAATTCCATGGCCACCCCGGGTGCGACCATGACTTGTTGTTGTTTTGTCTCTTTCCGCTTCAGTTTCTGCGAAAATGGCCCGTTTGTGCCAATGCAAGTAGGCGAAAGTGCCCGTAAGTGCCAGCATAAATATGAGTGGAAATGTCGGTATGTGTTTTAATAGTTTCATTCGTCAGAGGCAAAAGGGTTATAGGCGCTATCGAACCAGCGTTTTTTTTCTGTATAATTGCTTCGGTAGTAATAGTAAAATGGAATAATTAGCGAAAGCACAGCTACAAATAACCAATTGCTGTAAACAGGTACATCTTTTTTAATGGTTACAGACCAATTGGGCCAGGAGCCTTTTTCGAAGGCATATGTGCTTTGGTGTTCTAAATGATAATTTCCTGGCGGAATTCCACCCAATAAAGCTGAGGAAGTTTGAGAACCTTCCGACCAACTCTCTCCATCTTCATATCCTGAATAATACTCTATGTCTTTTGCAACAATATACACTTCACCAGTTCCTTCATTTACCAAATTTAAATCCATACCCATCCACGATTGTGAAAGATTCGTTTTGATAACAATGTCTAAGTTTGAATAACTGTCTTCCAATTTAAATGTGGGTGATACTTTTACTTGATTTGAAGCAGATGAGGTATCCCTTTTTGTTGCAATATAGGCGGTGTCTGGTTCTATGTTCACATATGCATAGACTTCTTGGTTCAGACTATTATGATTGATAAAAATGGTGCAAATCAACCAGAATATATTAAAGGCAATGGTCAGAGAAATGATGGTTTTAAACTTTGCTATAAACGGATTGGGCTGTATAGAATGCGAATAATGGGGTTTATCCGGCCATGATATTTCGGCTTCTCCTTTAATTTTTATTTGATTGCGGTCAATATATTCAGCCTGCTCTGCAAATAAACCCTGTTTGTTAAAATAGTAATTTATTGAATACGGTGGTTTTATGAATTCAACCGATTTGTAGGGCTCAGAAATGTCACCGGGAAATTCACCACTGGCTGCAATGGGTTGAAAATTATAGTAAGCAAATTTACTGTAGGTTTTTTCCTCGTAAAAAATGGAACTCGGATATCGGTTGCCAGAAAAGTTTTTAAAAAGTTCAATTTCCTGTGCATATAAAAAATGTCCGTCGGATTCATACAAGTAGCACCATCCATTGGCAGGTGAGAAGAGAAAATAACAATCCCAGAAATCAAAGATTTCATCTGCATTTTCAGCAAAACGGGCAATGCCAACAACAGTCCAATCGTGGCCTTTTAATTGAACTTCTGTGCCTATGGGTAGAAAGTGATTGAAATTCTCAAGTTGCGAAATTTTTGATTCGCGTTTTACCCCAAGTGTATTAAAATAACCTTTGCAATGGCTGCACACTTTGTGCAAACTTTGCTGGGCCGCAATTAAATGATTGTCTTCCTTACACGCCGGACAAGTAAGCCTAAAACCATGGCTCATCAGTTCATTTTTACTCATGATATAAGGGAATTAACTGAAAGACCTTGTTTTTTTGTTTGGCATTTTGAAAAACCAACAATTGATGATCTAGCTGCGGCCTTAAAAACCAAAGATAGCAATGTCGGGCAAGAAAGGGTAAGTTGGGAGCTTCACCATCCAGCATTATGTATTCTGGAATTTGCAAGAAAACCACATTGTAGGGTTTTTTTCGTATTTGAATGTTATCGGCAACATCCAAACTCAATTCGGTTTGAACATGAATATCAGATGCGTCGAGCAAAACCCAGATAAGGCCATTTTGTTCGGCCAACCAGAGTTGTGCACCTTTTGAGTTTTCGCCATAGCATAGATTGAAATACGCGGATTTTAATACCAATTTATAACGACCCAATACAGTGTATTCATCCAAATAATTGATTTTTTTACCGGGTATCAAAATACCATAATCCAAGTCGAAATGGGTGGTGATATTCACTACTGGTGGTTTGGGTTCACGCAATTGAATTACATGCCCGCAATTTTTGCAACTTTTAAAATGGGTGTACACAGAATCGGCGGTGTTCAAGGTGTCGCACACGGGGCAAATGGCGGTATCTGAAGTTGTATGGCTCATCGTTCTAAGGCAACTTGATTTACAACAGATCCCTGAAAATAGTGTCTAAGTTCTTCGGCCATACTCTTGCATTTTTCCCGGTTATCTGCCTTGAAACTGCTGAGGTAAACATCAAAAAACACCTTGCCATACTCTGGCCAAGTATGAATGGAAATATGTGAATCAGAAAGCGCAATATTTGCAGTAAAAGACTGGTTTTCGTAACTGTGCCAAACCTCACCCACCATGCTAATGCCAAAATCCAAGATACATTGTGCGATTTTTTTGCGGCATAAATCGGCATTTTGAAGCGTATCTATTGGACAATTTTCCAGGTCAACAATAATGTGCAATCCACTTTTAAACATGAAAAAAAAATGCAATTAAACCCAAAATCACCAAGAATGCAACTACCTGAAATGAGAATCGTTGGCCAAGGCTTTAGCCATATCGTTTAATTACAAATTGCAGCGCATTCCCCTACCCACTTCTTGATTTGTTCCAGGGATATCTGTAAATTGCAGTTGTTAACAATGAAAGCTTTAGTAAATGTTGGTCGGTCTCCCTTCGCTTCGCTGCGCAAAGACCAACCAAGGGGACAAAATTGAATAGTTAAAATTTATGAGAATATTGGTCTTAATAGCAGTTG
>JADYZD010000113.1 GCA_020853295.1 Bacteroidia bacterium | reverse complement strand
TATTGTTGGACCTTATACTTCGGTGAATGCAAAATTAATTCATGTAGAAAGCAAATACCGAAAAAACAATGACCCAGCACCGCAGTATACAGAGCAACCTGATGATGAAAGGTTTGTGAAATATCTGAACTCTGATGTTGTTGCTATAAGTCATGCCCAAAATGACAGTGGAGTATTTGAACTGAATTTCAGAGATGAAAAGTATATGCCTTTTGAAGGCATGGGTGCTGTCAGCAAATGGGAGCTGGAACTACCAACTGAAGTAAAACAGTTTGATTACAATTCTATTTCAGATATATTAGTACACATCAAATATACTGCTAGAGAGGGAGGGGATGATTTAAAAGAAGCAGCAAATGATGCACTTAAAGCGCAGCTGGATACCATCAAACTGGGATTAAAACAAGCGGGTTTATTTGAAGGTTTGCATGTAGCAATGAATGTAAAACATGATTTGCCCAATGAATGGCATTTAATGAAGAAAAATGGATCAGTTGATATGCTTTTCGATAAATCAAGGCTGCCATATATGGTGCAAGCATTGGATGTGTCTATTGTAAGTGTACTGTTTATTGCAAAAATCAAGGAAAATCCTGCACATTTCAGTGTAACCACAGAAAGACTTTCTACCATTACGGAAAACAGTCTAGAAAAAATTGATGGTATGGATTTGTACTATGGAATCGACACTTCCATACCGTTGAATTCAGCTTTCAAATTGACCGTTGAATCAATTGAAGATCTGGAAGATTTAACATTCATCGTGAAGTATCGCTTTTAGAATGGTGGAACAAAAGCTATTAAACTTTTAGGACACTTGACAGAATGAGCATATGAATGAATGGAATTGAAATTCAATTGCAAATTAGAAATGAATGGTTTACATCACAAACTTAAACCCCAGTAAACCATCTATTCTGCGCACTTTACCTGGAATATTGCCCCTATTGATTACGGCTGTGTAATCTATACCTGCAAAGAGTCCTAAACTGCTTACCAACTCTACATGGGTATGAAAGAAATGCGGCTTGGGGTATTGGTTATCAACCACGGCATATGACACGTTAACGGGTTTGTAATACCCCAAATTGTAGTTGATGGTGCCATGGAAAACAAAGTGTTTGCCAATAGCCGCGTGGTACATGGCAGTGGGCCCTGCACTCAACCACCAACCCTGGGGCTCATAGGTTTTGAGCTGGTTGTTAGAATCGCGGTAGCTGTTGCCCATAAAATAATCATTCAATGCAAAGCCCAAACTGTAACACATTTTGGGTTTGGATTTTACATTCCAAACCCAACGGTGCCAACCTGCAATGCCAGATGTAACGCTGCTGCCTTCACCTCTTAATCCATTGTTCTTTTGATTGATCATTTTCCCCAACAGAAAGAACAAATCAGGCAAGAGTTTGTAATGTCCCAAATACTGCATTTCCCCTTGGTCAAAATTTACACTTCTATAATTGATATCCGCACTAAAATCTTGCAATGCATGTGCCTCTGGAAAAGGTGCAGCATTGTTTCTAATTGCCGTAAAAGTTCCAGCAAAACCCAAATAACTCTCATGTTGGTAAGGGTCTTTTAGGTATTTAAAATCTTTTAAATTTTGACCATAACACAGATGTACAAATAGGGCAGTGAAAATGAGCAAAGGGTATTTCATTATTTTTTAAATAATGTAAGTCCTACACTGCCAGAAACAAACCAACCCAAATAGGGCCTTTTTCCTGCTTCAAAAGCACCACTTAAACCAAATTTTTTGCCTGTTACAGATTTGGGCGCAATTTGATACGTACGCCAGCCTATTTTATAACCAATGGCACCTTCGTTGGTCGCATTTTTAATATTGGTATTGTATGTTTTTTCATCCAAAGGATTGGCAGTGAATTTTTGGAAATTGTTGATGGGGTTATAAGTAATGTCGGCATAGAACTCGCGAGCTACACTATGAAAACGTTTGCCATAACCTTCAACATCCAATACCAAATTGGTCAATTGGCGAAAAATATAACCAGCATATATACCACCTGTTGTATAATTGGTGTGTTCCAATTTACTGTCATCCAAGTCCTTGATTAAATCTTGCAAATCAAAACCTGTTCTTTTATACATGACACCGGCATGCACACCAGCGAATTTTAATTTAGTACCTGGAGCCATGATAAACCTTGTGGTTTCAACGGTTTCACCCATTTTGTTGGTACCTCTGGAGCTACTTAGCACTACTTGCATTTTTTTGGTTTTTGCTTTTTTAATGGGAAACAAAAAAGCACCAGCTGTTAAATCGGTATTGCCGGCCATTTCTTTGTTGACTAATGGTGCAAATGACAAATAACTCTTGCGGGCTCCAAAATCAATACCTATGCGGGGCGCAATTTGCACATTGCCCCAAACTCCGGCATTAAAAGACATGCCCATGATATTGTTGAATGCGCCATCCAATTGCATAAACTCTAAGTTTAGGTTGAATTTTGGGATGTAATTTTCAGGGTCGTTTTGAAGCAATTTGTAATTGATGTTCTGTGATTTTAACAAGCTGCTAGCCATTAAACAGAGTACAACGGCAATGGAATTTTTTGTATTCATGATGTTTGATTTTCTTATGGATACAAAATTGGGTAGGATTAAAAGCGCATGAAATACGCAAAACTGCGTAGGAAGAACTGCGTATTCCTGTGTTTGGGCGGTTTGGTTTAATTTGCATACAAATGATAAGGATAGCCATAGCGGAAGATATAGAAAGGTTGTATTTGGCACTAAAAACCAAAATAGAGTTGGATCCAGGATTGCAAATCGTAGATTGGAGTAAGAATGGCTCAGAAATCGTGCATAAGATTCAAAAAGGCTTAGAATTCGATATGGTACTGATGGATATACAAATGCCGGTGATGGATGGTATTGAGGCTACCAAATTTATCCTGAGCAAATATCCCAATACTAAAATTCTTATATGTACCGTTTTTGATGATGAAAAGAACTTGTTTGAAGCCACAATGGCTGGAGCAAAAGGGTATATTTTAAAGGATGAGAGTCCGGAGAAAATGCACCGGTCAGTTTATGAAACCATGGAAGGGGGCAGCGCCATGAGTCCTTCTATCGCTTTGAAAGCATTAAACTTGATTAAAAATGGCAGGCCTATGGATGCCGCCAAAAACCCAGAAGCGAACTTGACCAAGAGAGAGCAAGAAATTATGGAATTGCTGGCCACAGGATTGAGCTATGATTTTGTGGGCGACAATTTGGGAATTAGCTATGGAACGGTGCGCAAGCATATAGAAAATATTTATAGAAAACTCGGGGTTCACAACAAAATAGAGGCCCTGAAAAAGATACATGATTGAGGATAAGAACAAATTATTTACTTTTACTGCTTCCTTTTCTTTCTATAAAATGAATAAACTGGGTTACACATTGGG
>JADYZD010000112.1 GCA_020853295.1 Bacteroidia bacterium | reverse complement strand
GGCAAGGAGTGGAGTGTGGAGCCCAAAATTGCCATGCCCAAAAACATGCAGCACCGCAGTTACATTACTTTTAATACTCCTGCTGAAGATGATTATATCAAAAGCAGAAAAGTATTATTGGTTAATAACGATGTAAGCATAGGTGTGGCTGCGCCAAAATACGGCACCAACGATTATTTCTTTAAAAACAGCGATGCCGATGAGGTGTTGTTTATTCATGAAGGATCTGGCTACATGCAATCGGTTTACGGCCGCATTCCATTTGAGTATGGGGATTATGTAGTTATTCCCAGGGGCACCATTTACAAATTGCATTTTAACGATACCCATAACCGAATTTTGGTGGTAGAATCTCCCAGTCCGATTTACCCTCCCAAAAGGTACCAAAACAGTTTTGGTCAGTTGTTGGAGCATTCACCTTATTGCGAAAGGGACATTAAATTGCCTGAACAACTGGAAACATTTGATGAAACAGGGGAATTTAAGGTGATGATTAAGAAGCAGAACTGCATTTGGCCTTATGTATACGCCACGCATCCTTTTGATGCTATTGGCTGGGATGGCTACTTGTATCCTTTTGCTTTTTCTATACACGATTACGAGCCCATAACAGGCAGATTGCATATGCCACCGCCCATTCACCAAACTTTTGAAGGCAGGGGATTTGTAATATGCAGTTTTGTACCCAGGTTGTACGATTACCACCCATTGAGCATACCTGCACCGTACAACCACAGCAATGTGGATAGCGATGAGATTTTATACTACGTAGATGGGGATTTTATGAGCAGAAAACATGTAGAAAGGGGAATGATTACCTTGCACCCAAAAGGCATTCCGCATGGCCCACACCCTGGAACGGTAGAAAAGAGCATTGGTGCTAAAGAAACCCGCGAATTGGCAGTAATGATTGATCCTTTCCACCCGCTAATGATTACTGAAGATGCGGTGAACGTAGAGGATCCAGAATACTGGAGTACTTGGATGTAAGAAAAAACTCTTTATTTATTCAGCACTTTGTGCAACCATTGGCCAAAATCGTAACCATTTTGAAAAATGGCGATAATGAGCACTGCTGCAGCCAATGGCAATAAAAACTTCATCCATTTGGATTTTAGAAATTCATTTTTACTTGTGGTTTCCATCATTGTAGTTTTATGCATTCAAAACTATACGGTATTTCCATAGTATCACCTTGTTCTAAGATAGAATGTCGCTTAAAAACGTTGAATAGTAAGAATGGTTTGTGCAACTTGGTATCATTTTTGAAATTCCATTCATATGAAATACGCATTTTGGGCTTTTGCTGCGTTATTGGTGTTCAATGTTGTTGCTTGTAAAAAAGATAAAGGTGTAGGCATGGAAGACAGCAATTTAACTGGCACTGCGGGTACTTACGACAACAACCAATTGGTGGTGTTGAATGAGGCCAGGTATTTCCGACTGGTGGTTTCTTCTAAGTTGGATTTGACCAAGCCCAATAAATTGATTGTGGCTTTTCACGGCTTGGGAATTGACAGCAAAGACCTAATGCCGGTGTATACCAACCTCAATGAAATGGCGGAGAAAATGAATGCCATAGTGGTGTATCCAGAGGCTCAAAATGGCAGCTGGGGATTGAATCAAAAACAAATTGATAAGGATTTGAAATTTTATGAAATGTTGGTAGCCAAAATTAAAGCTGCTTATAAAATTGACGATAAAAACATTCATATAACAGGCATGAGCAATGGTGCTTATTTTAGTCATATTGTAGCAAAGAATTATAGCGAAACTGTGGCTTCAGTGGCGGCACACAGCGGCATGATAGGGTTGGAGTTTATATTGGGAATCAATGCAAAAAGGAAGTACCCAGTTTTATTAATTCATGGAGTAGATGACCCCATTTTTAATATTACCACAGCCAGAAATGATGAATTAAAATATAAAAACGAAAAACACAAGGCACATTTAATAGAGGTAAAAAACCTAGGCCACGAGTGGGCTACAAAAATTTCGGTGAATGATTCTATTGCCAAGTTTTATTTGGAAAATCCGTTGCCTTAATTAAATAAAAAAAGGATTATAAATAGCAATATGGCTATGGTCAAGGCACCAAATGCCCATCAATTCTGCGCAAATTGGTTTGTGCTGTTATGCCTTGAAAACGGGCTTGTAACAAACGAAATTCAGCATCTACAAAACTCTGTTGTGCATCTTTCATTTCAGGAGAGGTGCATTCCCCAAGCCGGTATCGTTCCATCATAATTTGCACATGTTCTTTGGCCAACACAATGTTTTGTTCTTCCAAAGCCATCCATTCAGCGGCTGCACGTAGGTTGGAAAAAGCCTTTACAAGTTGGTGGTATTGCCAATTTTTTTCTGCGTCTAGGGCTATAAGTGCGTTTTGCAGTTGTATGTTGGCACTGCGCACACTGTGGCGAACCCTACCGCCATCGAACAAAGCATAGTTCAGGGTAATTCCATAACTCAATCCAGCGGTTTGACTGTACAAGGCAAATCCGGCATCGCTACTGCTGCGTCCAAAATTATAAGAGGTACCCAATCTTAGGGTAGGGTACATAGCAGAACGTGATTCTTTGGCCATCCATTGCAGGGTGTTTACACGGTTTTATGCCAATAGAATTTCAGGGTTGTTTTTGTTTAACCTTTCCGCATATTGCTGCAGTGTTTCATTAATTGCGGCTGGGTTATAACTGTCTTGTATTTCAAAATCGACATCACCCAGTCCCATTTCATTTGCCAAATCCTGTTTTATAACATCCGCTTCAATTCTGGCTTGAATGAGTGCACTTTTTTGGGCATTTAAATCCAATTGGGCTTGCAGTACTTCACTTTTATTGCCATTGCCAATTTCCAATCGCTTATTGGCAATTTTTAAGCGTTCTTCAAAAATGACAATCAGGCTTTCTATAGTTTTACTTTTTTGTTTTACCTGTATACAATTTTGGTAGAGTTGTATGGTATTTTGGGTAGTATTTTCAGCAATGGTTTTTAATTGCAATTTACCTCCTTCATACAAAGATTCTAATTTGTGGTAGCTGGCAAACATTTTAAAACCATCAAACACTGTCCACCCTAGTGCTATTGCTGCAGTAGTATTGGCCGAACCTACTTCGTTTTTGTTAACTTCTAAACCTGTGCTAAACCGTTGGTTGAGGTTGTTGCTTGCGCGGTTGATTCCTGCATTAAATCCAATACTGGGGAGCATTCCTGCATTGCCAACAAACCATTCGTTTGCACTTAAAGCAGAATCATTTTTGGCCATTAAAATACCGTAGTTATTTTTTAGTGCAATGGCTACTGCATCTTCCAGTGTATACACTTTTTGTGCAATTAAACCTTGAAAGGAAAACACAATAAAGCTGATAAAAACAAATCTTGCGCGAATCATATGTTTTCTGTTTTAACTTTTCCAGACAAATAGGTGTAAATGGCCGGTATTACATAGAGAGTAAGCACCAAGGAAAACAGGAGGCCACCAATAACTACAATTCCCATAGAAATACGGCTAACACTACCCGCACCTAAGGCCAATGCAATGGGCAGTGCACCCAAGGCTGTTGCCAATGTGGTCATTAATATGGGACGCAAACGTTGCGATGCTGCTTCAATTATGGCCTCTTTCATCCCCATACCTGTGCTCCGCAACTGGTTTGCAAATTCTACGATAAGTATACCATTTTTGGTGACCAATCCGATGAGCATAATCATGCCAATTTCGCTAAAAATATTTAAAGTTTGGTTAAAATACCACAGCGACAACAAGGCCCCGGCTAAGGCTAGTGGGACTGTAAGCATAATTACTATAGGAGCTGTAAAACTCTCAAACTGAGCACTGAGCACCAAATACACCAATAGCAATGCCAAGCCAAATGAAAACAGAATGTTGCTGGAACTTTCTTCATAATCGCGCGATGGGCCAGTAAGCTGCGTTGTAAATGATTCATCCAACACTTTTTTGGCTATGCTGCGCATGGCTACTATACCGTCGCCAACAGTCTTGCCTTCTGCCAAGCCAGCACTTACCGTGGCCGCCACATACCTGTCGTAATGATAGAGTTGGGGAGGGCTGCTTTTTTCAGTAATGGTAACAAAATTATCGAGTTGAAGCGCTTCCCCACGGTTGTTTCTAATGTAAAGGGAAGAAATATCAGAAGGATTGCTGCGAGATTCCTTTTCCAATTTGCCAATCACCTGATATTGTTTTCCATCCATGGTGAAATAAGAAAATCGCTGTCCGGAGAAGGAGAGTTGCAGGGTTTGGGCTATATCAGCCACATTTACACCCAAGTCAGCGGCTTTTTCTCTATCAATTTCTACTTGCAGTTCGGGTTTATTAAACTTAAGGTTAACATCCACGCCCATAAAAATGGGATTTTTTTGAGCCTCATCCATAAAAATAGGCAATGCGCGTTTTAATTGATCAAAATTTTGGGCTTGAATTACAAATTGAACAGGCAAAGAGCCCCTGCCACCGCCGGCAGAAATGGTTTGTTCCTGTATTACAAATGTTTTGGCTTCTGGAAATCCAACTGCTGATTTCATTAGGTAATCGGCAATTTGCTGCTGACTGCGTTTGCGTTCTCCGGCATCGGTAAGTACTACACGGCCAAATCCGGTATTTACAGCACCAGAACCAGTAAAGCCAGGTGCTGAAACAGACAACATGATTTTTTTCTCGGGAATAGAATCAGAAACAAAGCCAGAAAGTTTGTCCATAAAGAAATCGGTGTATTCATAACTCGCACCTTCAGGGGCTGTTACTGCCACCCTAAACCAACCCCTGTCTTCTAATGGTGCCAATTCTGAGGGCAAATTTTTGCCTACCCACCAAATACTGCTGCCAGCTATAACT
>JADYZD010000111.1 GCA_020853295.1 Bacteroidia bacterium | reverse complement strand
TGGGCAAAAGACCAATTGGTGCATTTTACCATAGAATTTTCCGAACCCATCATTCAAACCAAATTTCACAGCGATAAAAGCAAGGCAGGGTTTCTATTTGTGATGAAAAACAAAAATCCATTGAAGGTAAAAGTGGCGCTGTCTTTTACCAATCAAGCAGGGGCAAATGAAAACTTAAAGACAGAGCTGCCAGGTTGGAATTTTGACTCCACAGCCATGTTTGCAAAGCAAGCTTGGGAACTGGAATTGTCTAAAATAAAAGTTGAGAATACAGATACCAATCAAAAAACCATTTTCTATTCCGCCCTCTACCATTGTATGATACACCCCAATATTGCCTCCGATGTAAATGGCAATTATATGGGCATGGACCATCAAATTCACAAAGCAATAGGGTATCAGCGTTATACTGTTTTTTCTTTGTGGGATACCTACCGTGGACTTCACCCATTGTTGAGTATTATTGACCGCAAACGGACCAGGGACTTTATTGTTACATTTCTAGAGCAATACAAAGAACACGGGCGTTTGCCAGTCTGGGAATTGGCATCGAATGAAACAGATTGTATGATAGGTTACCACGCGGCCAGTGTAATTTGCGATGCATGGAGCAAAGGAATTCGCGATTTTGATTCCAGCTTGGCTTTAAAGGCGATGACCAGCATTGCCAATGAAAACAAATTGGGGAAAAGGGATTATATCAAAAACGGATTCCTATCATCGGAAAACGAACCTGAATCCGTTTCTAAAACACTAGAATATGCATACGATGATTGGTGTATTTCACAATTTGCAGCGCAAATAGGGAACACAGCAGTTGCCGATATTTACTCCAGAAGAAGCAACGCTTGGCGCAATTTACTGGATCCAAAAACGGGCTTTATGCGACCCCGATTTAATGGCAATTGGTTGGAACCATTTGAACCCCGGGAAGTAAATAACCATTTTACTGAAGCCAACTGCTGGCAGTACAGTTTTTATGTTCCTCATGACATTAGATCGCATATGGAAGCTTTGGGCGGACCCGAAAACATGTTGTCCAAACTCGACCAATTGTTCACAGAGAATTCAGCCACTACAGGACGGGAGCAGGCCGATATTACGGGATTAATTGGTCAATATGCACATGGCAATGAACCCAGCCACCACATTGCATATTTGTACAATTACTTGTTTGAACCTTCAAAAACACAAGAAAAAGTACACCAAATTTGTTCGGAATTTTATTTAAATTCACCCGATGGATTAATTGGCAACGAAGACTGCGGGCAAATGAGTGCTTGGTATGTTTTAAGTGCCATGGGGTTTTATCAAGTAACTCCTGGATTGCCTTGGTTTACCATTGGCACCCCTTCATTGGACAAGGCAATTGTTCATCTAGAAAATGGAAAAAGTTTTCAGATAATTGCACCTAAAAGAAATCCGCAAAATTATTACGGAACAGCGCGATTAAATGGAGAAATTGCCGGATTTATAGATTATGAATCCATCATAAATGGAGGCAAATTGGAATTTCAATTGAGCAACCTACCCACCAAAGATGCGGCCGATTACCTGATGCTTCCTTTTCCAAAATCGGAATTTCAGAATCCCATTCCACCCAACATTAAAGTAGAACGCACTTTCAGGGGAAACACCATGGTTGAAATTACTTCTGAAGGCGATAATATTTACTATTATTTGAATAATGATTCGGTAAATTTTCAGTTTTACAAAAGGGCCTTTGAGGTGCGAAACTCTTGCAGCATTCACGCCTATGCCGTAAAATACAAAGACGTTTCTACCTTAAAAAGTCCGGTTTCTACCGCATTTTGCCACAAAATACCGAATATTTATTCAGCCACAACACTCACTTCATACAATTCCCAATATACTGCAGGCGGTCCAAATGGTTTGGTAGATGGCATAAAGGGCAACGTCAATTGGCGGGCTGGTGACTGGCAGGGGTACCAAAATTGTGATTTGAACGTGGTGATTGATTTGGGAAAATCACAAGAAATTACAGCTGTGAATTGCGGTTTTTTACAAGACCAAGGCAGTTGGATATTCTACCCCACACAACTGGATGTATTGTTATCGGTAGATGGGAAAACATGGGTGGAAGCCGGAGTTGTAAAAGTTGAACCCACTGGACAAAAATTCGATACAGAAAGAAAAGAAATAGTTGTGAAATTAAAGAGCAAAAGAACTTCGCAATTTGTAAAAATAATTGCACACAATTATGGAGCTTTACCCAATTGGCACCCTGGCGCTGCTGCTCAGGGACAAGCATTTATTTTCGTAGATGAAATCGAAATAAAATAATGTTTTTTTAGTGATTTACCTGGGCAATACTTGCTCCATTTTTGCTTAAAATATTGTTGGCTTTCCAAGCAAACCAAGCCAGGTATAAAAAGCACAAAGCAGCCATCCAGTAAGAGTTATGAATACCCACGATATCTGCCAATTTTCCTTGAATTGGGGGAATAATTCCGCCTCCCAAAATCATCATAATTAAAAAGGCTGAACCTTGGGTGGTGTATTTTCCCAAACCAGAAACCGATAAGCTAAAAATACAGGGCCACATCACGGAGCAAAACAATCCACCGCTTAAGAAAGCATAAATGGCCACAGTTCCTGTAGATAAAGTACCAATGGCCATGGATATGGCACCTAAACAGCCAAAAATAAGCAGGTTGCGGGCTTCATTCTCTTTGCTAAAATAGGTCGCGGCTATTTGAATGCACACACAAATGATGTAATAATAAAATGCTTTCATTTCATATCCAGCAATTATATTGGCACTAATAATAACCACAAATGCAAGCAAAGGTACCAACAACTGCAATCCCAGTTTGGTTTTAGGGCTGAGTTGAAAAGCGGAAACGGCACCTGCCCAGCGGCCAATCATGAGGCTACCCCAGTACATGGAAATATAGGGTGCAGCTTCAGATGATTGCAAACCTCCAAAATCCTGTTGTTTCAACAACTCACTTAAATTGCTACCAATGGCCACTTCTACCCCTACATAAACAAAAATGGCAAGCATGCCTAGCACCAGTTGAGGGTATTGCATAGCACCCCAACCCTGCTGGTTTTTTTTGGCACTAAAATTAAACAGCAACAGGCCCACAACCACAATTCCCAAAGCGCCTAAGAGCCAAAACAT
>JADYZD010000110.1 GCA_020853295.1 Bacteroidia bacterium | reverse complement strand
TACTAATAAACCCATGTATTCAATCAAATTTGGTACCGATGGATGGCGAGAAATCATCGCCGATAATTTTACTGCTGCCAATGTAAGGCGTGTAGCATATGCCACTGCAAAATGGCTTAAAAACAGCAATTTACCCCAGGTATGTGTTGTGGGCCACGATTGCCGTTTTGGAGGCAAACTTTTTGCCCGTGAAACCGCGGCCATACTGGCCAATGAGGGTATTTCTGTAATATTGGCACCTCAGTTTGTCTCCACTCCCATGATTTCGCTTGCTGCTCAAAAACACAATGCAGGACTGGGGGTGATTATCACGGCGAGCCACAACCCTGCCGAGTACAACGGCTTTAAAATTAAGGCCCATTACGGTGGTCCAGCTACCCCTTCTGTAATTGCGGAGATAGAAGACCTCAGTCCTGCGCATGATGTACCCGCTGTAGATTTTGATTCACTCGCAAACAATGGCAGCATTGTAACTGGCGACTTTGAATCCTTATACCTGAGCCATGTGGAATCCAATTTTGATATGACTGCCTTGGTTTCTATGGCACCCCACTTGGCTTATGATGCCATGTATGGTGCTGGACAGAATGCTGTAAAACAATTGCTCCCTGGGGCTACTTTTTTGCATGCAAATCAGAATCCGGGCTTTGAAGGACGTGCTCCAGAACCCATACTTAAAAATTTACCAGAGATCACCGAAATGATTGCTGCAAACCCGAACTTGTATTGCGGTTTGGCTACAGATGGCGATGCCGATAGAATTGGTTTCTTTGATGAGCATGGAAATTTTGTAGATAGCCACAACCTCATATTGCTGCTGATTGAATACCTTACCACTTTTAAAGGCTATTCGGGCAAAGTAGTAAAGAGTTTTTCTGTAAGCGACAGGGTTCAAAAACTCTGCAATGCTAAAGGCTTGGAAACCATTACCACCAAAATTGGTTTTAAATACATCTGCGAATACATGATTACCGACGATGTGCTAATTGGTGCAGAAGAAAGCGGTGGAATTGCCATTAAAGGCCACTTGCCAGAAAGAGATGGTGTTTGGATGGGATTGGTGATTATGGAATACATGGCAAAAACCGGTAAAAAAGTGTCGGAATTGCTTGCTGATATTTATAAAACTACTGGCACATTTGCAGTTGAACGCTACGATCTACATCTTACAGAAGAATTGAAGAACAGCATCATCAACAACTGTAAAACTGGCGCTTACCATGCTTTTGGAAACTATGCAGTAGCGCAGATGGAAGATACGGATGGGTTTAAATTTCGCTTTGCAAACGACCGTTGGGTAATGATTCGTCCCAGTGGCACTGAACCCGTGCTTAGGGTGTATGCCGAAGCCGAGAATTCCGAAACTGCCTTTCACATTTTAGATACCGTAAAACAGCAAATACTGAATTGAATTTAAAAAAGTTCAGTGTTCTTTTGGGACTATTGTGCACCATTGCGGTACATGCCCAAAACGATAGTACCACTAAGGACAGCAGCCAAATGCACCGACGCAAAATTGCGGTTTGGTCGGTAAACACTGGTGTACCCGTGGCCATGTATGCAGTGCTTTACAATACTTGGTACAAAGACTACGGCTTGCAAAAATTTCACTGGACCAATGATGGCCAAAATTGGCTGCAAATGGACAAAGTGGGACATGCCTTTTCTGGTTATTTTTTGGCGGTAAACAGTGCAGCTTCCTTTAGGTACGCTGGATACAACAATAAAAAAAGCGCCGTTTTTGGCACTGCCGTTTCACTTGGTTTTCAAACAGCTTTGGAGTATTTCGACGGCCGATCACCACAATGGGGTGCCAGTTCTGGCGACCTCATATCCAATGCCGTAGGAGCTGCTTTCGGTGGAGCCCAAGCCTTTATTTGGGGCAAGGTAAAAGTGCCTTTTAGGGTGACCTTTAGAACCACGGCTTTGCACAACATTAGGCCGGAAATATTGGGTAGCACATTGCCTGAGAGGCTGCTTAAAGATTATAACGGACAAACCTATTGGCTGGATTTTAATTTTCGCAAAATGGGAATTAAACCCAACTGGTGGCCAAAGTGGCTAGGGATTAGTATAGGGTATAGTGCGGAAGGTATGGTGGGTGGCGATGACAACATCTGGATAGATAAAAATGGAAATACCCAAGACTACAGTTCTATTATCCGCTACCGACAGTATTTGATTAGTCCCAGCTTGGCTTTTGGCTACCTTAAACCCAAAAATAAAATACTACGAACCCTGTTGTTGATTACAGATTACTGGCGCTTACCCATGCCAACAATGGAATTCAACAGCCTCAAACAACCCCGATTTCGCTGGATTTATTGGTAATACACAATGGAAAACAAACCCCTTCAAATTGATGTAGATGCGCTTTTTAAAAAAAGGAGTCCTAAGGTTTATAAATGGGTTCCAAAATTCATTTTAAGTTGGATTAAAAAAGTCATTCACCAAAAAGAAATGAATGATGCCATGATGGAGGCCAAGGATTTAAGGGACATTCCGTTTACGAAATTTGTTATTCACGACAAATTGCAAACCACCATGAGCAATACTGGAATTGAAAACATTCCCAAAACTGGAGGCGCAATTGTGGTTTCTAACCACCCACTTGGCGGACTGGATGGCATGATGCTGATGGTGGAGGTGAGCAAGGTGCGGCCAGATGTAAGGGTAATTGTAAATGAAATATTGGCCGAAATTCCCAATTTTGGCGACATCTTTATACCGGTAAACAACCTGGGTAAAAAGGCTAAGGAATCATTAAAACGGGTAGAGGAAGCGTATGCGCAAGGCTTTTTAGTAATTGTGTTTCCTGCGGGTTTGTGCAGTCGCAAAACCAAAGGGGTGGTGCAAGATTTGGAATGGCAAAAAAGCTTTATCAGTAGGGCTGTTAAATACCAATTGCCTGTGATACCCACCCTTTTTCAAGGAAAGAATACCAACAGGTTCTATAACATTGCCAATTTTAGAAAATGGCTAAAACTCAAAATCAATATTGAAATGTTCTTTTTGGTGGACGAAATGTTTAAGCAAAAGGGCAAGAATTTTAATATCATTTTTGGGGAACCGATAATGCCTGAAACTTTTGAAAAACATAAAAATTTGGGCGATTGGAAGCAGGCCCAGATTGTAAAAGAGTACGTTTATAGCTTAAATAATCCAAACCGAAAAAGCTATGAAACCTTGGCAGGGGAAATAGAAAAATAAATGAGAAATCACCCCCAGTCTGACCCCTCTGGTAGAATTCACTGAACTGCGTTTCAAATCTTTTTACTAAATTGTGCCCCGATCGATGGAGCCGATAATTGCGCAAGTTGACTTAAACCTCCTGCAACAGGAATTGAACAACCACATTTACGTGCGTCCTACAAACAATGTGGGCAATGAAATTTATATTTTTAATGGTGATAAATGCCCCCATTTAATGCGTGAATTGGGCAGATTAAGGGAAATCACCTTTAGGGCAGCTGGCGGCGGCACAGGCAAAAGCAGCGATATTGATGAATTTGACTTGGGTCCATTTGCCTACGAGCAACTTATTGTATGGAACCCTGTTGATAAAGAAATTGTAGGTGGCTACCGCTTTAAAAAATGTTCGGATGCCATTGATGCCAATGGAGAATTCCACCTCTCAACCAAAGAGATTTTTGAGTATTCTGAAAAAGTTAAGAAAGAGTATTTTCCTTATACCATAGAATTGGGCCGCAGTTTTGTTCAACCCAAATACCAGCCCAGTGCAGAAAACAGAAAAGGCCTTTTTTCTTTAGACAACCTCTGGGATGGATTGGGAGCCCTTATTGTAATGTATCCTGAAATCAGGTATTTCTTTGGTAAAGTTACCATGTATACCGATTTTAATACTGAAGCCCGGGACAATATCCTCCAATTTATGCACCACTATTTCCCTGATCCCGATGGTTTAATTCACATTCCAAACGAACTGAAAATAGAAACGGATTGCTCAGCCCTTATACAAGCCATCGATGGCAAAAATTATAAGGACGGCCACCACATTCTGAACCAACTCATCCGTACTTTGGGTGAAAATATACCCCCTTTGTTTAACAGCTACATGAACCTGAGTCCTACCATGCGCACCTTTGGCACTGCGGTAAATGACCATTTTGGGTATGTAGAAGAAACCGGTATTATGATTACCATTGCCGATATCTATTTGTCTAAAAAAGACAGGCATGTGAGCAGTTATCAAAACTACCTGGCCGGTAAAAACATCAATGCATAACTGCCAGTTTTTTGCTCAGTACTGAAGCACCTGACTGCACCATTAAATTGTAAATTCCAGGATTTACATCGTTTAACGCTATTGTAACTGTGCCCATATCAGTTACTTGAACTTCAGTTTCAAAGACCAATGCTCCGGTGAATCCATACAATTGGATTTTGGCAACACGATTTGCAAATTCAGGAATAACCAATTGCAAATTGCCATTCGCAGGATTGGGAAAAACAGAAAATGAACCCACTACCCCATTTTGATTGCCCAATTTTATGGCAGCTTTTATAGCTCCCATCGCATTTACCTTACCAAAACCATAATTGTTGTTGCTATCCGCACCAGTAAACTTGTCGCGAATAGCGGTTTGCTGCAATACATCGCGTATTTGCTGTGGAGTAAGCGTAGGATTGGCTTCAAGCAACAAAGCCACAATACCTGCAACATGCGGCGCCGCCATGCTGGTGCCACTAAACATGGTCCAGTTAAACTCTTGACTGTTAAACTGTGTTTTAAGTGTGGTAGCGTCGCCCATCCAACCGGCAAATGCCCTAGTATTTACGCTTGAAATAATGTTTTGTCCAGGTGCTGAGATATCCGGTTTTATCCTGTTGTCAGTTGTAGGTCCCCTGCTGCTAAAGTCAGAGATTTCACCCACATTTAACCAGTTTTGGGCACGGTACACATTGGTATAATCGGTCCAACTGTTTCTGGCAACATAACTTCCTACAGAAATGGTGGATTTGCCGGTGCCCCCATTTTCACCTACACAATTTGCAGAACTGCCATTCAGATAAGAAGCAGAATAATCATTGCCCCGCACTTTATTTAAAAAACCACCCGAGGTCCATCGGTAAGGTTGCCCCGAATTCCAGGCATGAAATTGTCCTTTACCGGTGACTCCAAGCCTAATCCTTTGGCTTCCAGCGTTGCTGCTCTCTATCATGGCCAAAATTTCTGGCTTGTTGTTATTTACAAACGATGGATTTACTG
>JADYZD010000109.1 GCA_020853295.1 Bacteroidia bacterium | reverse complement strand
GCAGAAGATAAATTCAATAACAAGTATTACAAAAATACTATCAACAATACAAAACCAAAAACCAATACATCCCCTAAATCAGGAAACAATCTTTTTTACATTATCGGCGCAAGTTTTTTAACCATAATTGTTCTAATTACTGCATACATTTCTATCAGAAAAAGCAATTCCAAAGGCTAAAATTATTGCATATTCCTAAAGTACCAAATCACAACGGGGAAAAAAGCAAAAATATCCATCCCTCTTGAATCCTATGGGTTTTTGTGTATTTTTGGAAAACCGACACCACATTTTTACTCGATCAACCGAACACAAATAACCAACAGAAATGGAATTTCAAATAGTAAGGCTAAGCAGTACAGACCATGCTTTAATCCAAAGTTTAATTGATGATTATTTAACGGAAGCAGAATGTCCCACAGCTGAACACCTCAGCAGCGCTTTACAAGATGTTAGAACCTATTTGTATATCGCTAAAAACCAACAAAAAATTGTTGCGTATTGTCTTGTATATACGTTTCCATCCATTTACTCAAACCACAACATGGGCTATTTGTATGACATTGAGGTATTGCAAGAATTCCAACAAAAAGGCATTGGCCGGGCATTCATTCAGCAAATAAAAGCGCAACTTACCCAAGACAATGTATCAGAACTATGGTTGGGCACTGCAACCGATAACACCGGTGGACAAGCCCTTTTCTCTAAAACAGGTGCTCATAAATCCAACGAAACTTTTAACGACTTTACTTACGAGCTGCTGAATGAAAATACATCAAATCGGTAACATTGAATTCCCCTTAGTTGTTTCACTGCGCTTTGCGCTAGCAATTGAGCTAAAAGTTCGAACATCCCTGTTTAGCAAATCCAAATGAATTTGAAAAATACATATTTAAATATCCCTACTTTAGTCTTCTTCTTTCTTACATTGTTTGCATCTTGTAACAATGGTGCTTATTTGCAAGAATATCAAAACTATCAAGACTTCGACAAAATCAAAAACAGAAGGCTTACTGGCTGGTTTCCTGATTCGCTGCAAAAGCAAGACGCATACTACATCAAAAACATTTCTTATTTAAGCACAACATGTGTATTTGGCGTTTTTAACTACCAATATGAAGAATTGTATGATACTATTTTTCATAAGGAAAATTTTATTGACCACACCCAAATTAAAACATTTAAAACCCAGATTGAATTGGTAAAAAATATCATTCCTGTTTGGTTTCCGCCGCTGGAGTATTGGAATGAGAAACAAAATGGAATTATTCTTTACGACAATAATTATGCATACAAAGACAGCATAAAAAAACAGATTTATTATTTCCAACCGGAATTAAGGTTTCCATGAAATAAAAATTCTATCCAAGATTAATAGAACACAATAATGTACAAAAAATAAGGCATTCAAAATTCGTTATATATGAAAAGAACCCTATTTTTCACCTTTACCTTCTTCACTGCATATTGTTCTTTCGGCCAAACAAATGATTTTAGTCAAATCCAACATGATACTGCGAATCTTAGCCCAGATACAGCTATACGAAATCTTTTAATGGCCACTCATTTGCAAGCCTATATTGGAAAAACAGTAGCTGATTTGTTGCAAAACGATACCATTAAAATGCATACCAACTACTCATGGTCAACCGAACCTCCATGGCAACTTCAATCCCTTAACCTAATCTTTGCCTATGGATGGAATTTAAAAATCTATTCAGCCCGTGAAAACGAGGAGGATGTTCAGTTTTCCATGACCCATGAATTCGACCTTGAAGCCTTTAAAAAACTAAAAATTCAAGAATTGATCATGGTCAGAAATGAATTTTAAGAAAATAAAGTCCATGAATAAACCACCCTGTTCAAATAGTCCTGAATTAAATCGCTTCTTCTAACCGCAACGGCCGTAACCAATACCTTTAACCCTACCCCACTTTTCTTCGTAAAATACCCGTTTATTTACCACACTTAAAAGTTTGGTATTTTAACCATTGGGTATTTTTTGTATTTTTGGAAAACATACGCTTACGTGTTGCCCCAATTTATTCCAAACGTGTTTGGTATTCTTTATTGGGCATTTCACCTTAGCGAATTAGTGTTTTTTTAGAAAAAAAGACCAAATTATTATGGGAATACCAGAAAAACTCAAAGCGGCATTTGACCCTTATTTTATAGCACCAATTAAGGCTTGGAAACATTTCGCCAATTTAGGAGAGGTTATCTCTTACAACAAAGATAAAACCATAAAAGAAAGCAATACTATTGAGAGGTATTTGTACTTTATTTTAAGCGGTGCTGGTGGTGTTTTAATCTGGAATAAAAACAACTTTGTTTGTATTGATTTATGCTATGAAAATGACTTTTTTGGCGATTATATGTCTTTTCTCTCTGGCCAAACTTCACCTTTAGAAATTGTTACTTTTGAAAAATCTGAAATGCTGCGCATTCCTAAATATAATTTTGATACACTTAGCCATAGTTCGGATTATGGTGATAAAATTTGCCGTTATGCAGCTGAAGGCCTATTCATACATAAACAAATTCAACAAATCGACATCCTTACCAAAACAGCTAAAGAACGCTATATTCAATTGCTTCAAAAACAACCCAATATTCTTCAAAGAACCCCACAGAAACATATTGCCTCTTATTTAGGTATTACTCCACAAAGTTTGAGTAGAATAAAAAATGAAGTTTTTAACCACCAGTTACCAAATGGTAACAACAGTAAAAAGGTTTAATCGGAAATTTGTGCCTAAAATTATTTAAAATGAAAGTCGCAATTCCCGTATTCACCGTCGTAGTTGCTAGTGTATTGCTGTTATATTCAGGTAAATTATTGCCCTCCGTGAATTTAAATGTTCATGCAAACACATTTATCAATGGCATTATTAAATACCAAATATACGCCATATTCATTGCAGTTGCAGTAATGCTAATAACCTTGTTTATTACCCCTGAAAGCAAATCCTTGTTACAGCTTGGACACCTTGATTCCATCGCCATAAAAGAAAAATGGTTGGGGATAAATGGAAAAACGAGTTGGAGACAAAATGGACTGCAACTTGCCTTTTTTATCAGTATAGCAACAGGTATATTTATGTTTTTGGCCGTAAAATACACAAACAGCTTATACAATTTTAAGTGGTCTTTTGTTCCAATAATCCTATTAGTATCTTTGACAAACTCCTTTTCAGAAGAAATAATATATCGTTTTGCCATTAATGGAAACTTGATGCATTTAACTTCAAAATTGACAATTCTTATTTGCTCGGCCGTGTTGTTTGGGCTACCCCATTATCAAGGTTATCCAAATGGATTCATGGGTGTGCTTATGGCGGGTCTTTTAGGGTATATTTTATCAAAGGCTACATATGAAACGCAAGGCTTGGGTTTGGCTTGGATTATACACTTTTTACAAGATATTATTATATTTACCTCATTGTTTATGATAAATATAAAAACATAGATACATATGACAGAAAAAAATAAATTTTTAGAAAGAATAAACCCCAATCTGCTTTTACTTATTGGCATATTCACAATAATAGCTTCACACGTTTCTTATAGTGCAGACATTGTTGCCTGGTTATCCAGTGTTCCCTTTCTTTTGTATTTGCACCGAACTACTGGGGTAAAATCAAGGCTGTTTTTTACTTTGGCCTTATTTGTAGCATGGACTTTAGCTACTGCCAAAATAATTACAGAGCCCGTACCCTTTGCTATGGTATTTCTATTTTCATTGCCCCTAACCCTTATACACTTGCCTGCTTATTTGATATGGGCCAAGTACAAATCACATAAATATGCATGGTTTCTTTTTCCTGCCATTTTTACAATTATGGAATGGATACAATTTACATTTATGCCATTTGCAAGTTGGGGTGTAGGTGCGAATACCCAGTCGCACAGCATTGTTATCCTTCAATCACTTTCACTTTTTGGAATGGCAGGATTGGGCTTTTTAATTTATTGGATAAACATATCAATAGTGGATTTAATTCAATCCAAAAAGCCCACTGTTTTCAATAGTTTAATGCCCTTTGGCATACTGCTTACTTTCCTCATTTATGGTTCACTTCGTTTGGACTTGTGGAAAGCAAAAACAAAGGAAACCACTGCCGTTGCAACAGTAGGTACCGATTCAAAAGTAAGTGGATTGCCTTTTGCAGATGAGGCTACCAACAAAAAATTCAAAATCGCATTAATAAATCGAACCCATATAGCTGCACAAAAAGGTGCCAAACTGGTTTCGTGGAATGAAGCAGCAATTTTTATTCAAAAAGAAGACGAAAAAAATTGGCAAGACAGTTTAAAATCACTTGCAAAACACCTCAAAATTTCATTAATCGCTTCATACGTTGTACCGGTATCAACAGACCCCTTAAAACTCGAAAATAAATTTGTAGCCATAAATTCGAAAGGTGAAATTGAATTTCAATACTTAAAACACCAACCCGTACCCGGCGAGCCATCAATAAAGGGCAATGAACCATTTCGTACAATGCAGGATAATGGATTCAGTATTGGTGCCGCAATTTGTTACGATTTTGACTATCCGTATATCGCAAAAGCATTTGGAAAACTAAATGCAAACATAGTGGCTATCCCTTCCTCAGACTGGCGCGGCATCGATCCTTTGCATACCAGAATGGCTGCATACAGGGCTATAGAACAAGGGTATTCCCTTTTGCGTTCTACTCGTTTTGGACTTTCTGCCGCTATAAACCCTATGGGTGAAATAATTGCCCAACAAAGCAGCTTTGACATTCACAACAAAATTATGTTTGCCGAAACTCCCACCCAACGAGTGGCTACTCTGTACAGTGCAATTGGTGATGGTTTTGTATATGCCTGCTTTGTGCTTTTAGGTTGGCTAATTCTGTCTATTTATAAAAGACAAACCAAATGAAAGCCACCGCCATTGCTAGTATATGCATGTTCATTATGTCATGCACATTTACAGAAACAGCAGTGCCAACATTTTCCGACCTTCAGGAATGGGGATTGGCTGGCAATGTAAAACAGGTAAAAGCGTTATACTACAAAAGCGTGAAACAAGTTGGCGAGGACCTAGTACCCATAAACCCGGCGCAGTGGGATAGAATGACGGTAACATATTACAACCCACACGGCATGTTGGATTCCATAAAGTCATACACCCCCGAAAATCCTGTTCCCCTCACTTATACCACGGTACATGGCACTGCTGCAGATACCACTTATTTCATTTCAAAAGCCGATACCCAGTTGTATTCAATAAAACAGTGGAAATCCAAGCTCAACTATACCGTAAAAATAATAACCCAGGGCAAAGTAGAGGCCAAAGAAAACACCTTGCTGGATGAAACTTTTAAAATCAAGGAAATCCATAGGGAGCAATACGATATGGCCAACAGCAGCGTTCTATCCACATCTGGGGAGCACATGTACTTTAACAAGCAGCACCATTTGGATTCAATTCGTGAATTTTCAAACAATAAAATGCAAGACCTCATTGTAAATGTAGACCTTACCTTCGATAGCAATAACAATCCCACCAAATCTTCAAAAAAAGTGGGCACAGCAGCTCCCTATTTGGCAGTTCGGGAATTTACCTATTACAAATAAAATTTGGGGGTGTATATGCAACCAACCCACAACACCATCTATAAAAACCAGGTACACATGCAAATCAAGCAACTCTTGCGCTGGTCTATCTTCTTAGCCGCCATCTCACTGGCCACCCCATTTGTTTGGCTTAAAATTGGGCCAAAAGGCATTGCCTATTATGGCCCTGATGTGCCGGATATTTATATACTGGGGGCAACCATTTTGGGCAAAGACAAAAGCTTTTGGGGCATTGCATTTGCCGTTGCTTTTCAACTGAGCATTATTGTGTATTTCATTATTAGCTCATACATAACCATTAAAAAAGCAGATCACAAACGCTGGGTATTGGGGTTTACCATCATCAATACAACATTATTGGCCATATTCCCTTTTTGGCTTACCGTGTATATAGACGGTGTTATTTGCAATAGCGATGGCGCTGCCGCTGACCTTACCGTGTACCCGCATATTGGCATTGGCTTGTATATGGCCCTACTGGTATTCAACATAAGTACCCTAAGCAAAGCCCGCAAACTACCTCCTCCCCAAAATTCCAGCACTTAAAATCAATTCGCTATTTGCAAGCATGGCGGTATTTTATTATTTTTGGAAATAATACGCCAAGAAATGGCGCAAATCCACTGCTAATGGGTGGGATATGCGCTATAAAATAGCTCCAATAAACAAG
This sequence comes from Bacteroidia bacterium, assembly GCA_020853295.1. Classification (GTDB taxonomy): domain Bacteria; phylum Bacteroidota; class Bacteroidia; order NS11-12g; family UBA955; genus JAGXTF01. The sequence continues at coordinate 154 of JADYZD010000109.1, read as the reverse complement.
TTAGGCGCAAGCCTGTGAGAACGACACCGACAGAAAATAAATCGACAATATGACAGAACAAGAAATTAAAAAAGGAGTTAAAGAGGTTTGTGAAATTTCGACAGAAATAGCAACTCTTTATGCCGACAATAATGCTTTAGTAGCAAAATTAAAT
>JADYZD010000108.1 GCA_020853295.1 Bacteroidia bacterium | reverse complement strand
AGGCACCTGTTGCCGCAGCCGAGCCTGTTGCTGAAGAAACCACTGCCGCAGAAGCTTAATAGATTAAAGAGTATCACAAAAAAACCGCCCTTGTGGCGGTTTTTTTTATTTCTATTAATACGGGTTACCCAACCATTTGTTTAAATAAACGGTCAAGCACAGTTGTTTCATCGTCACAAATACCGCTGTGTACCTTTGAACTTTGAACCACAGTGCTGCGGGTAGCCGTTAGCCAACGAAAACGTTCGGCAGGCTCCAATTTTCCAATGGCCCCAGCATCTTCTTGTCCCATGGCTATGCGTTTATACGAATCCAAGTGTGAAAGGATATCGGCTAACTCTTCTTTATTTACAAATGCCGCAAGTTTTGGCGATGCAGCTTCTATGCGTATATCCAAAAAACCTTTGCTTTTGCAAAATACAATCACACCCACATTTATAAATTCCTCCCGTTCCACCCGGGGAACAACCCTAATTACCGCATATTCAAAAACAGTTTTAGCGTTTTCCATGCAAAGCCTCCTGGTTGAATTGTGAACAATAAGCCAAACGTTGGCTTAAGAACTGTAAATAGGCCAAGCGGTGCTCTTCAACTTCTGTAAATGGTGAATCATGCAACAGCCAGCTGTCTGGGATTAAGTTGACAATATCCTCCAATTGCGAAACCGTAAGTTGTTGGCTGCAGTAGGCATTTGCAGCATCCATTTCTACCGCTTTGTAGTAAAAAACATGGTTTTTAATCAATGCAAATGGCGATTGGGCAAGCGTTTCCCAATTGGCCCAGGAATGATGAAAGTACAAGGCCGCACCATGGTCAATTAGCCACAGTTCCCTTTTCCATTGCAACATATTGGTGTTTTTTACCGTGCGGTCTACATTCAACAGGAGGTTGTCTAACCACACTATTTTAGATGCTTCCATGGCAGTGGTTTGCCAAGCCGCTGGATCAAAAGTAATGGACCCTTCTAAATAATGCAGGGCCAAATTTAAGCCCACACTGGCTTTAAGTAAATCTTGGATTTCTTCGTCTGGCTCGGTTCTGCCAAATGCTGCATCCAGTTCAGCATACACCAATTCGGGAACTTTTAATCCCAAACACCGGGCGATTTCGCCGCCAATAAGTTCAGAAATCAGTGCTTTGGGGCCTTGTCCAGCACCGCGAAATTTAAGAACATACAAAAACCCATCATCGGCTTCTGCAATGGCAGGCAATGAACCCCCTTCTCTTAATGGAGTAATATACCGGGTTACATTTACCGTGCGCATGTTCTGGGCCATTTTGTTTCAAAATTACAACCCCATGGGTAGAATTGCACTGTTCCAGTAAAAAACTCAAGCAGAAGCATTTCAAAATGCTTTGATTCTCATTAATCACACTGCTCTCATTTAGTTATCTACCACCTTTGCATACATTGAGCATTAACTAACCATTCCTTAACCATTCCTTAAGTACTCCTTTAGCATTCCTCTGCACTTTGTAGCCAAATACCTTTTGAACCTATTTTTAAGTATTATAATTTTCATTTATGAACCATACAATTCACTTCATTTTGGAAATTGCATGACTACTAGTGTAATGATTCAAATAATTCAGTTTAGAATAGCTATGTGCATTGTTATTCCTTTGTTTTTCGTCCTCACCGCTGTAAACTTGTACTGTGATCAAGAACTTACTTTGCTGCTTGCTGCTGTTGCCTGTATTGGCCTTTGGTCAAAAGAAAGACTCCAAAACCGAACCCGTGCGCATTATTGGACCTATGCTGGGCTATGTTACCTTTAATGAAGCCCATATTTGGCTGCAAACAGAAGGTGTAGTCATTCCATTAATACAATACTGGGATGTAACAGCCAGTAACCTAAAAAAGTACGCCCGTTCAGAGCAGGTCAATACCCTGCACAATATTTACAAGTTTGTGTGTACCACTGAAGCGGGACACAAATACCAGTACCAGGTGATTTATAATGTGGTGCAGTACAAAGAAGACAGCCTCATGCGGTTTGCAACTCCCGAGTTGTGGCGTTGGAGAAAAGACCCTTCAGATTTTAAAATAGCCTTTGGCAGTTGCCATTATGTAAACGATAGCAATGCTGACCGACCAGGAAAACCTTATGGCGACAACCAAACCCGCATTTTTGAAAATATTGCCGACAAAAATCCCAATATGATGTTGTGGCTCGGCGACAATATTTATTTGCGTGAGCCAGATTGGGGCAGCGAAACCGGTATTTACAACCGCTATGATGCCATGCGCAACCAATCCGCTATCGACAGGTTGCTGAGAAAATGTCCCAATTACGCCATTTGGGACGACCATGATTTCGGACCGAACGATGCCAATAGCAGCTTTGCCTTTAAGGCCACCACAAAAGCCGCTTTTATCGATTATTGGTGCAATCCCACCCAGGGAATGCCAGGCGTTTCAGGCATCACCTCTCAGTTTGAATACAACGATGCCCAGTTTTTTTTGTTGGACAACAGGTACAACAGGGTGGTAGATCCTACCCAGCCGGAAAAGCATACCATTTTGGGGGCTGCACAATTGCAATGGCTTAAACAAGCCTTGTTAATGGCACCATCGGGGGATTTTAAGGTTATTTGTGTAGGGGGACAATTTTTAAATACCGCGGCTGTGTATGAGAATTATGCCAATTGGCCCAAAGAGAGGCAAGAAATACTGGATTGGATTAAAACCAACAAAATAAAGAATGTGGTGTTTTTAACGGGCGACCGCCACCATGCAGAATTGAGTATGCTCAAATTGACTCCTGAAATTACCGTGTATGATTTT
>JADYZD010000107.1 GCA_020853295.1 Bacteroidia bacterium | reverse complement strand
TTGTGACCCAATTAATCGCAAAATTGTAATGAGAATTTTTACAAAATTAATCATCAGCACACTGTCCATTTTGTCCACCCAGTGTGCTTTAAATGCCCAAAATACCAAGGTGAAACCCAAATTTAAACAAACGGTAAAAGTGGAAAATGAAACCGTGGTTTTAAGTGAGAGGGAATTGGAAATTGTAACCCTGGTGGCCCAAGGAAAGTCGAATGCTGAAATTGCTGAGGCTTTGTTTATTAGTCCGCATACGGTGAAAACGCATAGAAAAAACATCAATTTTAAATTGAATATTCACAACCCAGCAGAGTTGATCCATTTTGCCAAAGAGCACCATTTGATTTCTTAATTGGGCGGGGGCTGTCCTTGTTTTTTATTTTAACCCAAATTAATTAGTTTTGAAATAAAAGTCGCATGATGTACCAATGTATATCCAACTACACCCGATTTAATTTATGGGCAAATAGAACTATGGCCAATTGGCTGGGCAGTTTAGATGAGGAAGTGCTTTACCGAAATATAAATTCTAGTTTTAAAAGTATTGACCTCACTGTACAACACATGTTGCGCACCCAAAAATATTGGCAAATGTTTGTACTGGAACAGGATACTTCAAAAATGGATTGGTCGGTACGGGAACATGAGGTGGGAACTATTTTAAAGGAACTGGTAAGTGTTTCTGAAGAAATGAAAACGCATTTTGGAAGCTTTACTGAAGCAGAATTGGGAAAAGTATTGCAATTGAATTCAAGTTGGGCCAAAAACAGCCTGCCGCGGTATGAGTACATTTTACATGTGGTGAACCACAGCACTTTTCATCGGGGACAATTGGTAACTATGGCCCGAGGTTTGGGAATTGTGGATGGAATTCCGAATACGGATTACAACATGTTCAGGTGTTTGTGAATTTAAAAGCCATTGAAGCTTTTTGGGAGTTCTATAAATTGCGTGCAAAAACATGTAATTTGCGTATAAAATAGATATCCTTAAATCATGAAAACCCTCATTTACCTAGCAGCATTTGCCCTATTGACCAGCATAAGCTCATGTGAGAAACCCTCAGCGGACACAGGCGATTGCGAATCGAACCAAACCACCAAAGTAACCTTTACCAATTCGGGTACAGGTAGCTTAAAAGTAGAAGTGGCCAAAACCTTTAATGCGCAATATGAACCAGTAGATGCCATATTGGTGTTTGATGTGGCTGCGGGTGCTTCTGCCACCAAAGAATTCAAAGCAGGCAGGTATTTTGTTCAATGGAAAGAAAATTGTCCTAAGTGCACCCAAAAAGCCTTTTATGCCAAGACCTTTGAGGCATGTGCCGAAACCACAGAAACACAATAAATTTAAAATATAATGGTAAAATTGGGATACAACATACTCTATGTTGCAGATGTAGAAAGGGCAGTGGTTTTTTATGAAACTGCATTTGGTTTTCAGCGAAAATTCGTTACTCCTGAAAAGGATTATGCAGAACTAAATACCGGTGACACCACACTTTCTTTTGCTTCGCACGGTTTGGCAAACAGCAATTTAAGGTACGGTTTTATGGAAAGCAATAGGTTGAACCCAGCCTTTGGGATAGAATTGGGTTTTGTAACAGACAATGTGGAGGAAACCTATGCTAAGGCATTAGAAGCAGGCGCTATGGAAGCAGAGCCGCCAAAGCAAAAACCCTGGGGACAAACCGTGGCTTATGTGCGGGATTTGGAAGGTTTTTTACTGGAGATTTGCAGTCCGATGGGGGATTGAGTTAATGAGAATGATATGAAAATGGGCAAAGTATGCATGGCAATATGGGTTTTGTTAATGACAGGTTGTACCCCAAATAATCACGTTGATAAGCACAATGTGCAGGTGAGTGAATTGCTGATATTGCCTGATTATATGTTTGGAAATGAAAGTAGCTCTGTGCATTTGATGGGTGATTATTCAAAGTGGACTTTTAAAAAGGATAAGAATGGCAATGTTGCTTATGTGCAGTATTTTGAAAATCTACCCCCACCTGACACATTGGAGAATAAGCCTATTGAAGTAAACTTGCATTTGGATTCGAATAAATACAAAAAAATAGCCCAAAAATTTGTTGTAGTTACCGATAAATATAAAATTAAATATATTGAGATTGACAGCAAACAAAAAATAAGTTTTAGCACTGGTGACATACAAAAACTTGAATATGTATACTTGTTAAATCCAGAATTGATGAATGCGTTTTTATACAGTAAGGATTATAAATTTCTGAATAATAAATGGTTTCAAAGGAGATGATTGTGGTATTATGAGATATATTTTGTTTTTGTTTTGGATTTTTTGCGGTCATCTTTTATATTCACAACAAGTTACAAAGTTCAATATTGCCCTACCAATTCCCGGTGTTGAAGAAATAATGGGAATTCAAGAAACTGAAACTGGTTGGTTGATTTTGGGAAATACAAATTGGAACAAGGAAGGAAACCATTCTAATGACTATTTAAGAAAATTACTAATTTGTCATGTTGATATAAAAGGCAATTTAACAAAGTATGTTACTATTGGTAATTCTGATATTAGTGATTTTGAGGTTTTTACAATTCCCGAAATGCATTTGGCTTCAACATATATAAATTCTAATAATAGATTGTTAAAAGTATCTGATGGATATGTTTTTGTTGCTGCAGGATATGCTTCTGCTGTGAATTCTAATTTTATTAGGGTTATTCATATAAGTGAGGATATTGAAAATTTCACTATACGAAATGAGTACAATCAAAATGCAGATTCATTTGAAGTTGAATTTATTAGCGCCGGAATCGATTCAAACCAGAATGTATATTCTTTAGTGGAAATTTCAGATTCTAGACCCAAAGAATATAGACTTATTAAATTTGGGAAGAATGATAAAAAACCACTCTGGGTAAAACCTATTGGAAATTCAAATATTCAAACTGGACAATTTGTAAATATGATTGTCAGCCCTCGTGGCTATTGTTTGCCTATTCGATATTATTTTAATGATAGCGTTGTTCATGAAGTTTATAATCCAGATGGAAAATTTCTGAGAAGATTCACTTCTAATAAGGGCGAGGTAAGCATATTGAATTTTACTCCAATGTACTTAAAGGACAGTTCAATGAGAACTTTTAGTAATTTTGAAATAAAGGATAGCACATTTTACTTTAGACGTATTCCTGAAACAGTTGCAATACCCCAAAAATTCATTTACAATAGACGATTGGCGTATAATTTGTTTCAAACATTAACTGCAGATAATTATATTGCTCGTTATTATGAAGATTCTAATGTTCGCGGTAGTATTAATTCTACTGAGGGAGTAATCCTTTTTAATGATACTTTAGCTTTAGATTTTCCTGAATTCTTGCTTCCAAATACTGGGTGTGCACCACCATATAATTATTGCCAATGGGAATTATCGCGTTTTGCGGATATTAGTCGTTTTGGCGGTGTTTTTTTTGCAGGAAATATGTATTTTGAATACAATAGAGTCAAGCAGAATAATTCTTGGAACATTTTTTTAGTAAAATCGGATGACTCTGGAAATTATACCAATTTAATAAAAAAAGTATCTCAAACAGGTGTTGTAGATTTATATCCACATCCAATAAATCAAGAATCCAAATTTCATTTTAATTTAAAACAGAATAATGTGGTTAAAATAACGCTGAACAATACACTAGGTCAGCGATTGCGTGAAATTGTTTTGCCTGGGACGGTTGGCGAGAATGAAACTAATTGGCCATGGCTCGATTTGCCTATTGGGATTTATTTCGTGCATTTTGAAAGTGAAGAACTAAACAAAGATTTGAAGGTGATTATTCAATAAGCTGAATTTACTGGGATTTGAAACGATTTGCACTATAAAAAACAAAAGGCGCCGAAGCGCCCTTTTATTTTAACCAAAACCTGAATTACATTTAATCTACTGAGATGCTAAAAGGCATCAGCATTTGCATGCCGCGCAATTCTTTTAAACGCTGCATTTGCTGTACAGGGGCATAAAATTCACCCATTTGTTGTTCCAAAACTTTGGATGCCATTTCATTGCCTTCTTTATTGCCGCCAAACAACATTTCAAATGGAGATTTTAAGGCAGGCAATGATACCAAACGGTATTCTTTAAGACCGGCTTTCCATGCTGCACTTTGAATGGCCCTTTGCAAGCCACCAAATTTGTCTACCAATTTCAATTCTTTTGCTTGAAGTGCAGTATACACATGTCCCTGGGCCAATGCAGCCACTGAGGCGGTATCCATTTTGCGGCCTGTAGCCACAATGCTAATAAAATCGTTGTACACCACATTCACCATTTCTTGGAAATAAGTGCGCATACCATCCGTTAAAGGTTGATCAGGGCGCCAGCCATTGGCAAATTCTCCTGTGGGTACTGTTTCATAGCTCAAACCCAAATGCTGTTTGTACAATTTGCTGGTATTGGGTATCAAGGCAAAAACACCTATAGAACCGGTAATGCTGTTGGGGTAGGCAAAAATAGAATCGCCACCACAGCCGATATAATAACCGCCGCTGGCCGCTACATCACCAAAGGAAACAATAACGGGTTTTACTTTTTTGCAAAGGTCCACCTCGCGGGCAATGATGTCGCTGGCATTACTGCTGCCGCCTGGGCTGTTAATTCGCAACACTACGGCTTTTATAGACTTGTCCAAACGGGCTTTTTTAATATTGGCAGCAATGGTTTCGCTTCCAATACCATCGCCACTCTCATTTTTGCCCATATTGATTTCGCCAGTGGCATAAATAATGGCAATTTTGTCTTTGCTGTATTTGCCACTGCCTTCGTTTTTGGCGTAGCTGGCAAAAGACATGGGTTTGAATTTATCATCCGCCTTGAGGCCAATTTTGCTGCGCACTTCTGTTTCAACCTCGTCTTCGTATTTCAAACCATCAATGAGTTTGTATTCCAATGCTTTTTGAGCTGTGCGGGCCAAAAATTTATTGCCGATATCTGCCAAAGTTCCAGAATCGATTTTGCGGGATTGCCCTATGGTTTTGATATGGTAGCCAAACAATTGGGTAACGTAAGCGCGAATTTGTTCTCTATTGGGTTCGCTAAGGCTGGTTTGAATAAAAGGCTCAACAGCACCTTTGTATTTGCCGGCTTTGAATACTTCAAAATCAACGCCCAATTTGTCTAACATGCCTTTATAGAATGCCACCCGGCCCGAGAAGCCATTGAATTCAATTATTCCTTTTGGATTGAGGTACACCTTGTCGCAGGCAGATGCAATGAAATAACCGCCATCGGTCATTACTTCACCATAAGCATATACAAACTTGCCCGATTTTCTAAAGTCTAAAATTTTGTTTCGGATTTCATCGGCAGTAGCCAATCCGCCGGCATACAAATCGGCACGCAGAATGATGCCTTTGATTTTGGAGTCTTTAGCGGCATTGTCGAGTCCGGTTATAATGTTGTCTAGTCCAACGCTGCCAAGATCTTGGCCATCGCCACCAAATCCTTCGAAGGGGTTGTCTGCCATTCTTTCTGGTACATCACCATTTAGGCGAAGTTCCAATACAGTATTGTTTTTCACCTCGGCAGTTTTGGAACCAGAGTTTACAATACCCGCGATAACAATCACAAAAAAGAGCACCACCAGCAACATGCCGATAAAGAAACCGACCATACTGGCCAACATGGTTTTTAGGAAATTCTTCATAAATATCAGGACGCAATTAAGGGGCTGCAATGATAATGAAGGAGTTTGATTCGTTCAATACTAAAATCAACGCGACAAATGGTGCATTTGTCTTGAGATAGGCAACATTGGTCTTGGTGGATAGAGAGCAAACAATTATTTTTTACCTAAAAAACTGGGCTTAAATGCTGTAATTCGCAGGGTTTTTTGAGAATTGTCTTTTTGAATTCGTTCAAAATTTGAGGGATTGGCACGTTTTTAGTGTTCTATATTTTATACACTTGTGTTTTGTAAGTGTATAGAAAAGAAAACGAAAAAAATGCTCACTAAAAAAGACAAAAGGAGAAATTATGAAAAAAAGACTTACCACCGTTTTCGCTGCAACCGCTTTAGCATGCAGCTTTCTTGAACTAAATGGGCAGCAAGCCGTAGGCTTGTATGCCGGAAACCACAACACCCCATATTCTGCGTTTCAGAATCCGGCAAACGTGTTTCCAGACAAAAACAGGGTGTATGTAAACTTTTGGGGAGCCAATGTGGGTTTCACCAATAATTTTCTCACCTATAATGCTCCTTTTGGACTGGTGCGCATGGCAGATGGCGATTATCCATCAGCGTATACCCGCCCAGATGGGAATTTGGCATTTGACCAGAATTGGTTGGAATGGGAGAAAACCAACAACCAAAAATTGTATTACATCAGTGAGGTTTACGGACCATCTGTATATTTCAGAACCAGCAACAGAACTGCACTTGGTTTTGGTTTACGTGGAATAAGTGGATTGAGTTTAAACGGGGTAGGACCAGAAGTGGGTCGCCTCTTGCGTTATGGACTCGATTCTGGCAGCGCCAGTTTTAATGGCGCCAATAGTTTGGCAAAAAACACCAAATACACCCAAGGTGCATTTAGCATAGCTGCTGAAAAATACCAAGAGTGGTACTTTTCTTTAGCTACTGTAACCAGAGACCGTGGGGCACACTTTGTAAAATGGGGTGCTACAGGCAAATTGTTGTTGGGCATGGGCAGTGCAGGCATGCATGGCAGCGGATTTGATTTCAGCATCAACAACAACAACCAATTGGCGCTTACCAATGCCAATGCAGCCTATTACCACACCGATGATGCCAGTGCATCTGCCATACTTCAGAATCCTTTGGGATTGAAATTCGATTTTCTAAATGGAGTGGGTGCCGGTATGGATTTGGGATTTGTGTATGAATACCGCCCAAATAAAGAACGCAAAACCGTAAGGGATTGGTGGACCTGCGTAGATGAAAAGAAAAATGATTACGATTGGAAATTTGGAGCCAGCATTACCGACTTGGGCTTTCTTGCATACAACGGCAGCAAGCGCATGTTGGATTACACCGGAACCAAGAACTGGAACATCAACACTGCAATTGTAAATCAGTATAGCTATAACAATCAAGGCATAACCGACCGATTTGCAGCGGTTGACAATGGTTTTTTTGACGATACAACCATTAAAGCGGAAGTGAATGACCGTTTTACCACCACCACTCCAGTAGCTTTAAATGCACAGCTGGATTTAAACCTCAACAACAATTTTTTTGTAGGATTTAACTGGAGCCATAGTTTAAAAGGCGCAGGCAGTGCCGGTTTGAGAAAAACAAGCTACATCAGTGTTGTGCCAAGGTGGGAAGGAGAATATGCTGAAATAGGCGTGCCCATTACCTTAACCAGAGATTACAGCGCATTGAATGTGGGCTTATATGGCCGTTTGGGTCCCGTAATTGTAGGCACCGATAATTTGGCAGGATTGGCATCTTTTGTAGGCAATGGCAACTATAAAGCAGCCAATGTGTACTTTGGAGTGCGCTTGAAACTAGAAGCTTGCGGTTGGAGGGCTTACCACGAAGAATACAGGGATAGCGTAAAAACTACCGATACTTTAACCCAAGCCAACGATTCTTTTTGGAAAATTGATACTGTGGTGGTGCGGGATACTGTGAGAATTCAAAAAACAGATACCGTTAAAGTGATAGAATACCGCAACAAAGAAGTGGTAACTACCCAAAAAGAATTGGAATTGCGCAAGAAAGAGGCAGATCTCAAAGCCAAAGAAGATGATATTAAGCGCAGGGAAGCCATTGTAGTTGAAAAAGAGAACAACAACTTTGGCAAAAACGATGACTGCAGCAAACGAATTGCTGAATTGGAAGAACAATTGAAACGGGAGAGGGACTTGTATGCCAAGTTAAATACCCAATACCAAGACTGTAAGGATGAAAAAGACCGCTTGCGCCGCAGCATTGCCCAACTTGAGTTGGAAATTAACAACCTTAAGACTGAAAATGCAGGACTTAGAACCCAAAATGGAGATTTGCAAACCGAAATTTACAGGTTGCGCCAAGAAATAACCCGCTTAAAAGCCGGCAGCAAACCTTGTGATGCACAAGTAAGAACCTTGGATAGCTTGTTGATTGTGGAACAGCAAAAAACTGCCAACCTTGAAAAAGAAGTAAGCAAACAAAAAGCTTTGGTTAGCGGCAAACAAACTGAAAATGATGCGCAGAAAAAGCGGATTGCTGAATTGGAAGAAGAAATCCGTGTATTGAAGCTCAACGGAAATAAAGATGCAGATTGCGCTGCAAAATTGGCCAAATTGCAAGCCGAATTGGATGCTGAGAAAGCAAAAAGCAGTGGTTTACAAAAACAACTCGATGATTTGAGGAAAGAACACCAATTGGCATTGGATAAGGTAAAAACTTTAGAAGAGCAGCTTAAAAACTGCGGCAATGCCGATGAGGTTGCTAAAATCAAAGCGGAGTTGGATGCCCAAAAGAAAAAATGTGATGAATTGGATGTAAAAGTGAAAGCACTTGAAACTGAAAACGCAGCATTAAAAGGAGAGAACAGCACTTTGAAAGCCAAGGTAACTGCCCTTGAAAAAGACATCACAGACCTAAAAGGCAAATTGGATGCAGAAGGCAAAAAAGTACTTGAATTGCAAGAAGCACTTAAAAATTGCGGAGATGCAGAACAAATAAGCACCTTGAAAGCACAAGTGGATGCCTTGAAAAAAGACAACAGTGAAAAGGATGCCGAAATTGCTGCGTTGAAAAACGATAAAGCCAAGTTGGAAAGTGAACTCAGCGCTGCTAAGGCAAAAATCACTGCACTAGAAGCTGATTTGAAAGAATGTCAAAGTAAGGATTGCGGTGAGATAGAAGCAGAATTGGCCCAGTTAAAAGTGAACTATTCCAACATGAAGAACCAGTATGATGCGGTATATGCAGAGTACAATGCCTTGTTGGCGGATTACAAAAAACTGCAAAGCCAATTGGCCGACTGTGAGCAAAAATTGAAAAACTGCAGTGGCAGCTCTGACGAAATCAGCAAGTTGGAAGCAGAGATCAGCAAATTGAAACTCACCATTACTGAGTTAAACGGTCAGGTGGACAGCAAGCAGAAGTCTTTGGATGAATTGCAAGAGGCTTACGACAAAGTTGTAGGTGAAAAAACCGGACTTCAAAAACAAATTGACAACCTCAACGGACAGGTGAAAAGCCTTAATGCCAAGGTTGCAGATTTGGAGGCACAGTTGAAATTGTGCAAAGAAGGCGGCAATGCTCCTGGCGGCACTGACGGAAATTAAATTAGAGGTTGGATTAAATGGAAGCGGTGGGTTTGACAAAGTCAAACCCGCCGCTTTTTTTGTTGCACTGAGCTTGTGAATCTGGGGCCTGTGATATTATGAGATTTGTCAAATTCTCTGAACAAACCAAAGCATTCAAACCAATAGTGTAAATTGCATGAAATTAGGGTGTTGTTTGCGCGATTGTAAAAGAATTATTTCAATGGACAATCTCAATAAAAGGAAAATATACAATTTGTAATTCGCTGATGGTGTTGCTGAAAGGAAGCTGGGTGAAAATGAGCCAAGTGTGTTATGCATTTTTAAAATGCTGGTCCAATAAGATCCGTTTTGCTTGTTTATTTATATTGTGCATACAATTGGTGGATTGCACTGCCCAGTGTACCTTTTTTATAGAAGCCCAAGAAAATTTTGGTTCTACAGATTTTACCGAAGACAATAAAGGGGGGTTTTTATATACTACTAATATAGGAATTATACGATACGACAATTGT
>JADYZD010000106.1 GCA_020853295.1 Bacteroidia bacterium | reverse complement strand
TTAAGGAAATTGTTAAAGAAGAAGGTGAAGGTACTGTGATTATGAAAGACAGCACCCGACTTGAAGTTTCTAGGGCAAGTAAAAACAAACTCATGCAAATTTTAAATGATTTGCAGAGCAACAGCCTTTAATAGGCCAATTTTACAATAGAGTTGCGCTGTGTTTTTGCCATTTCATGGGCATTTTTTAATTTTCATATATTATTTTACCATTTCATAAAAAATTTGAACACTTTGGGATAGGTTGCCAAATAGCCTGTGTGACATTTATTACATTTGTACAAGCTATCACAATTTGACCGTATGTAATGGCTTAAATCTTACCCCCAAAAAGGATGGCCTAGCCATCCTTTTTTTATTCGTTAAAAATATTTCACTCTTGTAAATTAATCTACCAGAACAGCCATTGGCATTGAGGGGTGGTACTGACTTTGTATGTTAAAGGTGTATGGATTTTTTAAATGACATTCCCGGTTTCTTAATCGTCATTCCCTTGGGATTGCTATTGGGAGTGATATTGATATTTTCGGTAAAAGACAAGAAATAGGTTTAGGTTTATTGCAGGATAATGATTTATTTGGGCATCATAAACTTAAATTATTATGACTACCGAAAAAAGAAACAAAGTGCTGCTAACTGCTAGGGCTGAGTTGGGAACTACCGAAAACCCCCTGAATTCTAACAAAACCAAGTATGGGCAGTGGTATGGCTTAAATGGCTATGCTTGGTGTGCCATGTTTGTAAGCTGGTGTTTCGATAAATCTGGCACCCCCTTGGGTTATGTAGACGATGCCAAAGGTTTCAGATATTGTCCTAGTGCCTATTTGTATTGGAAGAATTCCAACCAACTTACAAAAACTCCGCAGCCTGGAGATATTGTTTTGTTTGATTGGGAAGGTGATGGTAGATCTGACCATACCGGAATTTTTGTAAAAGACAATGGTGATGGCACATTTACGGCAATTGAAGGAAATACCTCTTTGGGCAACAATAGCAATGGCGGCCAAGTAATGGAACGCAAACGTTACTATGCCTCGGTAAAAGCTTTTGTTTCTCCAAAATGCTATAACGGAGAACCATGGGTGGCACCTGCAGTAGAATTCGAAAGGGGAGACAGGGGCGCTGAAGTAGCCGATTTTCAGAAAAAACTGCATAGCCTTGGATATCTAATTACTGTAGATGGAGATTTTGGTCCTGAGACCCAAAAGTTTGTAAAACAATTTCAGTTGGCCCAAGGGCAAGCAGAAACAGGAAAAGTAACTGCAGTGTTAATAGGAATGATGGATGAAGCATTGAGAATTAAAAATGCACCTCCATCTCAATTGACCTCAGGTTCATTTTTAAATCCAGGCAGTTCTGGAATGGCGGTGCGCATTTTACAAGAAGCTTTGAACAACAATGGCGCGGCACCAAAAATAACCGCAGATGGGGTATATGGTCCAGCAACCAAAAAAGCGGTAATGGATTTTCAAAGAACCAATGCTTTGGAAATTGATGGAATTGCAGGCCCCCAAACTTTAAAGAAATTAAAGTTAATAGTGTAACTGCATGAAATGGACTTTGGTTGTTTCATTGCTTGTATTCATCTCTTGCAATAGAAATACTAGTAATAATGCCGAAACAGACAGCTCTGCATCATCAAATGACAGTTTACGGTTTGAAGTTTATCGCTATTTTCAAAGGTTGTTGGATTCAGAAAAACTGGATGGGGTAATTTTGATTAAGCATGCACAATCCAAACAGGAATGGTCTAACGATATTTATGATGCGTACAAGGGATTTCTCCCTGCTTCCACCTTCAAAATACCGAACACCATCATTGGCTTAGAGACAGGAATAATTGCTTCAGAAAACCATGTTTTTAAATGGAGTGGAAATAAGCATATCAATGAAAAATGGAACCAAGATTTGAGTTTGCATGATGCTTTTCATTACAGCTGCGTGCCTTGCTACCGTGAATTGGCACGCAAAGTAGGCTTTGAAAAAATGACCCAAATGCTGGACAAATTGAAATATGGTACAATGAAAGTATCTCCAGAAAACTTGGATTTATTTTGGTTAGAAGGCGCGTCAAAAATTAGCTGTAAAGAACAAATAGATTTTTTGGAAAGGCTGTATTTTGACCAATTGGGATTGAAAAAAACGACTACAGAAACCATGAAGAGAATCATGGTTATTGAAAAAACGGCAGACTACACTTATAGCGGAAAAACGGGCATGGCTGAAACAGAAATGAGTATTTCAGGATGGTTTGTTGGATTTGTAGAGACCCCAAAGGACACTTACTTTTTTGCAACCCATATTGAACCCAAAAAGGGATGTAATATGGAAGAATTTGCAGCCATGCGCAGAAAAGTTACCGATGCAGCGCTAAGAAAATTGGGTGTTTTAAAATAGGAAATATGGGATGGAAATTCCCGAATTTAAAGTGAATCAATCACAATAAATTTAAAGCCTTCTGTCATACAATAATCACAGTTTTCAGGTGCAGATTTAGCGTATGTATTTCCACAGCCTGGGCAAACCATAAATGACTTAGCAAGGCCAATGGAAGTGTTGCTATTGATGGCTTGAATGGAATTTTTAAAGAGTTCCAAATATTTTTTTTCTGTATTTAAAGTGTGGGTAAAGTGCGCCGCAGCCACTGCATCACTTTCTTTTGATGCAGTATCAATAAAATCTTGCAATTGAAGTGTGGTGCCAAATGCATCACCTGCTGCATCATCCATTAAATTTTCTTTGGTTGATTTTACGGTAAATACTGGCTCAAAACTGGGAATTGTTGTGCCTTTTTCTTGCAATTTTTTTGCATTGTTTTTTGCTTGTATATTTTCAGAAGTGGCTATGGCTTTGTACAACAGTGCAATATTTCTGTACCCATCTTGGGCAGCTTTTAGTGAAAATGCAGTGTACTTGCTAAATGCGGTAATTTCGCTTTTGTATGCTGTAAGTCTGTTGGCAGTGCTGATTGAATTTGAGTCCATGAAATATGTTTATTGAATGAGTTTAAAAATTGAATAGAAGGAATCACTTCGTAGCAAAGCCTTTTGCAAAGGTTGTTTAAATAAGGCAATAAGTTGCTATAATGGGTGAATATAAAGCAAAATACATAAAAAAGGGAGGCCCGGCGCAGCCGGGCCTCCCTTGTAGGAAGTAAAAAAGTGATTATTGTATGGCTTGAATGTTCAATTCAAAACCAATTTCATTGCTTACAATACCATTTTTTGCTGTTTGCTGAGCTGCTTCAGACAAGCTCATTTTCTCTTTGTCGTAGTTAATGCCCCAGTCCAAACGGTTGATGGTGACTTTGGCTTTGGCCACAATACCCAAATCGTTGATGCTCACATTTGCAGGAAATGAAATGCTTTTTACAGAATCGCGAATGGTAAGATTGCCAGTGATTACATGTGTGTTTTCACCGTCAGCTTTTGCTTCTACCTTAGATATTTCAAATTTTGCTGTTGCAAATTTTTCTACATTAAAAAATTCATCAGATTGCAAATGACCTATCAACATTCCTTTTGATTTTTCATCCAATTCATCGGTCACTGCAATGCTTTTCATGTCCAATTCAAAACTGCCTGATGTCAATACACCTGACTCTGCATGTAAGGTACCAGAACTGATGTTAATGGTGCCATTGTGCTCTCCCATGCCCACTGCTTTAGATCCATGCCATTTAACGGTGCTTTTGCTGGTTTCTACCTTGTAAGTTACCGCGCCTTTGCCGGCTTGTGCTACTGAATCTGCATCTGTTGCCTCTGTTGCTTTGCTTCCGCAAGATGCCATTGCCATAGCTATTGCAGCAACACTAATGTAAAATATTGTCTTTTTCATGATATAAGCTGCAAATATATATTGTTTTAACAACATTTGTGCAAACAAATGAAAATAATTTATAAATACTTCTATGAACTAAGGCAAATCGTCGCCAATCAAGTTAATTTTGAAATATGCCAGAAATAAACCAAAATGTGTTTAATACTTTTCCAAGTATTGTTACAGATAGATTGGTCTTAAGAGAATTGAATATAAATGATTCTGAAGCAGTTTTTGGTATGCGCATATCCAAGGCAGTGAATAGGTTTATAGCCAGATTGGTGCCCGCTGGTGCAGGTGATATGGAAATTTTGGTCAAACAATGTGCAGCTGCTTTTACAGAAAAAAGAGGCATTGCATGGGCTGGTGAAATCAAATCGATGCCAGGTAAAATAATAGGTACCTGTGGTTACAACAAAATTGACCATGATAATTTAAGGGCAGAATTGGGAGGCGAAATGTCTGAAACCTATTGGGGCAGAAAATTGGCATTTGAAGCAACTGATGCGATAGTTAATTTTGGATTTGAAAGCCTAAAATTGCACAGCTTAGAAGCTAAAGTTTTGCCTAGCAACCGATCAGCAATTGCAATGTTGCAAGCACTGGGATTTCAACAAGACGCGTATTTTAAAGATAGGTTTATGTTTCAGCAAAAGTTTTATGACCTTGCAGTATATAGCCTAGTGAAATAATTAACGTTATCATACTTAGGGCACAATACGAATGCCCACTTTTTTAATTCCTTTATTGCCAGCATGGTCTTCAGCAGTTATAGTCACAGTAGCAGGAATAAATGCCACAGATCCACTTGACAAACCTGAAAGCCAAACAGAATTGAAAGTGTAACTGGTCATATCATGTACAACTGGTTCATCTCTATATAACTCGGATGTATCGCTGTCTCTGGTGATCACTATGCTTAATTCGTGTAGGCTGTTATCTGTAACAGTGCCTTTAACAAAGACAGAATCACCAGACTTATATGTTTGCATATCCATAGGCACTGTAACAGTAACAACTGGCACAGTGGTGTCTTTTTCATCGTGCTTATGGTCATCTTGTTTTTTGCAAGCTGCAGTGAATAACAAACTGCTGATAACCAAGGCTAAGTAGGTGTGTTTTTTAATGTTTTTCATGCAGGTAGTTGATTATATAGACAGTTCAAACATAGGTTTTGTTGCTTTATTTTGTCATGTTTAGCCCAGATTTTTGGTATAGAATGAGCATTTGGTATTGTTTTCATTTTGTTTGGTACAAAATTGTTTATCGAGATTGCAGTTGGTGCAAACAGTATTTGCCTTTTATTTGTAGCATGGAAGCAGATAAAGCCAAACTTACCAAACAGACTTTTTTAGTAGGCCATTTAGAGGGAGTTTCATTTCTAGTATTATTGGGCATTGCTATGCCTTTAAAATACTATTTTCAAATGCCTAAAGCAGTGTCCATAGTGGGTATGCTTCATGGAGTGTTATTTGTAGGCTTTATTTATATGTTGTATCAAATGTATTCAGACGGTGGGTGGAGCATGAAGAAGTGCCTTATGGCATTTTTGCTTTCGCTTATTCCTTTTGGTACATTTTTCCTGCACAAATTGAGGGATTAACTCAATCCATCAATTAAGCCATCTAAAAGTTTAATTCTATTTGCCTGTGGGTCTTTAGGCAAACCTGGCATGCGCATAATGTCGCCTGCTACGGCTACTAAAAATCCAGCACCAGCATTGATTA
>JADYZD010000105.1 GCA_020853295.1 Bacteroidia bacterium | reverse complement strand
TTCCTATAAGTCTCAGTGTTGCATTTTGAGCTACAATTTGCGAGCAAAAGATGATTTGAAACAGGAAAATAAGTAAGGAATTTTTAGTCAACATACGGATTATATAAAAAAACGCAATACTGATAAAATGTTACATTTTGAACCCCATGTGAGGTGTTTTTACAAAAACAAATATAATTAAAAATCAATATGATGCGCTGCATTACATATCCATGACAAGTTTTTCTCTCCCCAAACGTTTTTAATCCATGAAATATATATGCATTGCTTTATTAATCGTGAGTACCGCTGCTTGTAAGAAGAAAAAGATTGATCCCCCAGCACCAGATACCTCAGCTTCAGCGTATCTGCCAGGGAAAGTTGGAAGTTATTGGATTTATGATGTTTACACGGTAAAAGACGGTGTGGAAACCTCTGAAATGAAACAAGATTCATTGTACATTTCTGAAATAAAAACCATTCGGGGCAGAAGTTTTAAAAAGTTTGAAGGAGTGATTGGACTTGAAGGCTATTATGCCGATTCTGCCCAATTTATTATTGATGAAGATGGCAATAAATTAATGGCCACCGACAATGCCAGTGGCATCTTTTTTACATATAATGAAGCGTCCGCAGTGTATCATAAAGGCTATGAACTGTACCGTTATTTTTACGGCATTGGCAAACAAAATATCAATGGTACGCAAACGGATGTGCTGTTAACCGCTGATAGTTCAAGAATAAATGTGAATTTGTCGGGTACATACAAATGGTATACTTCCATATCCCAACAAGGATATGTTAAAGGGGTAGGGGTTGCATTAAAAGATATTCAATTTGTTGATGGCTTGGAAGACAATTTACAAACCAGGTTCAAATTGCGGCGTTATAAATTGTAATATTCTTTTTGAAAATTATGAGGTGCTTGGTCGTCTTTTGATAATCAATTGTACAAACCTATATTTGATTGTTGAAACGCACGAAGTATGAGCAGCAAAAATCCTGATCCCTTGCACGGTGTTACCTTAGAACAGATACTGTTGCATATGGTAGAAAATTATGGTTGGGAGTATATGGGGGAACAGGTGCAAATCAATTGTTTTACGCATGATCCAAGCATAAAAAGCAGTTTGAAATTTCTGCGCAAAACACCCTGGGCGAGGGCCAAAGTAGAGGCTTTGTACGTGTTTTTAAAGCGGTATGAGGCGGATAAATGACAAATGCCAGCCTTAAGGCCGGCATTTGCAAGTAACAAAACAAAACCTCCCCTTTAAATTTTAATGAAATTGTTACTAAATATGGCTTTTTCTGTTTTAATAATAACGGTGTAAATACCATTGTTCAAATCAGAAATGGATATTGTTTTATCATTACTGCTCAGCACCAGGCGACCAGTACCATCAAGTATTTGAACAGCGGAAATTTGGTCATTTGCCATGTCAATATTTAATATTTGATTTGCAGGATTTGGATATAATTTTATTTTTTGAGTTTGAATAGATGTAATTGAAGCAGCAAACTCTGCCGCGCTGAAGTCACGGTTGGCTTGGCTTCTCAACTCACCATTTGGATGAATTGATGTATGAACATTGATATAAACGCTGTCTTTATCAAATTTTATTGCGTCAGACATTGAAAATGCTGGACTGCTTTTGCGATTCCAATAGAATGCAACAATACCGCTATTGCCATTGGCTGTGTGATTGGCCATTAAATCGCGAAGCACACCCCCGTTGCTGCCAGCAACACCTAAATGAAAGTGAATGCCTGTAGCTGGGCCAGATAAATTTGCATATGCCGCCATTATGTGTGCACTGTTATGGTCTCTGTTAATAGTTACAATTCCATTTCCTGTGCCCGTGCTGATTACTTTTGGAGATTGATTTAAGCCACTCAATTGCATTACAAAACCTTCTCTTTTTAGAGGCAAAACATCACCTTTGAGTTTTACTGCTGGATAAGCTTTGCTATGAAATGCTAAATATATAGTGCCTGCCATAAATTCTTGAATAATTTTGGCAGTAAGTTCTGAACCCGTAACCATACCCATAGCCATATTCCCGTTCAAACCTGCATCCAAATCAAGTATGCCCATACTGTGGTGAAAATGCAAACCATTTATAGTATCCTTTACATCCAGGTTTGAAGCAATATTGTACCAAATGGTATCCAGGGTTGTTGCAATTTTAACTGAAGCCAATGCTACTTCGGGAACTGGTGTGCCTGCTTTGGCGCCATTCATCCATGCATCAAAAGCCAAATGATTGTCTACTCCAAGTTGGCCTCTGATTTCACCATTCGGATTGAGTGCAGTATGCAAATTGATATAAATATTTCCCAACATTAAATCTGCTAGAAAACTACTAGGATCGGCATTGCCCATTAATGCTTTGTTGCTATAGTTACCCGATAAATCCAAAACAACTCCACCTGTGGAACCCTTGGCCCCAGTGTGTAAATGGATACCTGTAACTGCACCGCTTAAACCATCAAATACGCCTTTATATTCTATGGTACTATTGTCTTTATTTAAATTAAAAACTACCATACCATAAGCTGTGGTTGTAACCGATGGCACTTGTTGTGCGCCATTTACCCAGGCTGTAAAACTCCAATCGGTTTCTAAAGTCAATTGGCCTCGAATTTCACCCCCAGGATTGGCTAGGGTGTGTATATTTATATAGTATTGACCTGAAAGAAGTTTTGAAATCCAAGTTTTGGTAAGTGAAGTACCCGTAATTAATAATTGAGAAGTGTTGCCAACCAGTTTGGTAGCCAAGTCCGTAACCACGGCGCCACTGCTTCCCTTTTTCCCCTCATGAATATGTATGCCAGTAATGCCCCCCGAAAGCCCGTTTACTGTTACTTGAATTTTTGCGGTATCCATAGTTGAATTGATGAACACTGAGGCTATACCGCTGGCGTTTGTAGTTACAGCTGGTATTGATTGGCTGCCATCCAATCTTGCTGTTACCAATAGATTTCCCGTGTGTTCAAATTCAGTGTGAGCCAATGCGGCATTTGAAAAAAATGCAGCAAAAGCTGTTAGGAGAAGTTTGTTTATGTATTCCATGTAGTTTGTATTTTGTATGAAGGGATATACGCAAATGGATGGTACTTGGATTTCTTTTGTAATAAAATATTTTAGGAGAGTTATTTTTATTGATGTTTTTCGATGTAAATGTTTCTCCTTATAAATCTGGTTATGGGCATTTTTGAAAAAAGGGTTTACTTTTGTTTTAATAAACATTTTTAATTAATGGCATACAACCAAACCTTGGCGTCAAGAATTCGAAACCGATTTTCTGTTTTAGAAAATGTAGAAGAAAAGGAAATGATGGGTGGCTTGGTGTTTATGTACAACGGAAAAATGTGTGTGGGCATCATTAAAGATGAAATGATGTTGCGCATTCCCCGTGAATTGCATGAAGCAGCGGTAGAACAAAATGGTTGTAGAACCATGGATTTTACCAAACGACCCATGTGGGGTTACGTTTTAGTAGATGAAGGCGGTATGGCATCGAATGCGGATTTTGAAAAATGGATATGCATGGCATTGGATTTTAATGCACAGGCAAAAGCCTCGAAAAAAAAGAAATAAACTTCTGAAAACCGAACCTATATTTCCAAATACTCAGATTTTGTTCCATTTGCTCAAATTTCACCGGCTTACTATGGTGGTTTTCTGATATTTGTTTAATGCATTCCAGCACAGCCCTTTCTGTCTTTCTTAATTTACACCTCACCTTGTTTGCTTGTGTACAATGAATTTGCGGATGCTGGGTAGGATAATCAAGAGAATTGTTGGTGCAGAAAGCAGTGTAAAGGCATACCGCAGCACTGTTAGGATACCTAGTGTGATTCCCATTAATTTGTGCAATGCTTAGGGCCCTATTCTTATGCTTCAATCTGTTGGTGTTCGCGTTTACCTATGCCCAAGA
>JADYZD010000104.1 GCA_020853295.1 Bacteroidia bacterium | reverse complement strand
CCGGCAGTAAATGTAACTGTTGGATTTTCGGCCACATAAATTTTATCGGCAAAAGTGGTAGAGCAGCCAAATGCAGAAGAAGCTTTTAAACTCACATCATAACTTCCAGTATCTGCCATGGCTTGATTGCTGAGGTTTTGCGACTTAAAGGTACCACCTGGGGTTATTGTCCAAGTGTACAACATGGGGCTTGCTCCATTGGTAGCCGTGGTATTTGTAAAAGTGAAATTGTTGCCTGTTAAACACTGGGTTTTTGTGTTGACTGTAAAAGCCGACTGAGGAATAGGAAGCACATAAACAGTTCTTAAAGTAGAATCGGCACAACCAGAAGGTGTAGTTACCAATAGCTTAATATTAAAGGTACCTGCATTTACATAACTTTTTTGAATCACATCTTTGGTTACCGCAGTATTTCCATCACCCAAGGTCCATTTAGAATTGTAAGAACCTCCAAAAATGGTGGTATTGATAAAGTCGTATTTGTGTGAATTTAGGCAACTGCTATCTTTGCTGGTAGTAAACACAGCCTTAGGTGCGCCTACAACTTCCATGGTGCGGGTAGCGGTATCTGCGCAGTTTTGACTGGTTTTAACAATGTACCTTACATTGAACTTACCCAATCCACCATAAGATCTAGATGCAGATTCAGATGTGGCAACGGGAGATAAATCACCAAAATCCCAAGCATAAGTAGCACTTACTCCACCTACACTAAATGAGGTAACTGGAGAAAAATCAAATTTATTGTTGGGCTCACACTGAACAGAGTCGTTTACATTAAACTGAGCATTGGGCGCAGCAAATATTACCATATTTCTAGATACACTGTCTTTGCAATTGTAGGTTGCTGAAGTAACTACTAGTTTGGCGGTATAGGTGCCGTAAGTACTAAATTTCTTTTTAGTGATTGTACCAGTAGTTGCACTGGTACCGTCGGAGAATTTCCAAGTTCTTGATGCGATACTGCCTTTAACAATGGTACTTACATCACTTAAATTATAAAAATGTACATCAAAGCAACGTGAAGAGTCAGTAGCGATACTTTTGGCCACTGGCTCTGGGGCTACATAAACAGATTTTTTTATAGAGTCTATGCACCCTTTATCAGACTTGTTGCTTAGTGTCATCACGAAATTGCCTGTATCCGAGAATTTCACTGCATTTAAATTCAGGGTTGCGGTTGAAGATTTTTTCTCCCATTTCCAAGTATTGCTCATAGAGCCATGTGCTATGGTACTGTTATCAGAGAAATCGAAACTATTGGCTTTTTTACATACCTCTTTAGTCACTGATGCAATTTTCATAACTGGGAGTGGGTGAACAATTACCATAGAATCCACCGTATCACGGCAACCATGAATGGTTTCTGTAATTAAATTCACCTTAAAGGTATCGAACGTGTTATAGGTATATATTGCTGGAGTGCCTGTGGCTTTTGAGCCATTTCCAAAATCCCAATATGTTTTGGCAATTCCACCTTCACCAAAAGATGAATCTACAAATTTGGCAGATTCTTTTTGGCAATATTCCGGTTTTAAGGTATTGAAAACGGCTGTTGGCAGTCGGTAAACTCCTAGGTTGGTGGTTATAGAATCTACACAACCTTTTTGGGAGGTAACCACATATTTGGTGGGATATTGACCTGTAGTATCAAACTTAATTCTAAAGCGATCTAGTGTGCTAAAGGTATCTCTTTTAGATACAGATTGAATATAATACCTGCTAATTTTCCAGCTTGCACTTTTATAAGCATCACCTGAATAAGTGGTGTTATCTACTAAAGAGAAGAAATTGGTTGGCCAACATTTATCAATAGTATCCCCTTTAAAAGCTGTAAGCAATTTGTTGTGTCTCAAAACCCATGAACTGTCAGTAAGCGAGCACTTAGAGCTGGTATCATTGATTCTAAACCATACCCTGCCCGCTGTTTTTGCGGTATATGCGTTGGAGCTTGTAGAATCATGCCATTTGTAAAAGAAGTTCTTATTTAGTGGACCCGTAAAGGTATATTTTAAGGTATCGGCACATTGGAAAACGGTATCTGGAATATTAAATACTGGACCTGGCAAAATGCTGATAATTTTACTGCGGGTAATGGTATCTGTAGTACCGCAGGCGCCGGGTACGGCCACTTTCATCAATACGAAAAAGGAACCCACTTTTTGAAAACGGTGGTTTACTATTTTGCCGGTATCTTTACCTCCATCACCAAAATCCCACATAATTTTTTTCACTTTGGGATTCTTCACAATAGCCGTAAGTTTAACATTTTCGCCTGGGCATTTGCCGTTTCGTTCCATGGTAAAATCATATTCCAAGTTTTCGAACAAGGCACCCGAACAATAGCTATAGCTTTCGTATTCTCCCATACCGTAGGCAACAACTATAAGTCCAGAATCACATTCAATTGTATTTGTAGAGGGGTTATTTACTTGCACTTGAACAAAACTTTGACCCGCACAAGAAACGTTGGTGAATAGCGTGCTGCTAATATAAGTTCCATTTAATTTCACAGCTTTTGTGGCATTGCTATTTACCAAAATATTTACATAGTGTCTCTTCATATTGTTGGTAGTAGCGGTACCAACAACAGTTTTCAGCATTTTTTGGGTTTGGTCTGGCATGATCAAAATAGCGGGATCGCCATTATTGCCAGTAGTCCCAGCGCAGGAACCTCCATTTTTCATGTATTGCATTACATAGATACTGCTATCTGAGGTTACACAAACTGCACTGTTGGTGGTAACATCTTGTTGGTACCATTCTCCAGCATTTTTGGTAGCAACTAGCGCACCATTCACATACATTTTGGTATTGGCTTTGGTAGCCAAAATTCTAAATACATAGCCTTTGCTTTGGTCTTTAAATGGCATCAGCACATGTTTCTTCCCTAAAATATTGGTTGGAAACACCTGTGTATATAGATGGTCTACTGCTATACCGCAAGCACTGCTTGGAATTTTCACTGACTTGACACCTGCAAAGACATTGATTT
>JADYZD010000103.1 GCA_020853295.1 Bacteroidia bacterium | reverse complement strand
TGGCTCAAGGTTTTCCAGATTTTGGCTGCCCGCCTGAGCTGGTGGATTTGGTGACCCATTATATGAAAAAAGGGTTGAACCAATATGCACCTATGCCAGGGGTTCCTAAACTCCGACAACAAATTGCCGATAAAACGGAAAAACTCTATTCTGCATCTTATGACTGGCAAACAGAAGTAACAGTTATTGGCGGTGCTACACTTGCCTTGTTCTGCGTAATATCTGCAGTAGTAAAGGAAAATGATGAGGTTATTGTTATAGAACCGGCATATGATTGTTATGTGCCTGCCATAGAACTGAACGGAGGAAGGGCCGTGTTTTCAAAACTCAAATTTCCAAGTTTTGGAGTAGACTGGACAGAGGTGAAAAAACTCATCAATTTTAAAACCCGGGCCATCATCATCAACACCCCGCACAATCCCAGTGGTTCTACCCTTAGTGCACAAGATTTACTTACACTAGAAAAATTGGTGGAGGACACCGATATCATTATTATTAGTGATGAAGTTTACGAACACATCATTTTTGATGGTTTGGAACACCAAAGTGTAGCGCGTTTTCCCAAATTGGCCAGCCGCAGTTTTATTATTTCCAGTTTTGGAAAAACCTACCACAATACAGGCTGGAAAATGGGATATGTGTTGGCCCCTGAAAAATACACCGCTGAGCTGAGAAAAATTTACCAATACGTTTCGTTTGCAGCCAATACACCCATACAATATGCCTTGGCAGACTTTATGGACAACCACCAGCATTATTTAGAACTGCCCAAGTTTTACCAGCAAAAGCGCGATTTATTTAGGGGACTTATTAAAAAATCGAAATGGAAATTGATGCCTTGCTCCGGATCTTATTTTCAATTGTTGGGCTATGAAAAATTCGATGAACTTGGCGACTTTGAAATGGCCTCAAAACTGACCCGAGATACTGGAATTGCCAGCATTCCCATATCAGTATTTTACCACGATAAAACTGACAACAAACTGTTGCGTTTTTGTTTTGCAAAAAGCGATGAAACGATAGAACGCGCCGCTGAAATATTATGCAGCATTTAAATATTCTCGCTGTTCAGGCCAATTTAATTTGGGAAAACCCAGGGGCAAACCTGCGGCATTTGGAACATTTCATTCATTCTAAACCCGAAGCGGACTTGGTGGTATTGCCAGAGATGTTTGCAACAGGCTTTACCATGAAACCCGAATTGTGCGCCGAAAATATGGATGGAGAATCCGTGCAGTGGCTGAAGAAAATGTCAGTAGGCAAAGCCATTTGCGGCAGTTTGGCCATTCGAGAGAACGACCAATATTTCAACCGTTTTTTATGGGCTGAGGATGGGGCGGTGAAATGGCAATACGACAAGCGGCACTTGTTCTCTTATGGCAATGAGCCCAGGCACTACCAACCGGGTACCCAAAAAATAATTGTGGAATACAAAGGCTGGAAAATACAACCCCTGGTATGTTATGATTTGCGTTTTCCGGTATGGTGCAGAAATACAGAACAAGCCGAATTGTGCATTTTTGTTGCCAATTGGCCCCAGGTGCGAATAGGCGCTTGGCAAAAATTGTTACAAGCAAGGGCCATTGAAAACCAATGTTTTGTATTGGGTGTTAACAGGGTAGGAGAGGATGGAAACAATGTTTATCACAACGGCAGCAGCATGCTCTGTGATTTTAGGGGAGACGTAGTTTGGAAAAATGAGGATGATGAGGTAGCCTACCTGTTTCAGCTAGCACCAAGTGCCCTTATGGAATTTAGACGCCAATTTCCGGTATTGGAAGATATGGACGGATTTGAAATAAAAGGTGTTTAGGCTTTTACTTTTTTGCCCGCTACTTCAAGCAAATAACTCTTAATAAAAGGCCACAAGTCGCCATCCATTACATTTTGCACATTGCTGGTTTCAGTGCTGGTACGCACATCTTTTACCAATTTATAGGGGTGAAAAACGTAGTTCCGGATTTGAGAACCCCATTCTATTTTCATTTTAGAATCCTCAATTTCAGCCCTAGCTGCATTGCGCTTTTGAACTTCAATTTCGTACAAACGGCTTTTCAGCATTTGCATGGCACGTTCTCTATTGCCCAATTGGCTTCTATCCACCTGGCACACCACCACTATACCAGTAGGTATATGGGTAAGTTGCACCTTGGTTTCTACTTTATTTACATTCTGGCCACCTGCACCACCACTTCTAGAGGTATGCAATTCCACATCTTGGGGTTTAATTTCAATTTCAATAGAATCATCCACCATGGGATACACATATACTGAAACGAAGGAAGTATGCCTTCTTGCATTGCTGTCGAACGGAGAAATACGCACCATGCGGTGCACCCCGTTTTCGCCTTTTAAGTAACCAAATGCATAAGATCCATCAATTTCAAGCGAAACCGATTTAATACCGGCAACATCGCCATCCTGACGGTCGAGTTCGGTTACTTTAAATCCATTCTTTTCGCCCCACATTACATACATACGCATCAGCATTTCGGCCCAGTCGCAACTTTCTGTACCGCCTGCACCGGCATTGATTTCTAACACACAACCCAAATGGTCTTCCTCACTTTGGAGCATGTTTTTAAACTCCAAATTTTCTACTTCGGTCTCTAAAGCTTTATAGTGTTGATCTACATCATCGGCACTGGCTTCGCCCATTTCGGCAAATTCCATCAATACCTCTAGGTCGGCAATACCCGTTTCGGTGCTTTTAAAAGCATCGGTCCATTGCTTTTTGTCCTTAATTTTTTTGAGATGCGCCTCGGCTTTTTTGGGGTCGTTCCAAAAGCTGGGGTCAAGGGTTTGTTCTTCTTCGTCGGCTATTTCTGCCAGTTTTCTTTCGATGTCAAAGATACCTCCTCAGGGATTCTACTCTACCCTTTAAATCCTTAAACTGATCCGTATTCACAGCTGCAAAGATAGTTCTTAAGTCTGGTTTTCCCTTAATCTGGGCAATTCAAAGCCAATTTGTATGTAAATGTTGAATATTATTTAAGAGAAAATGAACCCGAAATTTGCACTGTAGGATAAAATAATTTAACTTGCATCTTATGAGGAGGGTAATAGGATTGTTCCTATTGTGTCCGCTTTTGGCATCGGCCCAATACGTTGATACCATAAAAGGCAGACTTACAGTAAAATACAACGATCCGTATCGAAATAGGATTTCCGTTCTGGCAGGAGGGGCAATCGAAACACAAAGCATGGATGGCGGTTTAATGATGCCGTCTGCATTTGTTGATGCGCATTTACGACCCAGCAAATGGGTGGTTTTACATGGCGCATTTCAGCAACAATTTCAGTTTGGATGGCAATACCAAAAAGTAAAAGATACCCGCAATATTGAGTTGGGTGCAAGGGTGTTTTTTAATCAAAAAATCATTAATAAAACCAAAACATTTACGGCAGGAAACCGCAATTGGAATTACGATTTTTTGTTTCCAGTTAAAGTGCTTTGGAACGTAGGTTTAAGCGGCAGTTTCAGGTATGGTACAGGGGTGTTTAATACCGGAATGGATCCATCCACTGCTGTGCGATTTTTGAATAAAGAAAATCAAAAAATAGTGTTTTTAGAACATGCTGCCATTGGTTATCAATTTACAGAATTGTCAGGCGGATTGGTGATCAGCACTGGCACCAATATGAAGGTGAGGGCGCATTTGCCAGGCAGTCAGCATTTTCGCGATAGGCGCATGAAAACTTACACTGAATTTAGGGTAGAAGCCATTTATGGCCGTACATTTAATTACGATACCAGCATTAGCAAGATGTTTTCTTCCCAATCTACACACTATACAGATTATGGGGTGCAAATTGCCCGAACAGAAAATTGGGGATTAAAATTGCAAGGAATTTTTCGCCGAAAATTGGTGGGTTTTAAAATCGAAACAGGCATCAAACCGGGCATTCACTATAGGTTTGCAGAGGGACAAAGGGATGGCATTTTAGATCGTTCCTACCTTCAATTGGGTTTTGGTTTCGGCTGGATGTAAAGTTTGGTAAACATTTTGCCTTATTTGG
Source organism: Bacteroidia bacterium (assembly GCA_020853295.1). GTDB lineage: Bacteria > Bacteroidota > Bacteroidia > NS11-12g > UBA955 > JAGXTF01. The sequence continues at coordinate 1,489 of JADYZD010000103.1, read as the reverse complement.
TCGTCTTATTTAGGCAAGATGAAAAAATTAGGGATTTCAATCATTTCATGTTTGGTGTTTTTTAACGCCTGGTCGCAGTCAGATTCTGGACTTTTCGTTTACCCCAAGTCAGATTTGGTACAGCACAAAAATTTTGTATACCGGCTTATCAGTCAAGAATACCTGACCAATGAAAATGATTATTACTTGGGAATTCTCATCGATACCATGTACCTGCATTTTGAAAAAATTGCGGAACCTGCGGTATTTAAAATGACACGCAGTTTAAGTGATGACGCCATTGTGCCAGTAAAGAAAAAAGACACTTTCTTACACATGCCATTGGTAGTTTCATTTACCCCGTCTGGCAAAATAGATTCCTTGCACAATTGGAAAATGTATAGGGATATTTTTGTAAGCAATTGCAGCCAACAGGCCAAAATGCAAGAAATTACAAATACCGTTTTTGAAGAAACCAAAACCCGTCTAAATAATGAAGGTTATGTTCGCCGTTTGGTAATGGAAGACATCAATTATTTGTTTGCCTTAAATGGCGATACTTTTAATATGGACATTGAATATATCAGGCTTAAAACCATTCGGTCTCCGTTTAGTGGGTTTGATTATTATTTTCAAGGCAGTATGAAATTGGAAAAACCCGATGGCTCAAAAAATACTATTTTGTTTCAAGCAAAAAATGAAGCCGGACCAAAAGAAAAGCCACTGCTTATGGAAGAAGCAAAAGAGTCATTAAGGAGCAAAGTGCCCAAAGGGGAACCCATTTCAGAAATTCATTCGGTGGGTTTAAATAGCGAACAAAGTTACCAGTACAATATGGCACAGCAAAGAATGATTCGCCTAACATTGGCGGATGTTGTTGCTCTGGATTTTAGTTCAAGGGGCAATATCAGAACCTTCGATTTATGGGATATAGGTCCTATAAATTAAGGGGCATTTTTCCATTGAATTAACAGTTTTAACAGTTTACTCAGTATTCCTGCATTGGGGAGAACTTTTGTTTTTTGAATTCTTTAATTCGAATTCGAAATACAAATTCATCTATGAAAAATCTATTGTTTTTTGTTGGTGCGGCCATGCTCTCATGTGCAGCACTTAATGCCCAGAGCATTGAACGCAGTGTAATAGGCGCGGCAGGTGGTTTTGCCACCTCTGCCAATGGCTCTTTATCCTGGACTGCTGGCGAAACAGCAATTTCTACCCTTTCAGCAGGTTCGGTGATTCTTACCCAAGGGTTTCAGCAGCCCGAAATCCCGGCATCTTCTATAAAGTCGGTATCGGCCAATAACAATATCACAGTATTCCCAAATCCCAGCAATGGTGTTTTCCAGGTAAAGCTCAATCAGGCTTTACTAAACAATACTTCAGGCTTAAGTGCAGATGTTTTTGATGGCAGTGGCAAATTGGTAGCCCAACGCACGGTTGCTTTGGATCAAACTACAGGCAGCATGGATTTGAGCCATTTGCCATCCGGTGTTTACAACCTCAGAAT
>JADYZD010000102.1 GCA_020853295.1 Bacteroidia bacterium | reverse complement strand
CCTGGCAATGCTTCGTAAGAATTGTACTGGGCAGCAAGCAATTTTCCTTTTTCCTTAAATTTCACAATGTCTTCTTCTGTCCACCAGTTTACCAAGTTTCCATCGGCGTCAAATTGTGCACCCTGATCATCAAAACCATGCGAAATTTCATGCCCAATTACAGCTCCAATTCCTCCGTAATTTACAGCAGCATCAGCCCTAAAATCGAAAAACGGTGCTTGCAAAATAGCAGCAGGAAATACAATTTCATTGTAGGTGGGATTGTAATAGGCATTCACCGTTTGCGGACTCATTCCCCATTCAGTTTTGTCTACAGGTTTGCCATATTTGGCGGCATTTCTGGCAATTTCGAATTTTGAAGCGTTCATCATATTTTGTAAAAATGAACCCCCTTCAGCATACGATTTTATTTCCAAATTGCTATAGTCGCGCCATTTATCTGGGAAACCAATTTTCACCATAATTTTATTTAATTTTTCAATGGCTTTTTTCTTGGTTTCAGCACTCATCCAATCCAAATTATTGATGCGAATTCTATATGCAGCCAATAAATCATCTACCAATTCTTTGGCCTTTGCTTTCGCCTCAGTTGGAAAATATTTATCTACATACAATTTGCCCAATGCCTCGCCCACACTGCCATTTACCACATCCAATGCGCGTTCGGTTCTGGGCCTTTGGGCCGGTGTTCCCCTAAGTGTTTTGCCATAAAAATCAAATGTCATTTTTTCAATTTTATCTGATACCAATGAGGCTGTTCCCCTAATGGTACCCCATTGAAATAACAATTTAATATCTGCTACATTGTTGTTGTTTACCAATTTGTTCATTGCATTAATATAACCAGGCTCTGTTATAATTAATGTATCCGGATTTACATGGAGTATTTTTAAAAATCCTGTCAAATCCAAATTGCCCATCAACTTGGCCGCATCTGCAACAGCAAAAGGATTGTATTGCAATTGTGGCTGCCTGCGCAATTCTTTGGTAAGCATGGCGGTTGCCAATGTTTTTTCCATGTTGAAGATTCTTGTGGCATCTTCTTTTGCTTTGTTTTCTGCAGTGCCATATTCCACCAACATATTGGCAATAAATGCTTGGTATTTGGTTTGAATGTCTTTGCTTTTTTCGTCGGTTTTTAAATAATAATCGCGTTCTGGCAATCCCAAACTTGCAGGATAAATATAGAGTGCATTTTTATTGCTATTTTTAAAATCAGCCTCAAATGCCATTCCCATTAAAGTGCTTTCGCCATAAGGGATATAATTGCTAATATAAGCATTGATATCCTGGGCATTTTCAATTTTGGCTATTTGGGTAAGATAAGGTTTCACAGGTGCTATGCCTTGTTTGTTCCTGTTCACTGTATCCATTACTGTGGTATACAGGGTTACCGCTTTGCCTTGGTCTGTATTTGCTGCGTAGCTTTTGGATTTTACTGCTGTTTCCAAAACCGCAAGGGTCATGCTATCGGTTCTTTTGTCGAGCTGTTCAAATGCGCCCCAGCGACCCCTATCTGCAGGGATAACCGCAGATTTCATCCACTTTCCATTTACAAAATTGTAAAAATCATCGGCCGGATTCACAGAAGAATCCATGTATTCTGTGTGAATGGCTTTGTAGTTGGAGTCTTTATTTGCCCCACCACAAGAAGCGAGCATTAAACCTGCCGTTGCGGCATAAGTAAGCTGTTTAAACATGGCTGCAAATTAATTCAGCCTTTGTCATTTCACAATACCCCTTTTTTAGATTTCGATTAACTGTACAATTGAGCCTTCTTGTGCGCATGAAACCTAAGCTTTACCCGCAAATATCAATTGTGGTTGCTGATACTGCCCGAGCCTGAAATGCGCATGTTTATTTTTGGCCAGCCTTTGTAATGCACTTTGCCGCTGCCGGTAATGTCGGCATCCAATGTTTTTTCTGCCCATAGTTCTGCCAGTCCGCTGCCTGAAATGTTCACATAAGTATCATCGGTTACCAAGTCAAAACTGTGGATTTTACCGCTACCGGTAATGTCAATTTCGTGGGTGGTGCAAGTGCCCCTCATTTCCACTTTGCCAGAGCCGGTAATGGTGGTGTTAGCCCATACTGCAGTAGTGGTGAGATACAGGTCGCCAGAGCCAGTGATTTTTGTATACAAATTGCTGGTTTCTACCGTACCCACTACCTCAATATTGCCAGAGCCACTGATTTTGAAGCTGGAGGTGCTTAATTTTAAATTGGCTTTTTTGTGCAGGGTAATGTTTGCGCTGCCCGCCAAATCAATATCAGCAACTGAGGGTGCATGAATGGTAATAATGAGTTTGGAGTTTCCCCGAACACATCGCCTATTTCTGATAATTAATTTTCCCCCAGAAACATGGGTAATTAAATTCTCCAAAATATTGGATTGGCCTTCAGCAACAAAGCTGTATGCAGAATCTTCATAAATATTCACAATGGCATCGCATTGCACATCTATTTGACTGAAATTGTTCAGTGATCTGGCTTCTGTAACCGTTATTCCTGAGCCCCTTACACATCCCAGCCCATCGCCGTTGCAAGAGGATAAAAGGAGTACCAATGTGGCGCCTAAAAAAGCGAGAAATTTGGTGAAATTCAATGTATTTTTCATGGTTTTTTTATGATTAAAATTCGAGTTTGTAAGCAAGTATGGGAATCAACGGGGCCTGCGTGTAGTAAACGAGTTTCCCCGCTTTGGGATCAAAATAACTGCCGCCAATATTTTTGTGGTTGCTGCTATTTTGAATGTCCAAACTCCAAGTGGAGCTGTGTCTTTTTTTGTTGATTTTGTAGCTGATTTTGATATCCGCCCTAAAATAATCGGGATTTTGCCCTTCAAATGTGCGGGTTAAATCCCTTACCGTGGTTTCCTGTAGTTTGCTGGCAGCAACATCTATTGGCGTTTCACGCATGCCCCCAAGCCACATGATTTTGGTGTTCAATCCCAATCGGTTTTGGTGGATGCGCCATTCCTTGCCCGCAGAAACAGATAGGGTGTGTCCAATATCAAATCGGGTGCTGTATTCTTTGCCATGTCCATCGGTGTATTTGCTGTCGGACAAGGATGCTGTGAACAGCAAGTAAGTGGAACCTGTAAAGAATTTTTCTAAGGTAATTTCTACGCCCTTATTTTGGCCTTTTCCTTTGCTTACCAATGTATCTTGGTAATATCCCTCAAAACTGTTTACCAAGCCAAAGGTGTTGCCGGTTTCTGGCGATACAGGTAGGTTGTACAATTGTTGAAAATACCCTTCCATTTTTACATGCCATGATTTGCCAAAAACACGGTCGTACCCCAATATAAAATGCTGGGCTTGTGATAATTTTAGGTTTTTATTGGGCATGGCACCAGCTGTGTTTTTTACAGTGTATGCGGCCAATGATTGCACCTGACTGTGTATTCCATAACCGGCAGAAAGCCAATTTTTTGCACCCAATTGGTATTTAATTCCCAACCTGGGTTCTACAGATGCTGTTTTGTTTAATGTTAAATACACCGCATGTATGCCAGGATTTACGGTCCATTTTCTACCTGCACGGTATTGCAATTGGGAATAGGCCTGTAGAATTTGGGTATTGTCTTTGGCCGATAAATAATTCACCAATTCTTTGTTTTTATTGGCAATGTTTTGATTCAAATTAAAATATTGTTGGTTCAATATCAGCCCACTTCTCAATCGGATTTTGCTGTTGATTTTGTATTGACTTTGTACCGCAATTGTGAATTTAATTTGATCGTATTTTTCTTTGTATTCTACATATGGATGGTATTGGTTGTCAAATGCTTTTTGGTCGTAACCGTGCAGCATCATACCCAATCCTGTTTTGATATCTATTCTGTGTTTGG
>JADYZD010000101.1 GCA_020853295.1 Bacteroidia bacterium | reverse complement strand
TGCGCAAAAGCAATACAGAACCCATCATCAGAATCTATGCCGAAAGCAACACCCAAAACACCGCCGACGCACTGGCTAAGAAAATTATTCAAGACATAGGGGACCTTATATAGTAGTTAGAAGTTAGGAGTTGAGAGTTAAGAGTTTATAGTTGATAGTTAAAAGTGAGAAGTTATAATTGCAAACTCGTAAATTAAACATGTGTCCGTTTGTAAAAGAAAGTAAATAAGTTAATTTAAATATATAAATAATAAAATTAAGTCAATTAGAATTATGGGAAACAGAGAAGATTCAATCGTACTAAGGAAAGCATTCGATTTTGCGATTAAAATTGTAGAAGTAAACAGAACTTTAAATTTAAAAAAGGAATTCGTACTCAGCAACCAGCTGTTGCGGTCGGGGACCTCAGTGGGTGCAAATATAAATGAAGCTTTGTCAGGCGTGTCGAAAAGAGATTTTCAGCACAAAATGGGCATCGCATTTAAAGAAGCAAACGAAACTGAATATTGGCTTAAATTGCTCAAATATTCAAATACATTGGAAACAGATTTATTAATTGAAGATGTTGCTGAAATTCGTAGAATTTTGGCGGCAATTTTAGTTACTACTAAGTCGAACCAACAAAGAACTCAAACAAATAATAACTAATTAAACAACTCTTCACTCCCAACTCCTAACTCCTAACTAAAAATAGTATGTCACTTCAATGCGGAATCGTGGGTCTTCCCAATGTTGGAAAATCAACCCTTTTTAATGCAGTAAGCAGTGCCAAAGCGCAGGCTGCCAATTTCCCTTTTTGCACCATAGAACCGAATGTAGGTACAATCACCGTTCCTGATGTGCGCATGAGCCACCTTGCAGAATTGGTGAATCCCCAAAACTTGGTGCCTACCACCATAGAAATAGTGGATATCGCAGGCTTGGTGAAAGGCGCCAGCAAAGGCGATGGACTGGGAAACCAATTCTTGGGAAATATTAGAAATACCCATGCCATTTTGCATGTATTGCGTTGCTTTGAAGATCCCAATGTAATCCACGTGGATGGCAGTGTGGATCCGGTGCGCGATAAAGAAATTATCGATACGGAATTGCAACTCAAAGACTTGGATTCTTTGGATGTAAAAATTAAAAAGATTTACAAACAAGCCCAAACTGGTGATAAAGAATCTGCCAGAACGTTAGAAGTGTGCGAAGCCTTTAAAAATCACCTAGAACAAGGCAAAAATGGCCGCACTTTGGATATAGAACCCGAAAAACGTGCCCTAATAAAAGAACTGAATTTGTTAACCGACAAACCCGTTTTGTATGTGTGCAATGTAGACCCAGATTCTGTGGTAAATGGCAACGCTTTTGTAGAAAAAGTAAAGGAAGCCATTAAAGCAGAAAATGCCGATATTTTAATCATCTCCGCCGCCATTGAAGCAGAAATTGCTGAATTGGAAAGCTATGACGATAGAAAGGTATTTCTAGAAGAAATGGGATTGAAAGAAAGTGGTGTAGAAAAATTAATTAAAGCTGCCTATAAATTGCTGAACTACATCACCTATTTCACAGTAGGCGTAAAAGAAGTAAGGGCTTGGACCATTACTGAAGGCACCAAAGCGCCAGGAGCTGCGGGTGAAATTCACTCCGATTTCGAAAAAGGATTTATTCGCGCTGAGGTAATTGCCTACAATGATTTTATTGATTTAAAATCAGAAGCCGCTTGCAGGGCCAATGGCAAACTGCGCGTGGAAGGCAAAGAATATGTGGTTAAAGATGGGGATTGTATGCATTTCTTGTTCAATGTATAATCCTTAAATAAAGCGCCATTTATTCTAAAAAAGCACCTGCATTGAATTTAATAATGTTGCCTAATTTCTAGGCATTTTTGTCCCCACACGGGTCAATTTTTTGGGGAATTCTTCCTGCATTTGCGATGCCTTCATTAAGAAAGTGGAACTGCCCATTTTAACTGCATCTGTGTTCCATGATGCATGCCCATTTTGGGTTTTAAATGGCCGTTCATAAAAATCCACTTCATAAAAAACTTCTCCCTCAAACCCACGTCTGAAATAGTCAAATGAAATGAGTCGGGTTAATGAGTTTCCTTTAAATCTATAAGGTGTAGCCGAATTTTGATAAGTCACTGTATCATTCCCCAAAACATACTGCACGGTGTTGCCAAAATACAAATAATCAGAACCGTGGTTGCGCAATAACAAAGGGTCAAAACCGGAATAGGAAAGTCGGGCACCTTGGGTGTCGAAAAATGGTACCAATTTGCGCTGCTTGTTTTCTATTCTATAAATTACATACCAACGCTGTCCACCTTCTACATGGTTGGTGTTAAACACATCGGGTTTGTGTATTCCAAACATGGCGAGTTTTCGGTTCAACCACAGTTTGGTATCCCATTCCCTTATGCTCCAAAACACTTGGTCTGCAGCTTTATTTACCTTTGGTGTGTGCAACAACAATCCCAAAATACAAATGGAATAAAACACCAGTGCGGTGGTTTTTAATTGCGTTAAATGCATGTTTTTAGGCCTTAACATGCCCAAATAAATTGGGGCCGTAGGTTTTCTAAACAATACCAGCAAAACCAATATTAAAGTAAAATGCGGCAACAACGATATTTTAAGAAATACACCAATGGTAATTAACAATAATACCGACCAAATTCTGAGCATTATTCTGCCCGCCTTAAAAAAATATAAGGGAACAATAATGAATTGAAATGCCATGATTCCCCAAGTGAGCATTTGGAAAAATACCCGACTAAAACCGGGGAATTGGTGTTGTACATTTCTAAAAAATGAATAAAATGCGCTGTAATAGGGGTTGGAAAAAAACAACTCCATGGCATTCCCATTTCTCCAATATGGGTCTTCAAGATGGTTCCAGGCACTGGTTAAATTGATGTAACCATAAGCCAACCACAACAAAGCAATAATCACTTCTAAATTGCCCGATTTTTGTTCTGATTTAACAGCAATTACAAAGTACTCATATGCTGAAATAAAGAAGCACAAAAAGGTAAATACTGCGGTACTAATGCTGTTGCAATTGAAAACAAAATCAAATTTATAAATCACAAACGCTGTAATTATTGCGGTCCATTGTCGCTTGTAATTTAAAAACACCAGGGCAGGAGCTGCAACTGCCAAGAACCCAAATATCCATTGATCGTGGGCCATGGTTTTGCCATTCGATAAAAAGTAAGCAAAAACCACCTGCACCACCCGAATGAGCTCTAGAGCCATCAGAATGCGGATTAAAATCGCTATCTTTTTTATCTCAAAATTCACGAAACGAAAATAGGGATTCCAATTTAGGAATCCCTATTTTCAAAATTAGCGTATTAAATACAGACAGGCGCTTACCAAATTTTCACCCTAAGGCTATCTGCCCGATACATTTTATTTCCGGGTTTTACATTAAATGCTTTGTAAAATCCATCATGGTTTTGCAATGGTCCCAATGCCCTAAAATAGCCTGGAGAATGGGGGTCGGTATTTAAGCGGGTTTCCAATTCTTCGTCGCGAATTTTATTCCTCCAAATGGTACCCCAACTTAAAAAGAAACGCTGTTCTGGCGTATAGCCATCAATTTTTTCGGTTTCTTTGCTTCGCTTCAAATAAAGGCCCAACGCCTCATAAGCGCTGAATACACCGCCCAAATCACCAATATTTTCCCCCAAAGTAAATTCACCATTTACAAATTTCCCTGGCAATGCTTCGTAAGAATTGTACTGGGCAGCAAGCAATTTTCCTTTTTCCTTAAATTTCACAATGTCTTCTTCTGTCCACCAGTTTACCAAGTTTCCATCGGCGTCAAATTGTGCACCCTGAT
>JADYZD010000100.1 GCA_020853295.1 Bacteroidia bacterium | reverse complement strand
TCTGGCAATTCTTTTTGAATTCCCGCCACCATATTTCCAGGTTTGCAGGTAACTTGTTTGCCAAATAAAAAGGTTTCATTGCGCTGACGGGTTTTAATAAATCCGTCTTCCGCAGTTACCAAAACTTCAGGTTGATTGGTGTTTGCCTTATCTTGAATACTGGGTTTGGGTTGTACTGCAGAATCGGTAACAGCGGTTTTACTGGTAGTGCTGGTGCAAGAAGCCAATAATGCTGCAAAACATGCAATTGATAAAAAATTAATCCACTTCATCGGCTGCCAAATTAACATACAAGTCTCTCATTCCTTCTGTTGCAGTTTTCGAAATTACATGAATATGAGGATTCTGCAATTCTTTATGCCGGTGTGGATCGATGATATATACCGGTTTGTGGTAGGGCACAAAACCCACCAAACTTGCGGCGGGGTATACCTCAAGCGATGTACCTACCACTACAAATATATCGGCTTTTTGGGTGGCAATGACGGCTTCATCCATTTTAGGAACAGCCTCGCCAAACCAAACAATATCTGGGCGCAATTGTGAACCATCGGCAGCCAAATCTTCCAATTTGATGTCTTTAGTCCCCAAATAAACCCTGTCTGCCCTGTTCCAGCTACTGCATGCATATTTCAATTCACCATGCAGGTGGATTATTTTGGAACTACCTGCCCTTTCATGCAAATCGTCCACGTTTTGTGTAACAATGGTAACATCATAAAATTTTTCCAATTCGCGTAAAATAAGATGTGCCTCATTTGGAACCACATGTTGCAATTGCTGACGGCGCTTGTTGTAAAATTCCAATACCAATTGGGGATTGGCGGCAAAGCCCTCAGGACTTGCAACCTCCTCTATACGGTGGCCCTCCCAAAGGCCTCCAGAATCGCGAAATGTACTTATCCCACTTTCAGCGCTAATTCCTGCTCCGGTAAGCACTACAAGTCGTTGCATGCCACAAAGGTAAAAAGTACAACCACAAATCAAGTGATTCAGAAATGTTCGCATTAACTTTGCAGTGTGAAATTCCTAGCAGAAATTGAAATTTTACCCCACAAAGGCCTATTGGACCCTCAGGGGAAAGCTGTTACACACAGCATGCCGTCTATTGGTCTGAACAATGTTCAAAATGTAAGGGTAGGCAAATTTATTACCATGGAAATAGAGGCTGCTGACCACAATGCTGCCATTGAAACTGCAGAAGTTGCTTGTAAAAAATTACTGGCCAACTTAATTATGGAACACTACCATATTCGGGTTTCGTTGCCACAGTTATGATTGTATACAACGTTACTTGCAGTTTAGAAGCCGAAATTTCAAAAGATTGGCTGAAATGGATGTGTGAAGTGCACATTCCTGAAGTAATGTCTACAGGATGCTTTACAGATTTTAAAATTCTTAAAGTGCTTAGCAATGTTACCGGCGATACAGGTGTAAATTTTGCCATACAATACCATGCAAATACTTTAAAAGATTACGAAAAATACAAAAATGAATATGCCCCAATTTTGCAGGAAAAAACCAAAGCAAAATACGGTGAAAGGGTTTTGGCTTTCCGCACTCTTTTGGAAGAAGTGAACGGCTAAATGTATGCCTGCCCAAGTCCATATTGATGAATTTCTTCAAAACCCAAATCAATTATTTGTTGATGTAAGAAGCGAGTTGGAATTTGAACATGCCCATATTCCAGGCGCGGTCAATATTCCCTTGCTCAGAAATGAAGAAAGGAAAGCAGTTGGCACCCTTTATAAGCAAGCTGGCAGGGCCGCAGCAGTAAAGTTGGGTTATGAATTGGCAGGACCCAGATTCGCAGATTTGTACGATGCATTTCATGCTGTAGCACATCAAAACCCAGTATTTTATTGCTGGCGGGGTGGCCTGCGCAGCCAAATTTCAGCCTCCATTTTAGAATGGGGTGGCACCCCCCAAAAACTCATTAAAGGCGGTTATAAAAGTTTCAGAACCAAAGCAATTCAGGCGTTTCAAAACCAAACAAAATTGGTGGTGCTCAGTGGTATGACCGGTGTAGGAAAAACAGAAATACTGCATTTGCTCAAGAACAAAGGCGCCCAAATATTGGATTTAGAAGGATTGGCCAACCATAAAGGAAGTGCATTGGGTGGTCTTGGACAAAAACCTCAGCCCAGCAATGAAATGTTTGAAAATCTCTTGTTTCATCAATGGCAACAAATGGATTTTACCCAAGTAATATTTACAGAAAACGAAAGTCGAAGAATAGGTTCTAATGTAATACCTGCTGCACTTTGGAACCAACTTCAGCATTCCAAAATAGTGGATATTCATGTAGCATTTGAAACCCGATTGCAACGTATTATTAAAGAATATGGACATTTTGATGCCTTAGAATTGGCTGAATGTACTGAAAGAATAAAAAAGAGATTGGGGGGTTTACAATTAAAATTGGCATTAGACGCACTAGCCGCAAACCAAATAGAGCAATGGGCTACCATACTTATGGATTATTATGACCGTTCATATTTACACTCCAGAACTGAACAAAAATCTGAAATTGATGAATTCAATTGGGATTGGGAAAATCCAGAAAAAATGTGCGATTCCATTTTAAATAAATATTATAAATTCTAAAGTTTATGTTAAAATCTTTTGCCTGGTTTTTATTGAATTCCCCCCAACGAAAATGGATTGGATGGCAAACTATTTTTACAGATTTAAAAGGTTTTTTTTCTAGATGGTTTTATAAAAACAATTCAGAAACTATATGGATATGTGTGGGCACTTACAACCGCAGTCAAATGCTCCTAAAACACCTTATCCCCAGTATTACTGCAAGTACAGGCGTCAAATCCTTTGGCTTGTCTATAGCCGATTGTGGTAGCACAGATGTTCTAAATTTGGAACAAGAAATTAAAAATATATGGAAAGGCGAGTTGGTTTTTTCATCAATTAACGAACCCTTTTTTAGGGCAAATGTGTTTAACCATGCCATTCAACAAGCACCTGGGAATATGATTTTTGTTTGTGATGCCGATATTTCTTTGCCTCAAAATATTGAATTTTTGATTCGCAAAAATGTAAATAAAAATTCAGCTTGGTTTCCAATATGCCAATGGCAAATTTCTGAAGAAAACAAAGCTTGGAAATGGTTTACAGCTGGCACTGGATTGTTTGCAGCTACCAAAATTCAACTTGAAAAAACAGGCATGTATGATGCAGAAATAAAAACTTGGGGCAAGGAAGATTGGGACCTCTTTTTTAGGTTTTATAAAGCTGGAATTTGCCCATTCAGAAGCCGTGTAAATGGACTCTACCACCATTGGCATAAAAGCCTAAAACCCGATAATTACACCAACCTTTTCTAAACATTTACACTAGTGTAAAATTCTACTTTTTCTATGGTATGACTGCGCACTACATCCAAAGACATAAGGTCTACTAAAATCCGCGATACCCTCCTGCGGCCCAAATTGAATTTTTTGCAAATCTCATTTAAAGTGGTTTTTTCTTTGCTGGCAATAAATTCCAAAATCAACTTTTCCAACTTGCCCATTTCCAAAAGGGTTTCAACATCGCTGTATTTGCGGTGTAAAAAATCTACTGTAGTCTTACTTGCCAGTAGGCTCTTGTCTTCTGCACGCACATAAACCCACCATTTTCCATCTTCACCTTTTGCATAATAAGGTTTGTTTTCTCCATTCG
>JADYZD010000099.1 GCA_020853295.1 Bacteroidia bacterium | reverse complement strand
CTCATCACAATATGCCAGTGTTTGCTATAAGGCAAGTAATTCATAAAAATGAAAATGCCCACAATATGGAACCACCACATGGCGCGTTCCCAAAAAACCAAGATAGGATCAGAAAATCCTGAAAAGAAAGGAACCAAATATTGGCTAATGGGAAAACTACCCACAGCTTTGTAATGCTCGTGCCCATGACCTTGTAATATTTGGTCCATGGCATTCATTTTTAACAAAGCCGCCATAAGCACAATCTCTGTAATCAATATCAAAGTTGCATCTTTATTGGGCCAGCCTTTTAATTCAGGCTTTTGAAAACGGGCCAGTTTTACAACATGTCTTCTGAATAAAAACACAACACAACCAACCAATACGCACAATGCCAGTATTTCAAAAAATCCAATGGCAAAATCATACAGGGGTCCAAAAAATGAAAGCACCCTATGTGTACCTGCCAACCCGTCAATCAATATCTCCAATACCTCAATATTGATAAGTACAAACCCCACGTACACAAACAAGTGCAAAATACCAGCAACTGGCCTTTTCACCATTTTGCTTTGTCCCATGGCTACCCAAGCCATTTGTTTCCATCGTGCTGCAGGATTGTCGTTGAGTTTAATGTCGCGTCCCAGAAGAATATTCCGGCGGATGAAGCGCACCTGTTTGGCAAACAACCAAACAGCAATGCCGAGCATCAGGGCAAATATGATTTGACTAAGGATGGCCATAGGCCCTGCGAAAATAAGGGAAAAAGAGGATTTTTATTTTGTTCAATCACAGATAGAATTCAACCCCTTATTTTTAATACCAATATTCGCCTCAAATTGAGAGTTTATTTACTCCGAAAGAATCACTTTGCAAATTAAGGTTAACACCACTGTAGCTCCGTTTTCAAAATGTACAGTTAAATTTTTTTGAGAATAACCAGGTCTTCCATTTGTATTATATTCAGCAATAATTTCAGCAGTTTCTCCTGGTTTTATGGGCTCTCTGCGCCATTTAGGGGTAACACATCCGCAACTGCTCTGAACATTGCTTATTACCAAAGGTTTTTTGGAACAATTGTATAATGTATAAACAAATCGCTGATGATGTCCTTCTGTTACACACCCATGATCAATGCTTGTGCGATCAAAACGATAGCAAATAAATGTATCCAAAACAGGTGTTGTAAAAGGACTAACCGTATCGACAAAAGCCGTAAAATGTATTTTTTGTTTTTGAATTTTATTTTGAAACAAATATTCAACATAAAAACCACGATCTACCTTGCCGGCATTGCCACTGCTATGGTAAATGATAGGTATTTCCAAATTTTCTTTTGGCCCTAAAATATATTTTGTTTTGTTAAATTCTGTGCATCCACAAATGTGAGATAATTTACAGGTTACTGTGGTAGAATCGGGGTTGTAAATTTGGATATTGAAACTGATTTTGGCGCCCTGGGCAATGGTTCCAAGATTGCGAATTGTATCTGAAAAACGAACTTGTGCTTGGGAATAAGTAAAGGTTGCAAATAAAATAATTGCGCAAATTCTATGCATGGTCTATTAAATACAAAATTTGTGCCACGGGAATCATAAATCGGCCGCAACCGAGCCTAAAATTGAATGTGGAAATCTGGAAATCCCAGGTGCGATGAATTCGCCTTCATCCATTCGTTGTCGATAATTCTGGATGGCCCATTTTGAATAACTACCTTCTTTCTATGATTTGTATTATCGAGTTTTAAAGAATTCCAAAATATAAAATTCCAAATTCAATGCAAACCGAGAAACCGGCAAAATATGGGTTTAAAGAGTCTCTATTTTTCCTATTACATAATTATACTCTTCCACCATCTCTTTTAAAATTTCACCGGCAGGTTTTATCTCATGAATCGTTGCACTTACTTGTCCTATTTCCAATTCACCTTCTTCTAAATCTCCCAAATACATGCCTTTTTTTGCCCGCCCATGTCCAAGCAATGCCTTTAATTCTTCTACACTAGCATCCCGTTTATAGGCTTCTTGTACCTGATGGTAAAAAGCATTTTTTATCAAACGCACCGGCACCAATTCTTTCAAAGTCAACTCAGTAGCCCCATCTCCAGTTTGGATTATGGTATTTTTAAAATTCTCATGCGCGCTACTTTCCACACTTGCCGCAAATCTGCTGCCCACTTGCACCGCATCTGCACCCAAACACAGTGCCGCAGCCATGGCTTTGCCACTGCCTATGCCGCCTGCCGCTATCAGCGGTAAGCCACACACCTCTTTAATCATGGGTATCAATACCATGGTGGTGGTTTCTTCCCTTCCATTATGACCACCAGCCTCAAAACCCTCAGCCACGATGGCATCTACACCCACCTCTTCACATTTTTTGGCAAACTTAGTGTTGGCCACCACATGCACCACTGTAATTCCGCGTTCTTTTAACCAGCTTGTCCAGGTCGCAGGGTTGCCTGCACTGGTAAAAACTATTTTCACCTCCTCTTCCACAATAATATCCATGTGTTTCTCAATGTCGGGATACAGCAATGGCACATTTACGCCAAAAGGTTTTTCTGTAGCCAGTTTGCATTGTTTTATTTGTTCCCTTAGCACATCAGGGTACATGCTTCCGCTGCCTATAATCCCCAAACCACCGCTATTGCTCACAGCAGCTGCCAACTCCCATCCACTGCACCATATCATTCCGGCTTGTATTATGGGGTATTTTATCCCGAATAATTTTTCTATTCTGCCTGCCATATCGGCAAAATTAAAGATATTGCGCTGGAATTAAGCATTCCACATTTATGAGTATTCCCTTTGTATTTAAAACCAAATTCTCTGTAGCCAATATCGAATTGCATTTTCAAGAAATAGAAAAAAAGGACCTCCCTTTATTTGCAAAATTTATTCAAAATAATACACCATCTTTTTTAGCGCCTTTTCCCGTAACTGTAGCCCATCTTTCAACAGGCAAATCCTCAGAAAAAAAATGGATTTCAGAAAAAATAAAGGGCAGAAAAGACAATAAAAACCTGATAGCCATTGCCAAAAATGTTGCGACCAATGAAATCGTTTGTTGTGTCATGGCATTTAATTTTGATTGGCGCACCCCTAAGTGTGAAATGGCTTGGATGGTGGATCAAAAACAGTCCGGTATGGGTATCGCATCCGCATGCACCGCCGAGTTTATAGGGTTCTTATTTAAAAGTGTTCAGCTGGCAAAAGTTGTAGCGCGCGTTGATCCCTTAAACACACAAAGCATGAAATTGGCTACCAATTTGGGCTTTTGCATTGAAGGTTTGCACAAATGCGATTTTAGAACTGGCCACAATCAACTCATAGATGTCAATTATTTGGCCTTGTTCAACCCACAACAGCCTTAATCCGTTCACCCATCTCCTTTATATGGGGCAAAAAGGGGTATTCGACCGCTTTGTTGAACCGTTTCGAAAAAATACTGTTATTTTGCATGCTCTAAAATAAAAGGCAGCATGGCAGTATCACAATGGTTTGATTTTGAAAAAGACATTACTGTTCTCATGGAACAACTTGAGAAATCTAAGGAAACCCATGAAAAAGGCAAGTTGGATATGACAGACATGATCCAAACCCTAGAGCAAAAAATTGAAGAAACCCAAAAAGCAACTTATTCCAACTTAACCGGTTGGCAAAAAGTACAAATTAGCCGCCACCCCGATAGGCCATATACCCTAGATTACATTGAAAATATTGCCACAGATTTTATTGAACTTCACGGAGATAGGCAAGTAAAAGACGACAAAGCCATTGTGGGCGGATTCGCGATGATCGACAATGAACCCGTTATGATCATTGGGCAGCAAAAAGGCCGCAATACCAAACAAAGGCAGTTGCGCAATTTTGGTATGCCAAACCCTGAAGGGTATAGAAAAGCCCTTCGATTGATGAAACTGGCTGAAAAATTTAACCGTCCAATTATTACGTTTATTGATACCCCAGGCGCGTCTCCAGGTCTCGAAGCTGAAGAAAGAGGCCAAGGTGAAGCCATTGCAAGAAACCTGTTTGAAATGGCCACCCTTACAGTTCCTGTAATTTGTATCGTTATTGGCGAAGGCGCTTCTGGTGGCGCTTTGGGCATTGGTGTAGGCGATAGGGTACTCATGATGGAATACACTTGGTATAGTGTTATTTCACCCGAAAGCTGCTCTTCTATATTATGGAGAACCTGGGATAAGAAAGAATTGGCTGCCGATGCCCTTAAACTGTCATCTGGCGATATGCTAAAAAACAAACTCATCGATGGCATCATTGATGAGCCCCTTGGTGGCGCCCACCATGATCCCGCATTGGCATATAAAAATGTGAAATCTACCATTAAGAAAGAACTAAAAGTGCTTAAAGCGCTAAGCCCTGAAACTTTGGTGGATAAAAGAATTGCCAAGTTTAGCGCAATGGGTGTGGTTGAAAACCTAGAAGCCTAGTTCCCTTGCACCTCCTTTTTTAAGGGCCTAGGGTGTCCAATAAACACGGCATTTTGGGGCCTAAACGCATCTTTTTGTGTATGTAAATCACTTTCTTTATTTATATTTGCACATTATTGAGTAATAAAACTACTCAAACATGATTGAGACCTTAATCTCTTCCAAAACCCGCGTAAAACTGTTGCTTAAGTTCTTTTTGAACAGCAACGCTACCTCTTATCTCCGCAATTTGGAGAATGAATTTGGGGAGAGTACAAATGCCATTCGTTTAGAACTCAATCGATTTGAAGAAGCCAAAATGCTTACTTCACACCTCGATGGCAAGAAAAAAATATTTCGTGTCAATACCGGGCATCCACTTTTTAGGGAACTTCACAATATTGTTCTCAAATACATTGGGCTCGATAGAATTGTAGAACATGTAATCCAAAGATTGGGTTCTTTAGAACAAGTGTACCTCACAGGAAGTCTTGCCAGAGGTATTGATGGCGATATTATTGATCTGGTTTTTGTTGGAGATATCGACAAGGTATATCTGGCAGAACTCGTAGAAAAAGCAGAAACAAAAATCCACAGAAGAATACGTTATATCACATTTCTCCCTGCGGATTTTAGTTTGTTAAAAATAGCCGAAAACAATACAGAACCACTTTTATTGTGGAGTAGCTAAAAGCCGCGCTGTATACGGTTTTCAATCAAACTGTGGGTCCCGTACATGGGACTGAAGGGGCGAAGCTGTGTACTGGTTTTATCTTTGATTTTACGCTTGTGGAGTTGCCTTGGAAAGTTATTTATGTCGCCAGCCGTCAAGAAAAAAAAACGGAAGAATTGCTGTCAAAAATCCAAGTGGCTTGCTATTTGCCCCTCGTAAAATCTTTGCGGCAGTGGAGTGATAGAAAAAAATGGGTGGAGGTTCCGTTGTTTAATGGATACCTTTTTGTTCAACCCAAAGCAGCCCAGCGCGATTTGGTATTGCAAATTCCAAGCGTAGTAAAATATTTACAGTACAATGGTGCCGATGCTACACTCAGTTTAAAAGAGTTAAATACCATTAAATCTGTGGTGGAATTTGGATACGATGTTTCTGAATTCGACCCCCATCAAGGCTTTGAAAAAGGTGATGCAGTAACGGTTTCGCAAGGGCCATTGAAAAACTTTAAAGGACAAATAATTCGTTTAGGGGCCGATGATTATGCCCTTATTCATTTTGACAATTTTGGGCATGTTTTAAAAATAAAATTGCCCAAACAAATACTTAAAAAAATTGGACAATAAAGACTGGGATATTATTATCACCCCCAAGAAAAAATGGTGGGATTTGCAACTAAAAGAAATTGTAAAAAGCAAGGATTTATTGTTCTTGTTTTTTAGAAGAGATGTGGTTTCTGTTTATAAGCAAACCCTTCTAGGGCCGCTATGGTTCTTCATTCAACCCATTTTGTCTTCCTTTGCGTTTACCATCATTCTATCTGGTTTCGGCAAATTATCTACCGATGGAATTCCCCCGTTTTTATTTTATTTAAGTGGTATGATTCCCTGGGGTTATTTTGCCACAGTTGTTCAAAACAACAGCAACACTTTTTATCAAAATCAAAATGTTTTTGGTAAAGTATATTTCCCTAGATTGTTGATGCCTTTTTCGCTTACACTTAGCAATCTTTTAAAGTTCGCGCTTCAATTTTCACTGTTCTTGGCTATATGGTTTTATTATTTGGTCAATTCGTCTATCACACCCAATATTACAGCATTTTTATTGCCCCTAAATTTAATTGCCATGAGCATGTTGGGCTTGGGTATTGGCCTTATTCTGAGTTCTTTAAGTATCCGCTTTAGGGATATTGGTTTTGTTGTTGGTTTCTTTCTTCAACTGGCCCTGTATATGAGCTCCGTAATTATTCCTGTTTCTATGGCAGGAAAATATAAATGGATTATTTTGGCAAATCCCATGAGTGCCATCATAGAAAGTTTTAAATATGGATTCTTGGGTCAAGGGTATTTTTCGCCATCTGCTTTGGCCTACAGTTATGGCTTTGCATTCCTGGTTTTTATGGCGGGTATTGTTGCATTTAAAAAGGCTGAAGGTACCTTTATAGATAAAATCTAAATGATCATTTCGGTAGAAGATATAGGTAAAAAATACCGCCTTGGCGAGTATAATTTGCGTTCGGCATTAAGCGATATAAAACAATCCATTTTTAAATCGAAAATTGAAACTGCTGAAAACGATAGAACTCAGGCAGGGGGCAAGTATGTTTGGGCACTACAAGACATTAATTTTAGTGTAAATTCAGGTGAAGTTTTAGGAATAATAGGCAAAAATGGGGCAGGCAAAAGCACATTGCTTAAAGTGCTTTCTAGGGTAACTGCACCCAGCACTGGGATTATTAAAATTAGAGGCAGGGTGGGCAGTTTGCTCGAAGTAGGTACTGGGTTTCACCCGGATTTAACAGGCCGAGAAAATATATTTTTAAATGGTGCCATTTTGGGCATGTCCAAAATAGAAATCCGCAGCAAATTTGATGAAATTGTAGACTTTGCGGGGATTCAAAAATATATCGATACTCCTGTAAAACGCTACTCCAGCGGCATGTATGTGCGATTGGCTTTTGCTGTAGCTGCACACCTCGAACCCGAAATACTTATTGTGGATGAAGTACTGGCAGTGGGTGATGCAGAGTTTCAAGAGAAATGCGTAGGAAAAATGAAATCTGTGAGTGGCGAAGGTCGCACGGTGTTGTTTGTTTCTCACAATATGGGAACCATTCGAAGCCTGTGTACCAGAGGTATTTTATTGCGCAATGGCAAAATGGTTTTGGATAGCAATATCGAAACAGCCATTGATTCCTATTTAAAAACAAATGCAAAAAGATTGAGTGATGGCAGCATTCCAGAAGGTGCTAGCCTCCAGAATTCGGGTGATGGCAGAATAACCAGTATTAAAACATCCGATTTTAAAAACGAAGCCACATCCGATTTTTTCTACAACAGTCCCATTCATCTAGAAATTGATTTTGATTCTGAAATAGAACTCGATCGCGCTTTAATAGGCATACAAATAAAAAATAGTTTGAATGAAAGCATTCAGGATTTTGTAAATGTTTACGACAATGTAAACCTTGGAGTTCGCAAAGGCCGCAATACTTATAAAGTCACCTTAAACAATGCCATGCATCCAGGCAAATATTATTTAAATATCACCATGGCGCGTTTTAATGGTGTTCCATTGGATTCACTAGAATCTATTGTGGAATTGAATATTTCTAACATGGGCGAAACAGCAGAATCTGGCTATCCTTTCGCTTGGTACAATGGCTATTTAAAAGGTTCAGCAACATGGCAACAAGCATGAATAACGCATTTATTCCCCTGTTTACTCCTGATATACGGGAATCTGATATAGCAGCTGTGAGTGAGGTGCTGCGCACAGGCATGCTGGTGCAAGGCAAGCAGGTTGAACTTCTAGAATCCGCATTCTGTGAAATTACTGGCGCCAAACATGCAGTTGCTGTTTCCAATGGGACAGCAACCCTTCATCTAATTCTACATGCCCTGGGCATATGCAATGGTGATGAAGTTATTGTGCCTGCATTTAGTTATGTGGCAACAGCCAACGTTGTAGAATTGGTGGGTGCCAAACCCATATTTGTGGATGTGGATTTGAGCACTTTCAACATCAATATTGATGCCGTTGAATCTAAAATAACCCCAAATACTAGGGCCATTATGCCAGTGCACGAGTTTGGTTTATCTGCAAATCTAG
>JADYZD010000098.1 GCA_020853295.1 Bacteroidia bacterium | reverse complement strand
GTTAATGCCATCATGGGAGTTCGGAACTTGTTGTAGTAGGGCAAAACATCAAACAAAAAGTTGTTTAAACTGAAGAACCTACCAAAGGCGAGGATTAAAGAAACAGCTGTTGCGGCTATAGAAAACCACATAATGGTTTTTGCCAACCTGTATTTTTGAGAATCGGTTTTACCCAAAACAATTACAGTTACAATTCCCAAAATAAACAAGCATATAAATACAGCACCAATGTAAACCGGTCCACTAGTAAATCTTAGTTCTCCAAAATATAGCGGCAAACGTGAATCGTCATTGGTGATTTCATTTTCACCTATACTTTCACCAGAGCTGCCCCCAACAAAGCGGGGAATGAGCAAGGTAAATGACTCTACAGGACTGTATGACCAAGCAAAGGCATATTCTTTATCCAAACCTTTGCTTGCCACCTGCGAATTATTTTCTCGTGGGCCATTTTTGGGCACTTCACTCACTACCTCAGAGCCACCACGCATGGTTGCTTTCGCATATTCTTGGGTATCAATGATTTTCCCCAAATTGGTCATCACACCTGCGGTAAGGCTTAACACGGCTAACCCACCTGCTAATAATGCATGTTTTATATCCTTATTCAAAAGGGAACCAACTACCTCAAATAGGATATATATTCCCACAACAATTCCAGCATAATAGGCGATTTGATAATGGAAATAGCCCAGTGTTAAAGTAAAAAACACACCCAACAAAGCAGTCCCAAGTAAATAGTATTTTCTGCTTAAATACACCATACCAGCAAGCATTCCCGGGGCTACCCCCATTGCCAATACCTTGGTTATGTGTCCTGCCTCATAACTGGTAATGCTGAATGTCATAAAGGCATAACCAATACCCCCCGCAGCTGCCAGCCAGCGGTTTACTCCCGATGACAAAAGCAAAATGAACATACTGAGCATGGCCACAAATAGAAAATTGAATGGTGTTTTTACCAGATGGAACAATTCTGCTACACCCGATTTATACACCATGTTACCAGTAGGGATACCAGTAACCATATTGGTGGGCATGCCGCTAAACAAACCATCAGTCCATCCCGGATATTCGCCATACCTGGCCTTAAATGAATCCATTTCGGCACGCATCAGCCTTGACTGTTGCATATCACCTTGTCGCAATACTTTTTCACCGCCTATAGCAGGAGATAAATAAACTGCTGAAATGGCCCAAAAGCCGAAAACAAAGAGCAGAAACAAGCCTGCTTGCTTCAGAAAATTCTTATTGAGGTTCATACAATGTGGGCGAATTTCGGAGATTTGACTTGTATTCCAATGAACTGCCTTTGGTATTGACATTAATTCCTTAAAATTGCAAAGCCAAAGCATGAACAATTCACAATCTAATCAGCAAAGAGACGAACTGGTTTTCTCTCTCATCAATAAGGAACTTCATCGCCAACAAGAAGGTATAGAGCTCATTGCAAGCGAAAATTTTGTTAGTCAGCAGGTCATGGATGCCATGGGTTCTGTACTTACAAACAAATATGCCGAGGGACTGCCGGGAAAAAGATATTATGGTGGCTGTGAAGTGGTGGATCAAATTGAACAGTTGGCCATAGATAGGTTAAAGCAACTTTTTGGAGCTGCTTGGGCCAATGTACAACCCCACAGCGGTGCACAAGCAAATGCAGCAGTAATGTTGGGCATATTGAAACCTGGTGACCGTATTTTGGGTTTCGACCTTAGCCATGGTGGGCACCTCACCCATGGTTCTCCCGTAAATTTTAGCGGCAAATTGTATGTTCCATCATTTTATGGAGTAGAACAAGAAACCGGAATGATCGATTATGAAAAAGTAGCATCCAAAGCAGAAGAAGTAAAACCAAAACTCATTATCTGCGGTGCCAGTGCCTATAGTAGAGAATGGAATTATGCCAGATTGCGTGAAATTGCGGATTCTGTTGGCGCCCTATTGTTGGCAGACATCTCCCATCCTGCAGGTTTAATTGCGGCAGGTTTGCTTACCAATCCATTGCCACATTGCCATATTGTTACAACCACTACCCACAAAACCCTTCGCGGTCCTAGGGGCGGTGTAATCATGATGGGTAAAGATTTTGAAAACCCTTGGGGAGAAAAAACCCTAAAGGGCGAACCCAAAATGATGAGTGCTGTTTTAGATGGCGCTGTTTTCCCAGGAACCCAAGGGGGTCCTTTGGAACATGTAATTGCCGCTAAAGCCATTGCTTTCGGTGAAGCTTTGCAGCCAGCATTTAAAGAATACCAGCAACAAGTTAAAAATAACGCTTCCGTTTTGGCCAATGCCATGGTAGCTAAAGGCTATGCGGTAATAAGTGGTGGAACCGACAATCACCTTATGCTAATAGATTTAAGACCCAAAGGTGATGATGCCCTCACAGGGAAGCTGGCTGAAAATACTTTGGTAGCTTGTGATATTACTATTAATAAAAATACCGTGCCTTTCGAAACGCGCAGTCCTTTTGTTACCTCTGGCATGCGCCTTGGAACAGCTGCTGTTACCTCCCGTGGGTTGAAAGAAAACGATATGGAAACCATAGCCGCTTTAATTGATAAAGCACTGAGCAATCATAGCAATCCCTCGGTTTTGGAAGAAGTGAAAGCCGAAGTACACACTTTGATGGTGCGTTTTCCGTTATATGCCTGAGGCATTGCTTTGCCCTAAATTTTAGGACATGAAACGCATTTTACGACTTGTTCAACCCATTGGGTTCGCACTATTGCTTTCCTTTTTTGTATCCCCACAAGCAAAATGGACATTGTGGTTGTTTTGGTTGGGTGTGCTTTTTACGTTTATCGGCACCGCTTTTGAGGTAATTCAATACAACCGAATTCCTACAAATAAACGAACCCAAGTATTGGGCATCTTTATAATGGGGATAATTGCAAAACTGTGCCTAATAGCCGCAATTGCCTTGCGGGTTTATGATGTGCAATACTCCATATTCATTTTATTGGCTTGTATTGTTTTCTCTTTCATCTGGTTTCTATTGAGCCAATTTATTAAACCAACTCAAAAACACAACAAAGAGTTTTTAGATATTGATTAATAATATTTATTTTCTGAATAATTTTATCAATTCTGTATGAAATATTCTGCTCAATAAAGTGGCCACAACAAAAGCCAAACAAGCACTTAACATGCCTGCAATTCCAGGAATATTTTTCTCGATAAAATAAAATACCAAAACAGCTGTTAATATCCAAATAACCAGCATAAAAATGCGGTTCAAATCCATTCTAATGGCTCCGTTCTTAATGGCTATGGCAACACATAAGAATGCAAACAAACTTTGAGTAAGCAAGCATGCCCATGCCGCGCCAACTGCACCATACCTCGGTATTGCTATATAATTAACCCCTACATTTACCAAAACAGAAATTATGGCCAAATAAGAAAGTGTCTTAATTTGATTTCCCGCGGTAAGCCAAGTACCAAAAATATGGATTAATGACATGGGAATAAAACAGGTTAATAATGGCACAAATACAGCCTGAGATTGCAAAAATTCTTGAGGGTTAGAATACGTTTCTTGGTACAACATATTAAGAATATCCCCACCAAAAAACCATGCGGCTAAAGCAGCCGGAATTGCCACAAACAATACAATGCGCAAGTTTAGCCAAACAAGCTTATCGGTTTCCTCCTTGTTTTGAATCATTCGGCTTAAAACTGGCAACAACATGGTGCTTATAAGAGAAGAAAAAATAAGGGCTGCATCCAATAACCTAAAGCTCTGTGCATACAATCCCGCTTCTGCATATCCATTGGAACTTAAGTTCTTTATCATAAGTGCATCCAACCTGGTAAATACTGACATTGAAAAGGCAAGAACAGCAAACCATGCAGAACTTCTTAGCAACTCTTGTATGGGCAATTGATCCAATTTTTGTTCGCTTTTATTTGCACCTTTAAAGGCAAACCAAATTGAAATGATCAAGGCCAGAAAGTACCCTAGTGTTTGGGCCCCTAAAAAAAACAATACTCCATTATATGCTTTAAATCCATCACCAAAAACCAAAATACCACATAAAACTATAGCAACTATTCTGTCCAATACCGAAACCAAACTATCGGTCCTAAATAAATGCCTACCTTGCAATATAGAACGGAAAAACAGCACAAAACCGGCCAACAACTGGTTGGCAATTACCAGCAATAAAATTACAGGGTCAAACTGCTGCCAAATTCCTAAAGCCAATACAACAAATATATACGCAAATGCAAGCCAAATCCGAAGCTTGGCTACAGGAAGTGCTGCATTGGGATTGCCATCCTTGCCAACTTTTGCTGCCACATAATTGTTCAATCCAAAATCAAGTAAAATATTAAAAAGCAACCCAAAGCTAAACACCACATAATACTTGCCATACCATTCATCACCCAATTGCACTTGGGCCAATCTGTCAATGCCAAATATCCACAGCGGTTTTACCAACCAATTGAGCAATTGTAAAATAAAAAGATTGCCAATAAACTTGCGCTGCACAGGGCAAATATAAGGTGGAATAAATAAGCAACGAGAATGGAGAGGAAAACACCAAAGCTTAAATTTAATTAAAGGAAGCATTAGAAGCTTTTTATTCTGTACTAACTTTGCAAACGCATGCACTATATTGAACCCTATTTTAGCTGGTTGCCTCTGTATAAAGCCTCCGAAGATCCGAGGTCACCTTTCTTTGAAAGGGAGTACAGTGAATTCCACTTTGAGCATGCCGTGTACAATTATCTTATCCATCCGCAATGGGATGAATTTGGTTCCCAAACACTGTACATGAAAATTTTATATTCTGAATATGAAGAGGGTTATGCTATCATAGAATTAATAGGTGAGTGGAACGATGCTTTGTACAACGATATTATGTTGTTAAAACGCGATGTCATTGAATTGATGATGGATGAAGGTATCGATAAATTTATCATTATTGGTGAAAATGTACTCAACTTTCATGCTTCAGACGACAGTTATTATGAAGAGTGGTTTCAAGAGGTAGAAAATGGCTGGGTGGTACTTATGAATTTTAGAGATCATGTACTCGATGAATTTCGCAAAACCAAAATTGATTACTACCTTAGTTTTGGAGGCGAACTTGATGATATGGGTTGGCGCAAATTATCGCCCCGCCAATTGTACGATAAAATTGATTTTATTATTCGCAAACGTTTGGGGTCTTAATATATCCTATTCAAATATTTCAGCCTTTGCAATTTCCTCCTCTTTAAGAATGGTTTCGCCCATTTTATATCCTACACAAGCACCTTCACAAATCATATAGCCCTTGCCTTTGTATTTAAAATTATAACCAGGTGCTGCCTTATCTAACTCAATTGCAGCAGTTACATGTGTAGCTTTTTTACTGTAAATTAAAATTGTCTTTTTATTCAGGTATTTATTAGCCAAATAGCAAAAAAGTGCAGCTTTATCCTCGCAATCTGTAAATTCATCGGCAAGTGTTTGCTCAATGAAATTGCGTTTTTCCCTGCCCAAATAATCGGCATCAGCTTTATACGGAAATGCTTTTTGAACCATAGCCAAAATAAATTCCAACTGCCTGTTTTGGTCCAAATTTTTCAACCACATTTGCATGCTGTCGTCTATTGACTTTTCTGCTTCAGAACTCAGTGCAACCGCGTATAAATGCACGCCTGTTCTAAATCTTGGCAAATCATTCATGTAATCTACCAAATGTTTTTTGAACTGTGTATTCAAACTAAAATTGCGGTTTCCGTACCTAAATGTTCTGGTTTTAGTTGCAATTTCCTTACCTAAAATTGGCAATGCATTCATCTTAAACTGAATGGCATTTGCTGCAGAATCTATGAACATATTCCGGTGAAAAATGGTCATTTCCTTGAAAGGTATTTTGTCTGAAGTGGCACTGTAATATTTTTTGCCATTAAATTCCATTTGAAAACCACCATCGACTTCCTTGTTCAAATTCACAAACAAATTGATATAATTGGCTTTGCCCGCTAATAGGGCGTCCATACCGGCATTTCTCAAACCAAAATAGGCCAGTAATTTTCTAAATTCATTGCTCTGCTGAGGGAATTTTTTAACCGTAAATACCTTTACCAGCTGAAAATATCCTACATCGTCAAGCAAAAGACTGTCAGCCCTTTGCTTCAAATATCCAAAGACTTTGGTCAAGCCCAACTTGTGCAGGTTTTTCAGATGCATGTCAATGTTTTTGTCGCTAAACTGGGAATTGTTTAATTTATAGGTTTGAAGTTTTTCATTGATGTCAATTTGAATTTCATTGCCATAAAATTCAAACTTTTCAGCCTTAGCAAAGCTTTCAGTTTGAAAAACCAAAATACATAGCAGTATGCAATACACCCTTTTCATACCCTGTTCATGTTTAATAACGCCAAAGGGTCTATAATATTGAACCCCGATACAATATATTACATATAAAATGCAGATGTCCCTTAATTAGAAGTGATTTTGTTACTTTTGTAGTCCGATTGGAAAGATTTTATGAGAGAAGTTCAATTCAGAGAAGCATTGCGTGAAGCCATGCAAGAGGAAATGCGCAGCGATGAACGCGTATTTTTGCTTGGCGAGGAAGTAGCAGAATACAATGGAGCATATAAAGTAAGCCAAGGCATGCTCGATGAGTTTGGCCCTAAGCGTGTAATCGACACCCCGATTGCAGAACTTGGTTTTGCCGGTATTGCAGTAGGTGCAGCCATGAACGGGTTAAGGCCCATTTGTGAATTTATGACTTTTAACTTTTCATTGGTAGCAATTGACCAAGTGATAAATGCGGCTGCTAAAATCAACAGCATGAGCAATGGGCAATACCTGGCGCCCATGGTGTTCAGGGGCCCAACAGGCAGTGCTGGACAATTGGCACAACAACACAGTCAAAATTTTGAAAACTGGTATGCAAATACTCCTGGCTTAAAGGTCATTGTGCCCAGCAATCCAGCAGATGCTAAGGGTTTGTTAAAATCTGCCATTCGAGATGAAAACCCTGTGATATTTATGGAAAGCGAGCAAATGTATGGGCTTAAAGGCATGATACCTGAAGGAGAATACACAATTCCAATTGGGGTTGCCGATGTCGTTAAGCAAGGCAATGACGTTACTATAGTTTCTTTTGGTAAAATGATGTTGCGCGCCCATGCTGCTGTAGAAGAACTTACAAAAGAAGGGATAGATGCTGAGCTCATCGATTTGCGCACCGTTCGTCCCATTGACTACGACGCAGTAATCCGCAGTGTGCAAAAAACCAACCGCTTGGTAATTGTTGAAGAGGCCTGGCCGCTTGCCAGCATCAGCAGCGAAATTAGCCATATTGTTCAAAGGCGTGCTTTTGATTACTTGGATGCTCCAATACACAGAATTACTAGCCAAGATACCAATTTGCCTTATGCAGGTGTTTTTGTAGAAGCTTATCTGCCTAGTGTTGAACGTATTGTGAAAGCTGCCAAATCGGTTTGTTATAAAGCTTAACCTTCCCATACCTATCAAGTTTTTATGCGCTTGATAAACTCCTGTATTTGACTTAACTTCGTAAGTCCTCATTGGCCCCCACCATGAAGACAAGAAATATCATAGTATTGTTTTGCTGTGTTTTGGCAGGATTGTTTTCCCGCCTCAATGCCCAATGCAATGCAGATTTTCTTTATTCTTCTAAAGCTTGCCAAAATTCAACGCTTTCATTCACTGCTAAAGACACCCATTCCGCTACCCAGTTTGCTTGGAATTTTGATGATCCTTTTTCCGGAACTGCAAATATTGACAGTTCGAAATCACCAAATCATGAATTTGTAACCCCAGGCAAATACCAAGTTCGATTAATCGCCTACGATACAAACTGCCGCGATACACAAACTTATCAGATAGAAATTTACAAATTGCCTGATGCCAATTTTACAGTTGAAAATGGATGCGCAAATCTGTTAACCCAATTTAAAAACTCCACCACTTCTGATACTGCGGACCCAATTGGGCAGTGGAAATGGTTGTTCAATACCGATACTTCAACACAAAAAAGTCCTCAAAAAACATTCAATTCCATTGGAAATTCAACAGTAAAGTTGATTGCCATTTCAAATACAGGTTGCACGGATACTGTGGTTAAAACCATTTCGATTTATAAAAAACCTACCGCAAGTACCGACCTCACAGAAATATGTCAAAATGGACAAGTGGATTTTACAGCAGATACCATTTACAATGCAAACACTTATCGGTGGAACTTTGGCGATAGTACGTTTTTTACCCAACGCCAGGTTACTCATGTTTACAAAACTTTTGGATCTATCACTCCCAAATTAACTGTGGATTTTGGAAGTACCACCTGTACCATTGATCTGAACAATATCAAAATTAACAAAGCCCCTGATGCCAGATTTTACTTGCCCACAGATACGTTTTGTTTTAAGAACAACAATGTTTGTGTCGTACTAAATAATATCCATCAAAAAATAAAATCGCGCAGTGTGCTTTTCGATGACGGTTTTTTGGATGATTCTAGTCCTTTAACAGACAGTATTATTTGTCATAAATATTCCGACACCTCTGGAGGTTTATACTCCATAACAGTTGAACTGATTGACTCTACAAACTGCTTTGCACGATTTACACAAAAAGATGCTATTTTAATTCATCCCATTTTAATTCCTGATTTTACATTCAATAACGGTTTGGGTTGTTTTAAAACTTCAGTAAATATTGACAACATTAGCAACCGCACACCACCCTATATCAGTAAATATTTATGGGATTTTGGGGATGGCAATTTGGATTCAATTCATTGGGACAATTTAAATCACGATTATACATCCGATGGATTGTTTAATATCAATTTAAAAATTACAGATAAATTTGGTTGTTCTGAAAATAAAACCAGCAGCAAAGCGGTACAAAATACCAATTTTGTGGTAGATGCCCGAATTGATAGTATGAAGGGGATTTGCCGAAATAACAACCTGATTTATTTTAAGCAATCCACGGTAACAGGCGCCACCATTCAATGGAATATCCCATCTGGACTAATGAGCACAGCCTTCCAATTTGTTTACCGATTTCCCTTACCTGGAATTTATAAGCCATTTGTTACTGTTTCTAAAAATGGATGTGACAGCACCATATCCTTGGATTCCGTTACCATTCATGGTCCAGTTGCCAATATTGGTGGCATTACAAATAGATACCAATGCCAAATAAAAGATACGGTTTATTTTTCCAATGCATCTTCCACATTTTTAAACAACAATATTTCTGTATTTTGGGATGCCGGAGACTATAATGCCAGTAGCTGCACCACCAATATTCAGAATGGAATTAATGTTGGACAAAATTGCCGGTATTCTACAGATTCTGCCGCATTTAAACATTTCTATTCGCCTGGCAGTGAAGGCTGTTATTATGTAAAACTGCTTGTTTATGACACCAGCATAGGGTGCAGAGACAGCACTTACGCACCATTGCCATTGCGTGCACCCGAAGCCAAAGGGAAATTTGTGGCATCAGACACTTCAGCCTGTCCTGGACCAGAAACCTGGAAGGCATTGACATTTAATATCAATTTGCCAGAACCTACATGTTTAAAATATTCCTGGTATGTAATGTGGGATTCGCTTGCTGCCATACGCAGCGGTAATTTTGATAGCCTCTGGGTTCCAAATTCTGTAGCGCACAATTACTCTTACAACGATTATGCTGGCGATAGTAGTGGATATGTTTCGGTAGGATTAATTGTAGAGAATGGAACCGATACCAATGGAAATATTTGTAGGGATACGGGCTGGTTTCATAAAATCGTAAAGGTGTACCATACCAATCCCAATTTTACAAGCAGCTACAATCCTGCGGTGTATAATTGCCCCAATACCACCCATTACTTTTTTTTAAAAGACAGCCAACAAACTGCAGGTACCAATTTTTATTGGGATTTTGGGGATGGGTCCAGCCTAAATACACAGTCTCAAAACTTTGTTTCTCATACCTTTAAGAAATCAGGTACATACCACGTAAAACTCAGTGTAATGGCCGACAATGGATGCACTGTAGATAGTTCCATTTTAATCAACATCGGTTTTCAATCCAACTTCAGCCTTTCAAGTGCTGCCAAATGTGTGGGTGATTCATTTCAAATAAGTGAGAATAATTTGTACCACAATACGGGTTATAGTCCCTCAGGTTTATGGCGCAATCCAACTAGAACTGCAGCGGGAAAAGAAAAAATCTGGTATGATTTGGATGATGGAAATGGCTTTGTAGATATGGGTCCAAATCCTTTGGTTAAACCCAAAACACCTGGCAATTTTTCCATATCTATGTTGAGCAGAGACAGTGTAGGTTGCTTTGATACCCTTTTGAATTTTGCAAGCATAAAAGTTTCTGGAATGTATGCTGGATTTACCACATTGTACGACACGTTTTTATGTGCTCAAACCATTCAAATTAATAATGCAGCAACTGTTGTAGACTCCATTAGCAATAAATCTTTAAACGGCGATGTTATTACCAAATGGGAATACAATTTTGGCAACAATTATCCCCAAAGTTTTGTGCCAAATCCACGCAGATATTTTGTAACTGGAAATTACCAGATCCGGCAAATTGTAGTGAATTCTAGTGGGTGTATCGATACCTTTATTAAAAATATTTCTGTTATAGGACCAAAATCAAAATTCAGCATTATCTCTGATACCATAGGCTGCGCGCCATTAAAAATTACATTCCAAAACAACAGCCAAAATGCTTCAAGTTATATTTGGCAATTTAACGATATTAACAATTCTTCCTTTTCAACCAAACAGGATACCAATGTTGCTTTTAAATTTTTGGGCTACGGAAATTATTATCCAAGATTGGTGGCAAGGGGCAGTTTTACCATAAACGGAACCACTCAAGTATGCGATGATATTTATCCGGATACCAGCATGGCGTTAAAGAAAACTGTTACAGTATGGGAGTTGCCAAAACCTAATTTTACATACTCTACCAACTGCGCAACTGGGACAACTACGTTCAAAAATACCAGTGCCGTATCCACTTCATCTTTGGTTTATGAAAAATGGTTTTTTGGGGATGGAGATAGCAGTTTAGGGCCAAATCCCGTGCATGTATATGCAGATACCGGAACCTATAAAATAGTACTTAAAGTAAGAAGTGCGCAAGGTTGTGAAGACAGTGTAGTGCGCAATATTGTAGTGTCGCCCTCTCCAATCCCGTATTTTGGATACAACTACAATTGCCATGGAACTCCCACCCTATTTAAAGATTCTAGTTTTGCTTACAACGACCGTATTTATTTGTGGAATTGGAATTTTGGAGACGGAACCACTTCAAACCAAAAGAATCCACAAAAAACCTTTGCAAAAGACACTACTTATCAAGTAAAACTCACCATTACCAATATTGCGGGTTGTACCGAAAATATTACCCGACCCATTCTCATTTATAGCAAACCTGTTGTTAAATTCAACAACAACAATACTTGCGATAAGCAAAAAGTATT
Organism: Bacteroidia bacterium; assembly: GCA_020853295.1. Taxonomy (GTDB): domain Bacteria; phylum Bacteroidota; class Bacteroidia; order NS11-12g; family UBA955; genus JAGXTF01. Next base: position 1,310 of record JADYZD010000098.1, on the reverse strand, counting down.
TGCATTCAATAACACCACCAGCAAACAACCCATTCAGTCGTGGAAATGGAGCTTTGGGGATGGCTATACTTCAACCAAATGGAACGATACCCATGTGTATGCAGGTTATGGAAATTATTCCATTAAACTATCTATTAAATCTGTAAATGGGTGTTCAGATTCTATAACCAAAATAACTGTGATAAGTCCAAATCCATCAGCCCGAATTTATTTGGATACCCCAAATATGTGCTGGAAATATCACAGCATTGTATTTACAGATAGTTCCAAAATTCCATTGGGAACAACCATTGCTGCTTGGAATCTTGGAGATTTAAACACCAACAATTCTAAGAAATTCAATTATAAATACAACCAATTTGGCACATATACCATTCAGTTAATTTCTAAAAGCGACAAGGGTTGTAATGATACCGCATGGCATAATTTAACCGTGCATCCCATGCCAGAACCGGCATTCACGCTGAATGACAGCGCCCAATGCAGCAAATACAATTCCATTCTATTTAATGATGCTGGAAATATTGCCCTTGGCACTTATAGCATTCGATGGGAATTTGGAGATGGAACTCAATCCAATAACAATCCTGCAGTGCACCATTACAATGATACTGGGGCATTCAACAGCAAACAAATCCTAAAATCCAATAAAAATTGTATCGATACTGCAACTCAAAAAATAAGAATTTGGGAAATGCCAAAGCCGGGTATAGCGGCCAATGACAGCGGTCAATGCCTGTTGGGAAACCAATTTAAGTTTTTCAATTTAAGTACCTATTCTAAAAATAATTTAAGTTGGAATTGGAATTATGGCAATGGACAAAAAGATACCTCTAAAAATCCTGTATTTTCATACAATAAAGACAGCATTTATACAGTTCAACTGACGGCAATATCCACCAATAATTGCAAGGATACAGCTGCCCTGCAGGTTGAAGTATTTCCCATGCCTATTGCCAATTTTTTGGTAAATGATTCAGCGCAATGTTTAACCAACAACCAATTCAACTTTACGAACTTATCTACAGTTAAAAAAGGTGTTTTAGGTTACAGGTGGAAATTTGGAGATGGTGATTCCAGCACAGCTCTTTCACCAGGTCACACTTTCAAAAAAGAAGGAACATACTCCATTAATTTAATTGTAAAAAGCAGCCTGGGCTGCTCAGATACTACATCCAAAAACACCACTGTACACCCCATGCCATTGCTGAACTGGGCAGTAAACCAGCCCAACTTCTGTATCTTAAATCAAGCATTTGTGTTTAGCGATAGCAGTAAAATTGCCTATGGATCAATTTCGGGAAAATGGG
>JADYZD010000097.1 GCA_020853295.1 Bacteroidia bacterium | reverse complement strand
TATAAACTGTCAACTACTCTTCACTCCCAACTCCTAACTTTTAACTATAAACTCTCAACCCGCCCCTTACGGGTTCGGGCAGGCTATAAACTATAAACTACTCTTGTGGTCCCGACAGGAATCGAACCTGTATCTAATGCTCCGGAGGCATTCGTAGTATCCATTCTACTACGGGACCCTTTGGGCGCCATCTGCTATTTTGCCCGCCGCAAATGTAATATCGAATTTGACGCCCGCATAACAACACAATACACTAATTTTGTATCTCTTTTATGGAAGTGCGCTTAAAAATAAGAAAATCTGTGGTGCTGGCCTTGGTGGCATTTGTGCTTACCACCGGTTTTAGGATCTATGACGAGCTGTTTGAATATTCTAAAAACTTGGAAATTTTTTCAGCCGCTTATAAAGAAGTGGGCAAAAACTTTGTAGATGATGTGCAACCTGGCGACCTCATGCGCAAAGGCCTGGATGCCATGCTCTCCAACCTAGACCCATATACCGTTTTCTACAGCGAAAGCCAGGCAGAAGAAGCCCTGCTAGATAGACAAGGCGAATACAATGGTGTGGGTTGTCGTGTGTTTATTAGAAACAATTACCCAGTGGTTTCAGAAGTGTTTGCTGGCTTTGCATTTTCCAAAGCCGATGTGAGGCCGGGTGATATTTTAACCAAAATTGCCGGACAAAGCATGAAGGGAAAAACCATACCCGATGTGGGTGTTTTTCTTCGCGGTGCACCCGATTCTGAAGTGGAAATAGAAATTGAACGCGAAGGTAAAATCATTAAAAAAACCGTGAAACGTGCTGAAGTGATCAGCAAAAACGTGCCTTATTTTGGCATGATAGACGAGTCTACTGGCTATATTAAACTGGAACAGTTTGGACAAAAATGTGCTACTGAAATTCAAAATGCGCTGATTAACCTGAGCAAAGATGGCAAAATGAAACAGGTAATTCTAGACCTGCGCGACAATGGCGGCGGACTCTTAAATGAAGCTGTAAATATTGTAGGACTCTTTACCGGACCCGGAAAATTGGTGGTGAATATGAAAGGCCGCACCCCGGAAAGCAACCGGGCATGGACCACCAGTTCTACCAGCCCGTTTGTAGACCTTCCCCTAGCTATCCTCATCAATTCGCACTCCGCTTCGGCATCTGAAGTGGTAAGTGGCAGTATTCAAGACATGGACCGAGGCGTGGTAATTGGCCGCAACAGCTTTGGAAAAGGTTTGGTACAAAACTATTTCCAACTGCCTTACCGCACCCAAATGAAAATTACCACTGCCAAGTATTACACCCCAAGTGGCCGTTGCATTCAATTGTTGGATTACCGCCACAGGAACGATGATGGCTCAGCAGGTAAAATGCCCGATAGCCTGCGCCAAAAATTTAAAACCAGCAATGGACGCACGGTTTTTGATGGTGGCGGCATACGACCGGACAAAGAAGTGGATGAATTTTCAGGCCAACCTTTGCTAAAACTCATGATGGACCAAAGGTTGTTGTTTGATTTTGCCAACCACTACAGAAATACACATGAAACCATTGCCGCAGCAAGAGATTTCAAACTTTCAGATGCCGAAATTGACAACTTCATCGAAAGTTCTTCCGATAAGATTGCATCCATTCTGTTTGATAAAATTACCGAGAATTTGAAAAAAAGTATTGCAGATCAAGATTTGGCAAACCTACTGCTCAACAGCAGCGGCTGGAAAGAGAAAATGGTTCCTGAAATTGCATCCCGACTTAAATCTTATAGAAAACCTTTGGCTTATAGGCTAACACAGGAAATTGTTGAACGCTACTATTTTGATGCAGCATTATACGAAAGCAGTTTTAGCGGCGACCCAGATATTGAAACTGCATTGCAAATAGTAAAAAACAATGCTGAATACAGAAAACTGCTAACCCCTTAATGGAAGTTATTGATTGGTTCATATTGCCCCTGATTGGTGCAATTGGTGGCTTTATGGCCGGCATGCTGGGAGTGGGTGGCGGCATCATCTTTGTGCCCATTTTAACCTGGTACTTCCACAAGCTGGGAATGGCAGACCATGATATTGTGAAATATACATTGGCCAACTCCATTTTGCTGGTTTTTGTTTCTGGCATTTCTGGAATTATACGTCAAAAGAAAACGGGCACTTGGGATTTTAAACGAACCCTAATCATTGGCATTCCCGGGGCCATTACAGCATTAATTTGGAGCTACTTTATTGAAAAAGGAACTTGGTACAGCAAAGAAAATTTTCAATTTGTTTTTCTGGGTTTTCTCCTTCTTTCCATTTCCAATATGATTTTTGGGAAAAAAGACCATGAATCCACAAGTGCAACACCTGAAAACAATACCATAGTGCAACTGGTTGTGGCCGTGCTTGCAGGCACTGTAGTATCCCTAAGTGGACTCGGTGGCGGGGTAATTATGGTTCCTTTGTTTCGCATGTTGCTAAAAATGCCCATGCGCACAGCAACAGCACTTTCACTGAGCATTATTCCACTGCTTAGCTTGTTTCCATTGCTCAACTACCTTATTCATTCACCCAAAACCACTCCAGATATATTGCATACGGGCTATATCGTTTGGCCAGTGGCCCTGCCCATATCTATTGGGGTGGCTATTTTTGCCAGTATCGGTTTAAAAACAGCTACAAAAGTGCCTGTTCTGTATCTAAGAATTATCTTTGCCGCCCTTTCAAGCATTATTCTCATCAAAACAATACTCGATATCACACATCCATGAAGAAATTCGTATCCTATTTCATATGCCTTACCATTGCAATTCCAAGCCTGCATTCACAAACACCAAATGCAGTTCAGGAAAGGCTTAAAAAAGACATCACCTATTTGTCGTCTGATGCCTTGGAAGGCAGATTGGCCGGATCTCCCGGAGAAAAATTATCTGCAGATTATATAGCAGCAGAAATGGCCAAAGCCGGCCTAGAACCTCTAAATGGCAAATCATTTCAAACTTTTGATATTGTGCAATTGAGGCTGGCTACCAACAAATGCATTTTTGAGATGTACATGGGAGATGGTACAGAATTCAAACACCGCTTTATTCTTAACCAAGAATATTATCCCATTAGTGAAAGCGTAAATAAAGACAGTGTAAATGCTGAATTGATTTATATGGGTCATGGAATTGAAGCACCTACTTTAGGGGTAAATGATTATGCAAGTTTAACAGAACAGCGCAAGGGAAAAATATTCATTATCACCTTAGGGTTTCCGGGTGATGATACGGCTTCACATTCCCCACTAGAAGCATTTGCCAGCATTTCTTCAAAAATTACTTTGGCAAAAAATTACGGGGCTACCGGAATTATATTTATTCCTGGAACTGCAAAAGCAGAAATTCCCAAAGGTGAATTGGCCAGAAATGCACAAACCTTTGGCATACCAGTGGTGTACTTTAAAAAACAATTGCCTCCTGTAGTTCAAATGCGTGCCATATTAAAAACCGAAATTGCTGCTCCCACCAGCAGCGCCATCAATGTTTTGGGATTTAAAAACAACCATAAAAAACGCACCATAATTATTTGTGCGCACCACGATCATTTGGGCTATAATGAATACAACAACAGTTTGTATTCAGGGCCACAAGCCATACACAATGGTGCCGATGACAATGCAAGTGGTGTTGCAGCCATGCTGGAATTGGCGCGTGAATTAAAAGGCAAAAAATACAAGAAAAACAATTATTTATTTATCGCATTTAGCGGAGAAGAATTGGGATTGTTGGGTTCTAAATATTTTATTAATAATTTGCCTATAGCCAAAGAAAGCATCAATTATGTGATCAATATAGATATGCTTGGAAGACTTGACAGCAGCAAACGCACCTTGCTTATTTATGGAACGGGTACTTCACCCCAGTGGGAAAGCACATTATCTAAGGTAAAGCCCGATTCTACACTCATTAAAATTCAAACCAGCGCAAGTGGCTTAGGGCCAAGTGATCATGCTTCATTTTATTTGGCAGACATCCCCGTTTTGCATTTTTTCACAGGCCAACATGCAGATTACCACAAACCCTCTGATGACGAAAATAAAATCAATTATTCAGGTATGGAAGCATCTATACATGTAATTCATGATATGGTTTTAAATACCAATAAAGCGGGCAAATTAAAATTTACCAAAACCAAAGATGTGCAACCTGGTCGCAGTGGCTTTAAAGTAACCATGGGCATTATGCCCGATTATGCATTTACCGGAAATGGATTGAGGGTAGACGCAGTAACTGAAGGGAAACCTGGTTTTATAGCAGGTTTACAAAAAGGCGATATTGTTACGAAAATGGGGAGTTGGAATATTTCCAATGTTCAGGATTACATGAAGGCTTTGGGCCAAATGGAAAAAGGCCAAACCGTAGAAATTACTGTGCTGCGTGGCAGCGAAACCAAAACTTTAAACGTAATATTTTAATGAAAATAACTGAGCATATTTCTGCATCAAAAAGCACCCTATTTTCTTTTGAAATACTGCCCCCATTAAAAGGTGCAGATATCAGTGAATTGTGGCATGGAATTGACCCATTAATTGAATTTAAACCCTCGTTTATTGATGTTACTTACCACCGCGAAGATTTTGTATTAAAAAGAAGAACCGATGGCACTTACGACAGGGTTCCCACCCGCAAGAGGCCTGGCACTGTGGCCATTTGTGCAGCATTGCAACACAAATATAAAATTGATGCAGTACCCCATTTAATTTGCGGGGGATTTACCAAAGAAGACACTGAAAATGCACTAATTGACCTCAATTTTTTGGGCATAGACAATGTGCTTGCCCTAAGAGGAGACGCCAGAAAAGGTGAAGGTGGATTTATTCCAGAACCGGGTGGAAATAAAAATGCTTTGGATCTAATTCACCAAATTCAAAACATGAACGGCGGTATTTATTTGGATGAAGAATTGACCAATGCCAACGTAACTACTTTTTGCGCGGGAGCAGCGGCATACCCCGAAAAACACATGGATGCGCCCAATTTGGAAAGCGACATGAAATTCTTAAAAAGGAAGGTAGAAGCAGGGGCACAATTTTTAATTACCCAAATGTTTTTTGACAACAATGCCTATTTTTCTTTTGTAAAAAATTGCAGGGAAAATGGCATAAATGTACCCATTATTCCAGGCATAAAACCCATTACCACAGCCAAACAGGTGTACACCTTGCCTAAAATATTTAATATACAAATTCCGGTGGCATTAACCAATGAATTGGACAAATGCAAATCACCAGATGATATTAAACAAGTAGGTGTAGAATGGGCGATAGAACAGTGCAAAGAGTTGATAAAAGGCGGTGCACCAGTGCTCCATTTTTATACTATGGGTAAAAGCGCCGTTACCAAATCCATTTGCGAAAAAATATATTGAGAGGAACAATAATAAAATCTACGGGCAGTTGGTACCAGGTGCTGAACTCTGATGGAGAGTTGTGGCAAGCCAGGGTGCGGGGCAAACTTAGGTTAGACGACCGCGACACCAGCAATCCCATTGCTGTAGGCGATGAAGTTGAACTTACCGAAGACCCAAACTACCCCGATACCGCCAGTATTTCTCAAATATATCCCAGAAGAAATTACATCGTTCGCCGTAGCAATAAATTAAGCAGCAAACGCCAGGTCATTGCCGCCAATTTAGATGCAGCTGTAATGGTTGCAAGCGTGGTTGCTCCCCGCACCAGTATGGGTTTTATCGACCGATTTTTGGTGTGTTGCGAAGCCTTTCATATTCCTGCAATTGTGTTCTTTAACAAAACCGATTTATTGGGTGAGGATGGCTTGGATTTTTTAAAAGACATTAGCGCTATTTATACCCAGGCCGGCTACGAAGTGTATAATGGATCTGCTTTGCACGCAGAATCTTTGAAGCCATTTAATGACCGAATTGCAGGCAAAGCCACCCTTTTTACCGGCCACAGCGGTGTGGGCAAATCCTCATTGTTGAATACCATGTTCCCAGCCTCTAAGGCCAAAGTAGGCATTATTTCGGCGGCACACGACAAGGGCAAACACACCACCACCTTTGCAGAAATGCACATACAACCCAATGGAACCCGCATTGTAGACACCCCCGGCATTCGCGATTTTGGGGTGGTGGATGTTCCAGAAAAAGAAATTGGCCAGTACTTTCCAGAGTTTAGAAAATATGCAGGCAACTGCAAATTCAACGATTGCCAGCACACCAACGAACCAGAATGTGCTATTAAAGCAGCCGTAGGCCAGGAAAACATTTCCGAAGCCCGCTACTACAGCTACCTGAGTATTTTGAGGGGTGAAGATGTGTTTGATTGAGGTAGGGCTAATACTTCTGTCGTTTAGCGATATTATTTTATTTGGAAATTTGATGTTTTTATTTTAAAATCGTATTATGAAAAATTCAAATCAATTCAAATCAATTTCAACTTTTTTGTTGATATTTTTTATCTCTTTTCTCAGCTTAAAAGGCCAAACCTCAGGCACACGGCTGGTAAATAACACAAGTTGCACTGTGAAAGTTGATGTTTATGATGGTTTTACTCTATTGGTAAGCTACATTGCAGGTCCAGCATCAACTAGCGACAATTGTTGGGTTTGCGCAAGTTGTTGTGCAACGAAAGTAATTTTCAGCAACCCATTTGATCCAACTTGTGTTGGAATAGAGGTACCAGTTAATTTTACCGGACAGTGCTCAGCTAGCGGCTGTAATTGTTCATGTTTTACTAATTCTAATCAATTTAGTGTTAGCCAATGTACTGCCTCTGGTGCATGTAATCTTATAGGTCTAACAATGACTGTAAACTAATTTAAAAACTTCAAATTTTATCCTATTTAATTGAACACTATATGTTTGTACATTTAACATAAATGAAAAGTCTAGGAAACAGAATATTATTACTTCTATGTGAATTGCTTTCAAAATATCTTAGTAAAAAGCGATTAGCTATTTTAACAATTCTGTGTTTTATTTATTCCTCAGGGAAAACGCAGGTTTCCGAATCTTGCTTTTCTTCAGTTGCCCACCTTGGCACTGGACTGGGCAATACATTTAGAATAGAAAACGGCCAACTTTGGGGTTTGGGGTTTAATGAAATGGGTTCTTTGGGTGATAAAACTTTTATAAACCGGGATACATGGGTAATGATAAATCCTGCAAACAATTGGGTGCAACTCACCCACTCCCAAGGTTTATTTGAAAAACAAGCAAGTTTTGCTTTTCGGGCAGATGGAAGTCTTTGGTGTTGGGGCAACAATGAGTTCGGTCAATTGGGCCTAGGCAATAAAAGCGATAGGTTTTTTCCTGTAAAAATGGGGAATGCCGACAACTGGAAATCGATAAGAATAGGGTACAACCATGTATTGGCAATAAAGTCTAATGGCACACTATGGGCATGGGGGCAAAACCAGAATGGACAGCTCGGTACGGGTAATTCTTTTGAGAGTTTAACACCAGTTAGAATCGGCTTAGATAGCAATTGGATTGCAATAGTTGCCGGATTTAATATCAGTTTTGGGATTCAAGCAAATGGTAGCTTATGGGCTTGGGGAGATAATTCGCAGTATCTTTTCGGAGATAGCACAAAAATCTCATCAAATATACCCAGGCGAATCGGTAAATTAAATGATTGGACCCAACTGAACCTATTCAGCACACAAGGTTCTATCCTTGCGCTTAAATCAGATGGTACACTATGGGGATGGGGTGGAAACAACAACAGGACTTTGGGTCTTGGCAAAACAAACAACCTAGTTTACTTGCCAACAAAATGCCAATCTGACTCTAATTGGCGGTCAATTGCAAGTTTAAGGGTTCAATCTTTAGGTTTAAAAACAAATGGCAACTTGTATGCCATGGGTGCTATTAAAAACGGCAATGGTCTGGCCCAAAAAATCAGTGATAGTTGAGGATGGAATATTCCGAATTGCATAGACAGCTCAAGATTATGGAAAACTATTGGAGGTGGCGCACATGCATTGGCAACAAATGCACTAAATAAAACTTATGCTTGGGGTGGATCAGAATTTATTGCCTCTAAAAGCAAGGATACTATCCGATATTTTAATTCAGCCATACCTAAAATTTTACACAATTCTACTGCAGAAATAACAAAAATATCTTTGGGCAAATACCATAGTGTTTTATTAAAGTCGGATGGTAGGATTTCCGTTTCAGGACGCAACAATTACCACCAATTGGGATTGGCAGACACCACCCCAGTTACCCGGTTTATTGAACTCCAAGACGACAACTGGATTGACTGTGATGCAGGAGCATATCATACCATCGCCTTAAAATCAAATGGCACAATTTGGACATGGGGGAATAACTTTTTTGGACAATTGGGGGATACATTCAATTCAATAGTTCCAAAAATACTTAAGACATCTGTATTATGGCGGGATATCAGTGTTGGATATGACCACAATTTGGCAATAGATGAAAATGGAAAACTTTGGGCTTGGGGAAAAAACAACAAAGGTCAACTTGGTGTTGGGGACACCATAAAAAGAACCCAACCGCTACCCATTTCTACTGATAGAAATTGGAGATTCATAGATGCTGGACCACAATACAATTTCGCTATAAAAAGCAATGGAACGCTATGGGGCTGGGGCAATAATGATTCAGGGCAATTGGGCATTGGAAATAATATAGCTGCTTATTCCCCAGTCAAAATCAACAATGATAGCAATTGGATTCAAATAAGTTGCGGATTAAATTTTACTATCGGTTTAAAGGCAAACGGGAGTCTTTGGTCATGGGGTTCAAACAATTCTGGACAACTTGGTTTTAAATCAAATGGAACTATTTTAACACCAAAAAAAATAGGAAAAGATAATGACTGGGTGGCAGTTGAGTGTGGCACCAAACATGTAATTGCTCTTAAATCGAATGGCACAGTTTGGACTTGGGGTGATAACTCCGAAGGCCAATTGGCCAATTATAATGATTCATCTGAATTTAAACCCAAACAACTAAACGACCAATCCAACATTATCCAAATTAGCGCCGGAAGCGATCAAAGCGGAATCATTAAATCTGACAGATCTATGGTGTGTTTGGCAGGGGCCAACCATTTTGGCCAATTGGCAGATGGATCCAAATTAAGCCACAATTTTTTTGGCTGTATTGGTGATTCCATCCAAATTAAAATATTGAAATCCAATAACAATAATTATTGCAATGGCAGTAGAATTACTGTTCCATTTGCTGTGAATAAAACACTTAGCAACAATAATAATTTTGTTCTATTGCTGAGTGATAGCAATGGCAATTTTAGCAATCCCACTATACTTTCAAACAAAGCTTCTAATACATCTGACACATTTTTTGTTACAATTCCTGCCACTATAAATGAATCTAATAAATATCGATTAAAAATTGTTTCTACAAGCCCCGTTTCATATAGTATGGAGGACACAAACAATATTTATATTCACAGGTATAGCACTACCAATAAAATCATTACACCCAGGAATACTATATATTGCAATCAGGACTCTGTGGTCTTACAAATTCCCAATAAATATCTAAATATTTCATGGAATTCTAAACACATAACCAATATTATTTCTGTGAGAAAATCGGGTACCTTTAAGGTTCAAGCCTATGATTCCTCCAATTGTTTGATTATTGATTCAGTAGCAGTATTTTTCTCAAATCCATCGCTTGATTTGGGAATTGATACTTTAGAAAATCCAAATTGCAAGATACCAGATTTTAATTTTACAGTGGACTCAGGTTGGTCAAAATATGAATGGAGCAATAACGACACCACATACAAAACTGTTTTAAAGTCTGAGGGATTATACACACTGCGTGTTACAGATACTGTTGGATGTCAAAGTAAGGATAGCCTTTATTTCAAAAACAGGACAGACAGTTTTTTTTCCAACATCACTATCAAAAATTTAAGCTGTTTTGAAGACAAAACCGGAAGTATAAATTTGGAAACCAAAGGTGGGCAACCTCCTTACAATTATATTTGGAATGATAGTGCAAGGAAAAACAACGTTGCAAAAAATTTACAAGCTGGGACTTATAATTGTATTGTTTTGGATTCAAAAGGATGTGCTGATACCCTTGAAAACTTAGTGGTTATACAACCTAAAAAATTGAAGTTGCTTTTAAAGGAATCGGGATTAACAAATTGCAAGGATACTGCTTCTGGCTATATTTTATGCACTACAACTGGCGGGCATTCCCCGTATTCATATCAATGGAATTCGGCAGGCACAGACACCACAGAATCCATAGCAAACCTCAGACCCGGAACCTATTTGGGCGTTGTTAGAGATTCGAATTTGTGTTTGGATAGTTTGCAAATTAGTATTGAACAAGCCAATTCTCCTAAAATCAACCTTGAGCATATTGATAGCATTACCTGTTTTGGCAAAAAAGATGCTTCCATAAGAATTCGAATTTCAGGTGGTCAAAAGCCCATTAAAAACTATTTCAACAATACCCTCACTCAAGATACCTCCTTTTTAAATTTAGGTCCTTCAAACTATTTTATCCGTGTTATAGATAATGCTGGTTGTGTTGATTCCTTAATGATTAAATTACCTGAAGCAGATAGTTTGTCGGTGCATATTGTACAACCCTGTTATTTTTTAAACAACACACCGTTTAGGCCAGTAATAGAATCTAAAGGTAAAATCAACTCTTGGGAATGGTCCCCTTTTGAATTATTTGGATCAAGTAGGAATAACATGGATCCTTTGATTTATCCGAATCAAAATCAATGGATTTATGTTAATGTAATGAATAATAAAGGCTGCATTAGCAGCGACTCCGCTTTTCTATACAGAGCTCCTGCATTAAAAGATGTAATTCCAAATGCATTTACACCAAACAATGACAACATAAATGACGTATTTGGACCTCATTCATTATACCAAATTTCGAAACTTAAAATTCTCTCCAGATGGGGTGAAATTATTTACCAAGGAAACCTAGAAGGATGGAATGGATTTTATCAATCCGCTTTAGTAGGTCCAGGTATTTACATCTATGAAATTGAGGCTAATCTACAAGGCAGTGATAAATCACAAAAAGCAACTGGAACTTTTCTGCTTTTGCATTAAATCGCATCTTCAATTACTAATAAAAACAATAAGTGCAATGGCATTTAGGCAAAATATTAAGATTCATTTATGCGCCTAAGAATTTTTGCGGAGCAAAAAATCAAGTTCGTTTATACAATACCCCGACGAAATCCTCTTCGCTTGGCTTCGAGGTTTTGTCGTGGGTTTTATGCGCCTAAGAATTTTTGCGAAGCAAAAAATCAGGTTCGTTTATGCTTTACCCCGACGAAATCCTCTTCGCTTGGCTTCGAGGTTTTGTCGTGGGTTTTATGCACCTAAGAATTTTTGCAAAGCAAAAAATCAAGTTCGTTTATGCTTTACCCCGACGATGTCTGCCTACCGTTCCGTTCGGCGACATGTCGTGGGTTTTATGCGCCTAAGAATTTTTGCGGAGCAAAAAATCAAGGCGCATAAAAAAAGGCGGTATCGCGTCGCTACAACCCGCTGCCCTTGCTGCCTTCCGGCCCTGGGGGAGTTCACGGGGAGCTGACCGTACCGCCGGTGCAAAGATAGTGAAGATTTAACTCTGGTGTTATAAAAATATTGACCCCTTCTGTAAACTTGCAGTGTGATTCTTTGTTAAAACTGTAATTTTGAAGTTTTATGGATAAGGCCAATCTGGAATTCAACAAAAACGAAGACCTCAATAAACAACAATGGGATGCTGTAAAAGCCAAGCTGAACCGCATTGCCGAAGGTGGTGGTGCCAAGGCTGCAGCCAAACAGAAAGAAAAAGGGAAAATGTTGGCCCGCGAAAGAATTGATTACCTCCGCGATAAAAATAGCCAATGGATAGAAATAGGTGCATTTGCCGGTTATGAAATGTACGAAGAACAAGGCGGTTGCCCAGCCGGTGGAGTGGTTGCGGGCATTGGCTATATCAGCAAACGCCAATGTGTTATTGTGGCCAATGACGCCACAGTAAAAGCAGGTGCTTGGTTTCCCATTTCTGGTAAAAAGAATTTGCGTGCACAGGAAATTGCCATGGAAAACAGGTTGCCCATTATTTACTTGGTAGACAGTGCCGGCGTGTTTTTGCCCATGCAAGATGAAATTTTTCCAGATAAAGAACATTTTGGCCGCATTTTTAGAAACAATGCTGTAATGAGCAGCATGGGAATAACCCAAATTGCAGCAGTGATGGGAAGTTGCGTTGCAGGTGGCGCTTACCTCCCCATTATGAGTGATGAAGCCCTTATTGTAGAAGGCACGGGTAGTATATTCTTGGCCGGAAGCTATTTGGTGAAAGCCGCAGTGGGAGAAGATATTGACAATGAAACCCTTGGTGGAGCAGCCACACATTCAGAAATCAGTGGGGTAATTGACGATAAATTTCCAGATGATAAAAGTTGCTTGGATAGAATTAAATACCTGCTGGATAAAATTGGCAAATATGAAGAAGCCGGTTTTGACCGCGTAAAGCCTGCAAAACCCTTAAAAAACGAAAATGAAATTTTTGGACTATTGCCTTTAGAACGCAATAAACCCTATGCCACCATTGAAATTATCGAACGCTTGGTAGACAACAGTGAGTTTGAGCAATACAAAGAAGTTTATGGCAAAACCATTATTTGTGGTTGGGGCAGAATAGATGGCTGGGCTGTGGGGATTGTGGCAAATAACCGCGAAATTACCAAAGCCAAAAAACCAGGGAATAGCAGCGAAATGCAATTTGGCGGTGTAATTTATAGCGATAGTGCAGATAAAGCCGCCCGGTTTATTATGAATTGCAACCAAAAGAAAATACCCCTGGTATTTTTACAGGATGTTACCGGATTTATGGTCGGCAGCCGCAGTGAACATGGAGGTATCATTAAAGATGGAGCCAAAATGGTAAACGCCATGGCCAATAGTACTGTACCCAAATTTACCATTGTCATTGGCAATAGTTACGGAGCAGGCAATTACGCCATGTGCGGCAAGGCATACGATCCACGACTGATTGTGGCTTGGCCAAGTGCCAAAATAGCTGTAATGGGCGGTGAACAGGCTGCCAAAGTATTGTTGCAAATTGAGGCCATGAGTTTACAAAGCAAAGGGGAAATTATTACTCCTGAAGCTGAAAAAGCTTTGTTGGATAAAATCACACAACGGTATGAAAGCCAAACTACCCCATTCTATGCAGCAGCTCGTTTGTGGGTAGATGCCATCATCCACCCGCTAGACACCAGGCAATGGATCAGCATGGGAATAGAAGCCGCTAACCATGCTCCTGTAGCCAAATACAATGTGGGAGTGATACAGACTTGATTTTTAACCTTCACAGGAAAATGGCTATTTAAATTTCTTATAGCATTCAAATACAATTCTTAGATTCCGAAATTGCCGTTCTCCAATTTATTTAAATTTGTGTAGTACATTTGTTGTATGGCAGAATTGGTACAGATAACCGAGGAAGAAAAAATAAAACGCCGTCTGTTGCTTACACCTACAGAACGTTACAAGTTATTTTTACGGTTACACAAACTGGGCAAAATCATGCAAAAAACCAATAAATAAATTCACCCATGGATATTCTTGACGATTCAATAATAAAATTGTGGAAGTCATTAAATGAATGTCAAGTCAAATACATCATGATTGGTGGCTTTGCTGTAAACATGAATGGATACAGCCGATTTACTCAGGATTTGGATATTTTAATTCAGGACAATCTTGAAAACAGAAAATTGTTTAGAAATGCATTATTCCAAGCAGGAATTGGTGATTTTGAATTGATAGAAACCATGGATATTATTCCAGGCATGACAAGTATTATGCTTGATGGAGGAATGGAGTTGGATATTTTTACCGTACTTCCAGGTTATGCAATATCAGATTTTGAAGAACTCCATTCAGAATCAATTACCCAAAAAATAGAAGGAATTCCTGTTTGTTTTTTGCACTACAACCAACTTATAAAATCAAAACAAATAACAAATAGACCTAAAGACATTATTGACGTTCAAGAATTGTTAAAAATTAAAAATTCATCCATTTAATGCGTTCAATATTTAAATTTTATTTAGTTCTATCAACTTTTATCAGTATTTCATTAAATGCTCAAGACTCTTTGCAATGGGCGCAAGACATAAAGCGAAATCGCAGTTGGGATTCGTTAAAAACAATTAATTTTACAGTACAATCTGGATTCGGCTTATTTGGGCCCAATGTGGATCCAAGCGTATTAAATGCAGGGAACTTTAACTATTCTTTCGACAATCCTGAATCAAAGATTATCCCATCATGGAAAAGCACCAAATCTATCACTTTAGGATTTACAGCAGAATTTAATCTTCCTAAAAACCCAGTTACTCCAAGATTTTCCGTAGTTGGGCAACATGGATTTATGAAAATATTTTTCACAGATACTGCATCAGATTCTCTTCTATTTAGTAGTAAAATAAAAAATATCAATCAAATTTATATTGCCCCAGGAATAGGTTTTCACTTTAAATACTTTACTTTGGGATTGAACTTAGTTGTTGGTGCAATGTGGGGTGGCCAAAAAATAGAAAATGCGTTACCATATGAACCCTTTGTCTTGAAAAACAACAAACTAAATTGGGATTCCCATTTTCTAATTGGGCCTGAATATTTTTTTGGATTTCACTATAAACGAATTGGCATTCAATACAGCATGGTGGCAACATTTAATCCTAAGATTAATTTTGCACCTGATAGCCATGTACCTATATTTTCTAATCGACTGGTGTTCACTTATCATTTATTCTCGTCCAAGTATCAGAATTAATTGAAATCATAAAAATGGTTTCAGATTTTTTTGATTTTCTCCTTAATTTATTCCACCAATAGGCATGGAATACATTAATCTCAGCGGCTATCTGTCTTCTTGGTTCAAAAAACAGGAACATAGAAACGCACGGAGATGTTGTCATTTCCTCTGTGAATCTCTAAACTCTGTGTGACTCTGTGTAACAAAAACAGCAACACGGAGATACACGGAGAAATGGAGACACACAGAGAGTTTGCATTTCCTCTGTGAATCTCTAAATCTCTGCGAGCCTCGGTGCAACAAAAAAAGAAGCGCGGTGATATTTACATATACTCTGAAGGTGGGAACCCACTTAGTGCCTCGGTGCCTTCATGGTAAATATTAATTTCACTATTTCCATTATATTCGCCCCATATGGCAAAACACGCATACGTATTTCCGGGTCAAGGCAGCCAATTCGTTGGTATGGGCAAAGATTTATATGACAACTACCCCGCAGCTAAAGCACTTTTTGAACAAGCCAATGACATCTTGGGATTCCGAATTACCGATTTAATGTTTTCTGGAACCGACGAAGACTTAAAACAAACCCGTGTAACCCAGCCCGCCATTTTCCTTCATAGTGTAATTCGTGCTAAAATGTTGGATGATTTTAAACCCGACATGGTTGCTGGGCATTCCTTAGGTGAATTTAGTGCATTGGTAGCCAATGGCACTTTGTCATTTGAAGATGGCTTAAAACTGGTATACCAGCGTGCTATGGCCATGCAAGAAGCTTGTGAAATGCAACCTTCCACTATGGCTGCAGTATTGGCGCTTGAAGATGAAAAAGTAGAAGAAATATGTGCAGGTATAAACGGAGTGGTGGTTCCTGCCAATTACAATTGCCCTGGACAACTGGTAATTTCAGGTAGTATAGAGGCTGTAAATGAAGCATGCGAAAAATTAAAAGAAGCCGGAGCCAAACGAGCATTGGTACTCCCAGTCGGTGGCGCATTCCATTCACCCCTTATGGAACCTGCAAGAGAAAAACTGGCTTTGGCCATTGAAAACACCCACTTTAATGAACCCAGTTGCCCGGTATATCAAAATGTAACGGCCAGCGCTGTTTCTGATAAAAATGAAATCAAGAAAAATTTGGTATCTCAGCTAACGGCTCCGGTACGTTGGACCCAAAGTGTAAAAGCCATGTGGAACGATGGGGGAAGCAAATTCACAGAAATTGGTCCTGGAAAAGTATTGCAAGGACTGGTTAAAAAAATAGCCCCTGAAGCTGAGGCGGAAAGCATAAATTAAGAATAAAAAACAATGCTGTATTCCCTTTTTTTTATCGAATTAAGGTAATACTTCCACTCACTATTTTATCTACTTTTTTAATGCCTTTTTTAAAGAGAAATACTTGATAAAAGTAGGTTCCTTCTGGCAATTCCACTCCCAAATTATTGACCGTTCCATTCCAACATTCACTTAAATCATCAGTAAAAAACACCCGTTCTCCCCAGCGGTTAAATATTTTTAATTCAGCATCATCGCAATATTTGCTGAGGCCAAACACCCGAAAACACTCATTTTTGGTATCACCATTGGGTGTAAAAACATTGGCCAAAAAAACATCTTGCAGGCTGTCTTTATTGATATTAATTGCCTTTATAATTGAATCTTTACAACCGGTAAGGGGATTTACCACATTCACTTTAACCTTATAAGTTCCAGGAATATAATTGTGCTTTATTTTCTCACCTGAGGCCTTTGTTCCATCACCCAAATCCCATTGTGGTTCACCAAAGTTTTCTCCTGTGATTTTGAACTGCACCTCAGAAGCACAAGGATCTGTGATGGTTTCAAGTTTGGCCACAGGACCTTCCAAAACATCAATATCCAACAAATGCGAATCAGTAACATTGCAACTTCCAGAATCTATCACCACCAACTTTACAGTGTATTTTCCGGGCACAGTATACACATGTACCGGATTGGTTGCATTGGAGCTCCCTCCATCACCAAAAGTCCAAATAAATTTGCGGCCATATGCCGAACTTTGATAAAAATAGACGGTATCGGGTGAACAAATTTTTCTGGGTACTGCTGTAAAATCTGCTTCTACTGCGTAGGTAATATTAAAATCAAATTTAAAACTGGCATTGCTGCAACGGTAACTCACATTTATTGGGAAAGCAGCTCCAGGTGTAGTTGGAAAATCATTTAATCCCGGCGGATTGTTGGGACAACTGCTGCACACACTTTGGTAAATTACGCCCCTTTTATCAAACCTACTGGTACCGCCATCCACGTGGTCTTCACTACTATCCCCACCAAAATATGTGGCATAAATCAGTGACTTTGCATCTTTACCCAATACAATTAAATAAAAATCATTGTTATCTGTTGTTTTTTGATACGCATTGGGAGTTACTTCTAGCCCGGCTGATGTTCCCGCATTTCCAGCACCAACTGAGCTGCCCCAACCACTAAAATAAATATTGTAACATTTGTCTACCAAAAAAGCACAGGGACTCAGTTCAGGCTGGTTGTTTCTATTCCCAAATGTGGTTACAAATTCTTCTACATCTAAATTGTTCTCTAGCCTTGCAATAAATTGTGTGGTATTGTCTTGCCCATAAGTGCCAGAGGTCCGGTTAATGGTACCATCTGTTTGGCCTGTGATATAGATTTTATTTTTATTGTCGTAATCCACAAAATAAATTTGGTCATAACTCTCAGTCCCCCAATAGGTGCTGGTAATAAATTTTCCAGTATCTGAAGTTAATTTGAGCACATAGCCATCTGCCAATCCACCCAAATAACTCCCATTTAGGGGATTTGCTCCAATGGGAAAATCCACACTAGAGGTACCTCCACCTACAATAATATTGGCGGAATCATCCATCTTAATGCTATAAGCAGCATCATCTTTGCTGCCCCCAACAAAAGTAGACCACCTTAATTTGGATAAATTGCTATTTAGCGAAACAACAATACTTTCAAGTCCAGCATTATACAAGGGCTGGGCTGATTTTAATGTGGTGGGAAATGCTGGTGAACGTGTACAAGTAGAAAAATAAATACTGCCCGTGGCATCGCAAATAATATCGCCCCTAAAATCATCGGCATAATTGTAATGCAATGTGCCATTGTTTATTCCATCATCTTGGGGTCCACCCAAATAGGTTCCTGCCATCAATTTTTTGCCATCAGCACTTATTTTAACCACATAAATATCGTGTTTACCGTTAAATGTGGAATCCACTGCGGTAAGTTTGGTTATTGGAAAATTGGAAGACGTAGTAGTGCCCAAAACCAATAAATTGTTCTTTTCATCAATACCCAAACTATGCGGATATTCATTGGATGAACCACCCAAATAACTTGCCCAAACCAGCGAGCTCCCATTTGGTTTGTATTTGCTGATACTGGCATCGCAAGGCAGCCACACTGGAGCCTGAGCAGGGCCGCGTCCACCATACACAAGTTGAAATGCGCCGGTAGTTACAGGGTACGTTCCTTGGTCACTGTCTACAATTCCTCCAGCGTATAAATGGCCACCCGTATCATAAGTAGCGGTGTAGCCAAAATTATCTCCTCTGGAACCGCTGTAAGTGCTAAATACCAGCACAGGATCAATGATCAAAGGTTTGGCCCGATTGTAATTCCCCAATTTTACTTTTAAAACACCATCAGCATATTGATACGCGCTTTCTACTGCATTTTCGCCTTGTTGAAAGGACTTGGGAGCATTAAAAATAAAATCACCTACACTGGTATGAACAATACAAACGCCTTCTTTTAGCGTAACAGAATCTTCACCGGTAATGGCAATTTGAATGTTTTCAGGATTTGCATTTGCAGAAACCACCCAGTCATACTCAATTTGTTCCCCTTTGGTATACACCACCAAATCAATACCTGGATATACATTGCTCAGTTTCATTTTGCCAACAGGATAAATTCCTGTTTTCCAGTTTTTGGGATCATCATTCAAAAAATAGTTCTCATACCACGGAGCCTCATCTTCTGCAACAATAGAAGAAGGTTTTGATGCTTGGATGAATTCAAAATCCAGAACATGACCTCGAATATTAAAAATGGAATCGGTTCCCCTGAAATGAAATGCTTTGTGAATATTGGGCAAATCAGACTTGTGGTACAATTTTACCCTAAAGCCATTTTCTTTTAAGAAAAAAGCACCTCCTTGAAAAAGGCTACGTGCAACAAAATGATCTTTCCATTGGCCCTCATTCGGCGTAAAATACAACCGTTGTTGGGCTTGAAGTGAAAACGAGCCAAACAACAAGATCCATATCAGCAGCCTAGGGTTCAATTGTACAAATATAACGTTAGACGTATATGCATTGTTCAGTGTTGTATTGAGCAAAACAGATTTTATAAAAAAATCCCCCGGCCCATAATCCAGGGGATGCACCAAATATCGAAGCTATGGGAAAAGAAATCGGGTTTATGCCCGATATTATTTAACGCTAACTGGCACCTGCATGGTTACAGAAATGATTTCAGCAATTTCTTCTATGGAAGTATTTCTCTGAAATTTACCTGTGAATTCGCGGTTTCCGTCTTTTACATTGATGGTCAGTTTTCTGCCATATCTGTGTGAAACGGTATTCACCACCTCATTTAGGGTAACCTTTTTAAACTCTAGGCTACCATTTTGCCAATCGATGGCATGCAATGCATTTGCTGATATATTTTCAATGGCTGTTCCGGTAGTTTTTGCTGCTTGGTCTTTGGTCAAAATTAATTTGTTCTGGCCTTTTGAAAAGCTCACCTTACCATGTTTTACCAAAATGGTCACATTTTCATTGGCATACGCCTGAATGTTAAAACCAGTGCCCAAAACTGTAGTTTTTGTTTCACCAGCAGTTACCACAAATGGCATGGCAGGGTTTTTGGCCACTTCAAAATTGGCTTCACCAATTAAGGTCAATTTGCGGCCATTCTCATTAAAACCAGTTTCAAGGATTAGCTCGGAGTTGCTATTTAAAGTAACAATAGAACCATCTTGCAAGGTCAAGGTTTTCAATTCCATGTTGCCGGTTTTAAAATGCTGCGCTGCAGATAATGTAGCCGTATCAACATTGTTTTTACTTGCCAACCAGGCGCCGGCACCTGCAACCAACATTAAACCCAAGCTAGCAGCTATGGCCCATTGGTATTTCTTAATCCAAGACACTTTAAGTACAGGAGCATCGGCGCTGAGTTTTGATGACAATTGCGCCCAAGCCTGATCCGTGTTTTGGTCTTCCTTATACGTATAAGAAGCGGAGATATCCCAGATATCGCGAATATCTTTTGGAACCTCAGTTCCTGAAGATGTTCCGCTAAGGATTTTCCCCAATTCGTTGTAGTTGTTTTCTTCGTTACTCATTTCAGTACCTCACCATCTATTTGGAGCAATAGCTCCCACCATTTCATCAACCCTTTGTTTAATAACCGCAACAGTAGTGCGGTATTGAGGATTTTTGCGCAACCAATCTTCTAGGCTTCTCAATTCATCATTGGTCATAAGCCCTGCAGCGTATTTGGTTAACAAATTTGATTCAAGTTGTTCTTTCATAAACGTATTGCGTCAACTACTATACAACCTACTTGCCCCCTACCCCCAAAAAAAAATAATTTTTTTTTACATCCCAGCTTCAACGGCCAGAACGCCGCGTTTTTCGCGGAAAAATTGATTTTGACGGTAGATGTTTTCTATGATTTCAACTACTTTAAGACCTTCCATGGCATTGGTAGTGGGCATTCCACCCCTTTTAATGGCTTCAATTACATTGTCGAAAATATAGTTGTGGTTGGCTGCACTGCCTTTATAAGGTCCATAATCATTTGCTGGATTTGCTGGGGGCAATACCGGCATTTCATAATCCTTAATATGGCAGTATTCTACCTCGTTCATGTATTGACCGCCAATTTTTACAGTGCCGTTTTCAGCAATGATGGTAATTGAACTTTCGAAATTTTTGTCCCAAACACCGGTGCTATAATTGATACAGCCCAAACCACCATTTACAAACCTAAAATTGATACTGCCACTATCTTCAAATTCCGTAGTGTGGGCGTGGTTGAAATCTGCGAAGCTGGCTTTGATGTCGGTGATATCCCCAAAAAGCCAATACATGATATCTAGAAAATGCGAAAATTGGGTAAACAGGGTACCGCCATCTAAATCTTGGGTGCCTTTCCAGCCTCCAGCTTTATAATACCTATCATCGCGGTTCCAGTAACAGTTTACCTGCACCATAAATATGCGGCCTAAGGTTCCGTTTTCTATAATGTTCTTAATCCAGTCAGAAGGCGGAGAATAACGGTTTTGCATGACACAAAACACCATTCTGTGCACAGCCATGGCCTGGTGAATTACTTTCTCACAATCCATTTTGGTTAGGGCCATGGGTTTCTCAATAACCACATGTTTTTTGGCATTTAATCCGGCCAGTGCGTGTTTCGCATGCAATCCATTAGGGGTTGCTACGCATAAAACATCAAATTCAGGACCTTCATTTAGCATGGTTTCTAGGCTGGTAAAAATGGGCACATTGTATTTTTCAATACCCAAAACAGCTGCATCACCATTGTCTGCAATTGCTACCAACTCTGCTTCTTCATTGCGGCAAACCATTTCCGCATGTCTCTTTCCTATATGGCCCGCACCTACTACGGCAAATTTCACAGTCATTACTTGATTTTTTTAAGTTTTCTTTCTTCTAAGGAGTAAATAGAAGTGCAAAGGTCGAAAATTCTTTCTCTATGTGCAATAATTATCATTGTTTTACCCCTGCGGCCCAATTCTTTTAGGGTGAGAATAACTTCTTCTTCAGTTTCAGAATCTAAAGCACTGGTGGGTTCATCCAAAATTATTATGGGCGCATCTCTGTACAATTCCCTAGCCAAAACCAAACGTTGTTTTTGTCCTTCAGAAAGCATGGCACCATTTTCACCCACCTCAATATCCGCCACATTTGCAGCATCACCCACTTTTAAGGCAGCATCTGAAATGCATTTTTGAACCCTGTTTTCGTCCACCACTTCTGGCGCAATTCCCAAAGCAATGTTTTCCCGAATACTGGCATTTAAAACAAATGGCTCTTGACCCATGTAACCAAAAAGACTTTGAATATTTTCTGTGCTCTCTACTTTTTGCTGGTCTAAAAATACACCACCATGGGTAGGCACATGAAAACCCAATAAAATTTTAGCCAAGGTGGTTTTACCTGCACCCGAGGGTCCGCTAATGCCCACAATTTCACCTTTCTTGATCACCAAATCCACTTCTTCTAACACCGGACTAGATGCCCCTTCGTAGGAAAAGGAAAGTTTGGAAAGTTTTAATTCACTGGAAAAATCATATTTGGTATTGGGTGCTTCTGCCTCTTGGGAAACCACTTGCACCAGTTTATCGGTTGTATAATGGTACAATTTTAAATGCATTAAAGCCTGCAACAAACGGTTTGCAGCGGGGATTAACCGAAATACACTAATGGCAAAAAGGGCTGCCAATACCCTAACAGTAGCCAAGTTTTCGCCAGAATAAAAATACCCGTACACCACCAAAATAACGATACCCAGCAGTGCTACAAATTCATTAATTCGGGCAGGAATCAACTGGTAGCTCACTGCTTTAATACCATTGGTAGCATAATCGGAATAGTGCTTCATAAACCGCCTTTGAAAGAAAGCTTCCACCCCATGGGCTTTGATATCGGTAAATCCAGATATCCCCAAATTGAGTTCTTTCAAGCAATCATCTCGATTTTTATTCCAGGCTTCGCCCAGTTTTGTAATGCGCGAACGGGTATAGCGGTTTACAATAAAAAATGCTGTGCCCAACAATCCTACCAATAAAAAGAACAATACAGGCTTATAA
This sequence comes from Bacteroidia bacterium, assembly GCA_020853295.1. Lineage (GTDB taxonomy): Bacteria > Bacteroidota > Bacteroidia > NS11-12g > UBA955 > JAGXTF01. Next base: position 10,432 of record JADYZD010000097.1, on the reverse strand, counting down.
ATGGTAAACACCAACACCAGCATAAACACCACAGCCACTTCACTAATAATGTTTAAAAAAGGCAGAAAAACCCCTGATATGTAAAAATATGGGGTAAATAATACCATATCATTAAAACCCAAACCGTCGGCCGCAACTTTCTCATAACTGTTGTGTTTGAAAGCATAAGCGTAACTTTTTATAGAAAGGTGTTTTGAAATATCTATGGCTGTTTTCCGAACAAATTTATACAACCAAATTGCAGCAAAGCTTTTTAAGAAGAAAAACAAAAGAATGAACAAGATAAGCACCTTTAAAAAGGAAGCCTCGGTTTGAAAATGAAAATACTGATATATGGCCCTGAGCTTGCTGCTTTTCTCTAAAAAACTATGGTCTATGGCCAACATGAGCACAGGCACCATGCTGCTTAGACCCACAATATCGGCGAATGCAATGAGGGTAGAAACGATGCCAATAATTCGGGTGCGGAATTTTTGTTTCGCAGTAAATAAAACGCCAAAACCTTTATAAGAATGAATTACCGTGCGCAGAGGGCTCATCAATCGCAAAGGTAAGCGTAATTTACAATTTGAAATCTGGGATGTGCGAAAGCCCATTTTGTTAATTGCAAACCTTTTTAAACCTTTGCAGCTTACATGAGCAACGAAACCATTCTTGTTATCGGTTCCTGCGGGCAGTTAGGCACCGAGTTGGTAGAATCCCTAAGGGGCATTTATGGCGATAATAATGTTATTGCCAGCGACCTAAAGGCAAGCGATAACCCCGTTTTTGAAGCCGGTCCGTTTGAAGTTATGGACATTTTGGACAAAGCCAAATTTGAAGAAGTGGTAAAAAAATACAAACCCACACAAGTGTATCATTTGGCTGCCTTGCTCAGCGCTACAGCTGAAAAAATGCCTGAGTTTGCTTGGAAACTGAATATGGATGGTTTGTTTCATGTATTGGATGCCGCCAGAGACATGGGAATTATTAAAAAAGTGTACTGGCCCAGTAGCATTGCGGCATTTGGCCCAAATACACCAAGAATCAACACCCCACAATTTGGGGCAATGGATCCCACAACCGTTTACGGCATTAGCAAACTTGCCGGGGAATTGTATGTACAATATTATTTTAACCGCTGGGGTGTAGATACCCGCAGTCTCAGATATCCCGGACTTATTGGTTATAAATCTGCACCGGGTGGGGGCACAACAGACTATGCCGTGTCCATTTACCACGATGCCTTAACCACACGCAAACACCATTGTTTTTTAAACCCTGGCACAGTGCTTCCTATGCTGTATATGCCTGATGCATTAAAGGCCACCCTTGACATTATGCATGCACCTGCGGAAAATATTAAAATCAGAAGCAGTTACAACCTTGCTGGTATGAGTTTTGGCCCAGAAGAAATCACCGCTGCCATACAAAAATATGTTCCAGGTTTTAGCACCGAATACCAGGCAGATTACCGCCAAGCCATTGCAGATTCTTGGCCTGCAGTGATAGACGACAGCCGTGCAAGGCAAGATTGGGGCTGGAAACCCGATTTTGATTTGGATAAAATGACAGTGGATATGCTGGAAAATTTGAAAAAACAATATCCCCAAAACTCCATGTAATGAAGCAACGCTTTCTTTTTGGAATTTTTATTTTTGCCGTTCATTTTCTTTCAGCTACCGACTCTTCATTCTATAAAATTTGGATTGTTCAAGGCAGTGAAAAAATAGAAATTCCTGCCAATGAAAAAGCTGAAATTCATTTAAAACCCGCTGCATTTAAAATAGAATTTCTCTTTTATAAATCAACAGGAATTTCTGGCAGAACGGGTTTTACAAATGCTGAATACAAAACACCTGTAAACGAGGCTTATGCAGATTGCGAGCATTTGTTTGCATGTGGTGGGGCAGAGTACAACCACAATCCGGAAAAAGACATTTGTATTTACGGGGCCTCGGATATGAGCTGCTTAGCATGGTATGTGTTCGATGATTCTACTTCACGTTTTGACCCGGGATTTAAAACCGCTGGAGATAGCATATTTGCTACCCGCACTGTATCTCAGTTGTTTTTGTACGAATCACAAAAACACAAATCATTAAAAAAGGTAAAGGAGCCCCTTTATTTTGTATTCCATAATCCGGATGTAGAACCTTGTCCCAAAGAGAATTACCATATTGTAACTATTCCAGATCGCAGGTATATCAAAATTAATTTTGTGCCTTAAGATTGGATAATGGCAATTCAAAATGGTGCGAAAGTTCTCGATGAAAATGGCAATAATATTGAAGACTGTGCAGAAGACTAAACGAGCTAATAATATTAGTCACGTTGTTATGTTATTATTGATATTATTACCTATTAAACTTTCAGGTTTAACACAGATTCACCTAATCGATGACAGACGAGATTTAATTCTATATGATTCGGTGAGAAAGTCAATTCTAAATTCCCTGGATTCTGGTGCCATCCCTAAAATCATTTTGGACAGTAGTAAAAGCAGTTATATTAGGTATGAACATCTATACTCACATTCTTCAGGTCTACATTCTGATATAATATTTAAACTGGATCCATATTATTGGGCTCGTTTAAAATCCCTACTACAAAGTTTTGTTGACTCTGCATCCTATTACCAGATTTCTGATTTAGAAAGTAATTGTATTTCAAATTTCCATTGTTTTCGGTGGTCAATAAATCGAAGAATTAAGTATGAGGAATTAGAAAATTGGTGTAATAATTCGATAAGGATTCTGGACACAACAGATAATGAGATAGGCAAGCACATATTGAATGGAACTTATTCAACTAAAGTAAAATTTTATCCCACACATAAAAACGGTGAACAAGCTTTCATTTTTTATTCAAATGGCACATGCGACATTTACTATCGTAAAAGCAAATTTGATTCATTCCATTACATAGAAACTGGTAAATACGAATTTTCAAAAAGATACTTGATAATTGAAACCGTGAGGTTTTCAAGTTGGAAATGTACGCATGATTTCATTTATTTTAAATCCAATATTTTCGGGTATAATTACCAAAAAACAATGATGAATGACAAAGTAGTTGAATTAAATTATCAACCGATGGGTCATCTCAAGAAAACTAAAGTGAAAATTAGCAGAAAAGCAACAAATTGAATATCGAATAAAAGAAAACCACTTCGAATTCTATTATATGAGACCAAAACCCTATAAAATCGATCTAGAATTAATCCTTTTTATAGCTTCTCTTTGTGCACATATAAATTGCAAATGCAATTTAACATTTTATTTAGGTAAGCCAATAATAATAAATTACTTTTTTCACCAATAAAGAAACATTTACAATAATATCTGTATTCCATTTAGATAAGCAATTACCCAAAACTAGCTCATCTAAATTTTAGTATTGGGTTCTTTTGGGCCAGGCGAATATAGTTGGTCGAAATAACCAATTACTTCTTCTTTAATTGACAATATTAACAAATTTCGAAACCCTAGTTCAGGGTTAGTCTTTCTATAAACTGGGCCTACACTTAAGCCTTCTAGGGTTGTTTCTGGATCTAATTGTTCAATTTTACTATACATTTCAGTAAGATTTAATAAAGATTCCCTGTCATGGACAGGGCCTCTTGGATGAAAATCTATCTTCAGCGGTCCTCTAAAGGGATACCATTGTATTAAAAACTCCTTAGCTTTAATTTGAAATGCATCAAATGAAGTATTTTTATTCTCGGTATAATATGTTTTTATTATTTCTTCAGCTCTCATTATGGTTTAATTGGTGAGGCCGGCTTTGTGGCTTAACCTGCCATTATATGCGGTTCGCTTCATGAATTGCAAATGCAATTTAACACTTTATTTAGGTAAGCCAATAGCAAATGACTGATTAAATTTTGAAAGTACCAGATATAACTTAGTTTTCTTTTGTGGTTATATAGAATGAGTTAATCTGAATTCAAAAACTTGTACTATTCTATTTAAGGATTGTAATACGTTTAATCTCTATATACTCCATTTTTTTACTTAAGCTAACTTTGGACGGAAAACTAAATATACTGAAATCGTGATTTAGATGGTCTCCAAAACAATAGAAATCTGTTTGATTATGAATAGAATTGCTAGGCCCTGATGTTTTTAAATATTCTATATCGCATAAAAAAGTAAAAAATTGTATCGAATCATAAGTTTCTATTTTGCATTTATTATAAATTATTGGATGTATATCATAGGGAGCTGACAAATTATTTATTTGTTGTTTAAGGTAGACTGAGTCTATCATTGTTTTATATATATCGATTATTGCATATTTATCAACAAAAAACATCAATGAATCATCCATATTTGTAGAAATAAGTATTATCTGTGGATTTGAAATAAAACACTCCCTTTGGTACATTGAAAGTGTATCATAAATTTCACTTTTTAGATATGGAACACAAACCCTGACACTTTTTAGGCTTTTATACTGTTGTTTCTTAGGGCGAATATGTGCGCAGCCTAAAACTAACACACTAATACTTACAATCGCAAAGGTTCTCATGGTTATTGCTGTTCAATTTTATTATTAGGATTATTGAGTATTTGCTAATATTCACAAAATCGCATATTTGCAGGGACTTTAGTTGATATTTCTACGCATACTGAATCACCAATTTTATGACGATATTTAGGACCTGATCGACCTGAGGCAGATTTATATGTTGTTCCATTCAATTCGTACTTCACTACGTATGTTGTACTATTAGATAAACTATATTTATCGACAACTACTGCGGTTAATCTAAGTAAGTTTTTATCAATTTCTCTATTATGTTTCACTTGTTTTAGAATATCTCTTAACATCCATACAAGAAGTAAAATTAAAATAGAAGTGAATATAGTTTTTTTATTAATAACCTGTGCGATTTTCAATGGTTTTTTTAGTTGCTTGTTTTGTTATATCTAATGGCATACCGATTGAGACCTGCTATTTACTAGGGTTCATGATATTTAAATGCAATTTAACATTTTATTTAGATAAGCCAATAATAATAAATTACTTTTTTAATCTTTTGCTTCAAAGTTTAAACTTTTTCACAAGTACAATAAACCGCACTAGCTGATATATATCAGTTTTAGAAGACAGATAATATGGCAAATATTATAAAGTCAAAAGTGGGATTGTGATATATTACTTAAACAAATTTACATGGCACATTCCGTTTTAACAGTTCCTCGTAAATGAGTTGCATTTCTTTTTCCCCATAATAAGCAAACCAAAGACTTTTTATTTTGTGAAAATAATTATCTTTCTCCTTTTGATGATAAATAATCGTTAAAAAGTGATTCCCGTACCTGAATTTAAAATTTTTTTATCTGTAAACTATTATTTCTTTTATGTCATCATAGTAAAACTCCTTGTTTTTTATAAAAAGATTTAGTAATACTAATTTGTTTTCATAAATATTTAAATGGTTACAGCTAGTCGCAATATCAAAATAGGTATATAGTGCAAATAGTATAAATATCACAATCGGTCCTGCCTTAAAATTAGTTAAAAGGAGCAAAAGAAATAAAGGTAGAATAAAAAGGGAGTTGATTAAATTTACTTTTTTCTGTTTCTTAATATTTTTTATTAACATGGTTTATTCTTCTCTTAAATATGCACTGTGTATTCATGCATTTTGACCTCTGGTTGGCCTTATCACTGCCCTGCGGTGTCAAACCAACCAATATTTTCTTTTCGCTTCATGAATTGCAAATGCAATTTACCAATTTATATTAAAACAACAAGACATTTGTGATTCAAGAAATAGCCATTAATGGCATGAGCATTTCACTTTTTTGAGGTTTCAAGAAATGCGGAATTAGTGAAAAATCTTCTTCATCCTTTGTATCTTTTGGCATCAAGGTTCAGACACTTTTTTACAATAACATTCAAGCTTGCAAAGTAGCATACCCCACAGGTTTGCCCTTTAATGTGGTAATGCTGGCACTTTCTACCAACATTTTTACCAAATCGCCTTTTTTGTAGTGTTCTTTTGGGAATACGCAAACAATATTCTCATCGCAACGGCCCTTCCATTCTTCTGTGCTTCTTTTGCTCTCATTCTCCACCAATACTTCTACAACTTTGCCTACAAACAAATCATTCTTTTCTTTAGACAAGCGGTTCTGGAGCAATACAATTTCGCGCAGCCTTCTGCTTTTGGTGGCCTCGTCAATGTCATCGGTGAGTTTTTTTGCTGCTGGGGTAGCCGGCCTTTCGCTGTACATGTACATATAAGAAAAATCGAATTGTGCCCACTCCATTAGGCTTAAAGTGTCTTTATGTTCCTCTTCTGTTTCTGAGCAAAATCCCGAAATGATATCGCTGGAAATGTTGCAGTCTGGTATGATGCTCCGAATCATGGTAATTTTATCCATATACCATTCTCTAGAATAATTCCGGTTCATCAATTCCAATATTCTGGTATTTCCACTTTGGGCAGGCAAATGAATGTTGTTGCAAATATTTTTATGCCTGGCCATGGTGTGTACCACTTTTTCATTGATATCTCTGGGATGACTGGTGCTGTAACGAATTCTCATCTGCGGAAATTCCGCAGCACACATTTCAAGCAGATCTGCAAAATCTACAGAATTTGCTTGTTCTTCTTCCGTAAGGGTTTTGTATTCTTTTTTGGGTCCGCCACCAAACCACAGGTAACTGTTTACATTTTGCCCTAGCAATACAATTTCTTTGTACCCTGCATTTTCCAGTTCTTTGGCTTCACGTAAAATGCTTTTGGGGTCGCGGCTGCGTTCCCTACCCCGGGTAAAAGGCACCACGCAAAAACTGCACATGTTGTCGCAACCCCGCATAATGCTAATAAATGCTGAAACCCCATTCGAATTTAACCTAACAGGATTTAAATCTCCATACGTTTCTTCTCTGCTGAGCAATACATTTATGGAACGACCCCCATCATCTACCTCTGCCACTAGCTTGGGCAAATCCCTATAACTGTCGGGTCCAGCAACTACATCTACCAATTTTTCTTCCTCCAGCAGTTTGTCTTTTAACCGTTCTGCCATGCAACCAAGAACACCTATTATCAAATCCCCATTTTTTTTCTTGTTGTTTCTTAAATGTTTCAACCTTTCGCGAATCCTTTGCTCAGCATTGTCTCTTATTGCGCAAGTATTTAAGAAAATCACATCTGCATCATACTCGTCATTGGTGGTGGCAAAACCATTTTCACCCATAATACTGGCTATAATTTCGCTGTCAGAAAAATTCATGGCACAGCCATAACTTTCAATATAAAGTTTGCGTTGGCTTACCTGTGTTTCCGTGTCCATGATCATTACTGGGTCCATTCCAAATGCAAATATAGGCATACCTAGGTTTTGAATAAGAATCCACACTGATATCCGGCTAAGTTTAAACTACCAAAGAAAATTTGTAAACTTGCACTCACATGAATCGAATAGTTCTTGTTTTTGCATTCCTAATTTCAACAGCATGTTTTGGACAAAACAATGAGGATAAAGGCCAATTCAGCGGAAATTTATTGCTTACCTACCAAAAATACTTGCGCGATGACAAAATTGGTGCTACAACTAAGGTGTACCGCGAAAACTCAGCCAGTATAGATGCCTGGTTGTTTCTAAACTACAGAATAAAAGGTTATGAGTTTACTGTGCGTTACGATGGTTTTTTCAATTCTCCTTTACTCAACCCGCAAGGCTCTTATACCAATCATGGAATTGGCTTTTGGCAGGCCAGAAAAACCATAGACAAACTGGACATTACCATAGGCAGTTTTTATGACCAATTGGGTTCAGGTGTATTGTTTAGGGCCTATGCGCAGCCTCAGTTGGGTATAGACTATGCTTTACAAGGCGCAAGGTTAATGTACCAACTTACCCCCAATTTGCGACTTAAAGCATTTGGTGGCAACCAAAAAGGCAATATCGACAACCGTTTTGGCTTTGCCAACCAGGTAATTGCAGGGGCAAATGTAGAGGGCGATTTAAGCTTGGGCGCAGATTCAAAATTTGGAAATGTTACCCTTGGTGCATCAGGGATTAACCGCACGCTAGACAAACCCGTTATGGATGCCATTGTTGCTGAAATCAACAGCTATCCAGTAGATGAAAGATTTGTACCCAAATTTAATGCATACGGTGCCAATGCTTATTTCACATACAACATCAACAACCTTACCTGGTCTGGTGAATTTAATTATAAATCTGCCGAGGCCATAAAAGGCGTTTCCAATAAATTTGAATTGCATGATGGGAAAGTGGCTACTTCTTCAATTAGCTGGGCAAAAAGCAATTTTAAATTGCTCAAACAAAAATCATCCATTAGCCTATTTGTACAAGGCAGGCATGTAGAAAATTTTGCATTTCGCACCTCACCAAATGAGGTTTTGTTGAATGGATTGATTAGCTATTTGCCCTCTCTTACCCGCCAAAATAGCTATCGCCTAATGGCTAGGTACAATGCACCAGCCCAAGAATTGGGAGAAAATGGCATACAAGGAGAGTTGGATTTTAAACCTCGAAAGGGCACTCAAATCACACTAAATGCCAGTTATGTGCAATCTTTAAATTCCAATGGGGTAGCGAATAAAGCCATATTGTTATTTAGAGAATATTATGGTGAGGTGATTCAAAATATAGGTAAAAAAACCAAGTTAAAATTGGGATTGCAAAGCATTATTTACAACCAAGGCAGGTATGAGCAAGAGCCTGAATACAAGAATGTGCACACCATAACCCCATTTGGCGAAATACTTTTTAAACTTCCAAAACACCGCAGCTTGAGGTGGGAATTTCAATACCTGAGCACCAAAGAAGACCAAGGTTCATTTGCAAATACCATGATTGAATTTTACCTCACACCCAATATCAGCTTCTCCGCTGGAGATATGGTAAATATTAAACCACATAGGTATGAAAATATGGTGATTGCAAACCAAGTTTTGCATTACCCTACCTTTTTTACCAGCTACCTCGCAGGCAATACCATGTTTACTTTGGCCTATGTAAAACAACAACAAGGTGTAAACTGCAGTGGGGGTATTTGCAGGGTAGAACCCGCATTTTCTGGAATCAGATTTACTGTAAGTTCTACTTTTTAGGACTTATAAATACCACACACTGGTTTTCTTTTCAACCATATAGCGTTTTACGTTGAGCCAAAAGGCAGCAATCAGGTAAAACAATACTGGTGAGCCCAGTGTAAGACATGAAGTGTAAATAAAATACATGCGAATGCGGCCAGTCGAAATGCCCATCTTTTCGCCCAAATACGAGCAAACGCCGAAGGCCGACTTCTCTATTCCGTACTTAATCCAACTCATAAGTTACAAAATTAACACCTTTTAATTTGTTTTTCCTAATATGCCGCTTTCAAAAACCACAAGATACCCGCGCAATTGGATAGAATCAAAGGTAAAATTCCTGCATTAAGTGGTTCAATTGCTCTGAACGAACACCCACATGGCTGTAGGTGATAAACTCAAAGGTTGATACTGCCCTTTCAAGCTTTTCTAGTTTTAAAACATGCACATGGGGGGCTTTATTTGCCATTGATTTTATGTGCCAATTCTCTGTTACATACAAATTGGCTTTTTTCATTTCACCAAATACAATTTCCACATGCAAATTGGGAACCAGCAGCCAAACAATTCCATGAGGAAGCAACAATTCTGAAATTTTTTTAATTAAATTACCATAGTTTAAATTGCCGGTATGCCTTGCCAATCTCTTTCCTTCCATTGCTGATGCCAATTGGTTTTCAAAGAATGGTGGATTGCAAATAATTCCATCAAATTGGGACAAAAACATTTCACTCAAAACATCCATTTCTTTGATGGAAATCCTATCCTTCCATGGAGATTTTTGGGCATTGTAAATGGCCGTTTTTACCGATTGGGGCTGTATATCAACTCCTGTAATTTGCACTTTTGCATGATTTTGTGCCACCATTAATCCCAACAATCCTGTTCCACAACCAATATCCAAAACATCAGCACAGGTATCAAATTTTGCTATTGCGCCTAGAATACATGCATCGGTGGTTACCGGCATTGGGGCATCGAGTTGCTCTATTTCAAATTGTTTGAATCTAAAATTATTCCGCACCTTATTCCAATTTAAAAAATATCTTTCGGCGATAAATTTCGTATTTCATTTGGGTCCGAAATCCATTTCCATGATGCATCTGCATTTAATATGAGCAACTGATTGCAAAATGGCAGTGATATTTCCAAATCATGGCTAGAAAACAGAATAATTTTGCCCATGCTTTTAGCAATTTCTTTTAGCATATTTAACATGGCCACACGCGATGGATAATCTAAAAATGCCAAAGGCTCGTCCATTAAAATTACGGGAGTATCTTGGGCCAAACACCTACTGAACATGATTTTTTGTTTTTCTCCATCAGATAAGGAAGAAAAATAGCGCGAAGCGAGGTGAAAACT
>JADYZD010000096.1 GCA_020853295.1 Bacteroidia bacterium | reverse complement strand
ACAAACTTGTCAAAACAATGAAATCAATTTGGAAATATTAAGGCATGGTGCTTCTAAAATACAATTGCACAAAGGTCAACTGGAACAATTCTATTGCGCTTTTGAGACTAAAATATTATCTATAGAGTAGTCCCAATCCGTTATTTCCAAACCATTAACAGCTGAAAAACATAAGCTTTCTTCATAATTCTTTACGCAATTAATAAATACCCAAACCAATATTACTTCTTCAATACAATACTTGAATTTAGGGCATCAAAAACTATACTGTCATCCATGGTGACAGTTTTTTGGGTAGGGGTAAAGCACCTGCATATAATTGATCCCTTTTTATATCCTTTCAACTCGAATTTTGTAAACTGGTGTTTTATGCCCGCTACTTCTATATCTAGGGTAATTTTTTTAGGTGACTTATATACATCAAATGATACCATCGAATCGCCCTTGCCTGTTCCAATCAATCTAAAATACTCCAATTGATAATCCACCTCATTTTTATACACTTTTATTTTATAATATTTGGGCTTACCAGTGCTATCCGTGGTTGAAAGAAACTCCTTTACCGATATACCAGTATTGTAGCTTTTAAAATTAAAATCAAAATTAAATTCATAATCAGGGTCATCAAAACAATCACAAGTACGGCAGCCTTGCATAGCCAAAATGCTAATAAAACCTATAATGAGTAATTGTATTTTCAGCAGCATACCTACAAATTTACAAACTAGAAACTTAGAATAATACAATCATCTGTTTAATTGAATTAAACTCTATATAAGCTCATAAGTTTAGCATTTTATGATAGTATTAAGCATTGCGGCTTGGAGGTGTTGTTATAGTTCGTAAACTTCAATCCCCCCCTACTTCCTCACAAACACCGAGGTAAACCCATCGGCGGCGCCGTAACTTAGGATGAGGGTATCACTGCTGCGGAAGGAGATGCCGTTGAGTTGAAAGGTGGAACTGACTTCGGTACGGCTTACGCGTTTGCGCAAGCGCAGTCTGTTTTCCATTAAGGGTGAGGAGTTTTCGTATGGCTCTGCATTAAACAACCAGGTCTCCTCTTTTTTGCCGTTTACGGTATATCGGAAAATTTGCCTGTCGGTAAATTCAATTTCCTCGGTTCTGCCGCTGCTCGCCGGGGTAATGATCATAAATCCTATTCCCCCAGCAGATTCTACCCAGTTCCAGGTGCCGATGAGCTGCTTCATTTCCTCTGTGGGATAGGTGTTTTTCTTGCGGCAAGATGGCAAAAGGATCAAACAAAAAAAGAGTACAGCCGTAAATGCTTTCATAAGGAATTACGAAAATATAGAAAATCTATGGAAATGGAATTGTAACTTCGTGTTTAGAATAAACCACCGGAGGTTTACGTTCTACCTTAATAACACCATTATATGAAGAGAATAGCTCTCATATTGTTTTTTTATGCTGGCCTGGCAGGCGCGCAGCATTTTGGCCCCACCGCAGTGGGCAATTACAGCGGTGTGCATGCTACCAAAATCAATCCCGCGCTTACGGCCTATTCCAAATACAATTGGCATGTAAATGTAATTGGCGCCTGGGCCAATGTAAACAACAACTATGTAAGCATGCACTTGCCCTACAGTGTGTACCGTTTGCGCAACAACAGCATGAAAGACCAGTACAAAACCGAGAACGGAAATCCCAAATGGGATACCAGTTATCTGCGGGAACACATCAATGGATTTAACAAACACCTTGCAGCGGGTGCCATGATTTACGGTACTTCTTTTACCTTAAAAATTAATAATTTTCATGTAGGTTTGGTTAGCGAAGCTACTGGCCTGGCAAGGCTCAGCGGCATGAGTGAGAGTTTGGCCCATGCCTTTTATAAGGAACTGGACAGCAGCAGAAATGCGTTTCAATATTTCAAATTCAACAGCAACAACAATTTTAACATTCACAGAACCACAATAAGTGCCAATGCTTGGATGGCTGTGGGTGCCAATGTATCTTATGCATTGCCCTTGGAATGGAAACAGCAGGTGCTTTTTGGCCTTACCCTGAAAAAAGTATGGGGTTTTGGCGGTGCCTATATGCAGCATGGGGACATGACCGTGCACAGGGTAAACAACGACAGCATTACCCTAAACAAAACCAACATTCGCTATGCCGATTATGGCAATAACGGCCGAGGAACAGGAATAGATATAGGTGCGGCTTGGGTGTACCACAGGCCGGAATACCGCCAAGGCGGGGGCTACCAAGAAAGGCACAAAGACTACATGTTCAAGTTTGGGTTTTCCCTGCTGGACATAGGCAGCATTAAATACAAGGATGCCAATACGGCCACCATTGTAAACAACCGCGTGGTGGGTTGGAACATCAACAACGAGCAGGCGAAATTTGAGAACCAAGAGCCCAATGCCACATTGATAGATACCCTTCTGAATGAGTTGCCCAACTACCGTTTTGTAACCAAAGACGAACGCATAGGCTTGCCCACCCGCTTAGCACTTACGGCAGATTACCAGCTAAAGCCGCACTGGTTTGTAAACGCCACCCTGGTGCAAAGTTTAAGAACCCGCTACAGCAAGCACGCAAGGCACCAAAGCTACATGATGGTGGCACCCAGGTATGAAACCGATTTTTTTGAGGTGAGTGTGCCGGTATTTATGGAGTATGATTACAGAAGTTTGCGTTTAGGGGCCAGCTTTCGCGTGGGTCCGCTGTATATTGGCACCAACAGTTTAATACCGTATTTCAGGGCTAAGGGCATGCGCGATGCCGATTTTTATATAGGCATTACCATTTCCGATATCCCCGGCAAATGGCGCGACCGCTGGTTGAAAGAGCATGAGAACAAAAGACCCAGCACCCAGGATTGCGAGAAAATGTAATGGCCTTCAATTCTTGAGGTTTTGATGTGAACCCTGTAATGCTATGTTGTGTAATTTAAACAAGAATTAAATTAACTGCTGTATTATAAATGTTACTGGGTTCCATTTTCGGAACAGCATTTGCATAATTAAATTGTATAAAAACACCATTGAAAAAAAGCATTTTTATAGGAATACTTTTCTTTGCGTTTGCGGCCCTAAATGCTGCGGACAGCTTGGATATGCGCTTGCTTAAAATTAGCAAATCGCTGAGCAATGCCAGCAGCACAAATGCCATAAAAAAACATTTTTCAAATTACAAGCTCAGTCAAAAAGAATTGGCAACGGTGTATTCCTATTATTTGATCAACAATATTGATTACGACTGCAACAGTTTTATCAGTGGCAATATAGACGACATTTCCAGCAGCGATATTTTGGTGCAAAGAAAGGCGGTATGCTATGGCTACAGCAAGGTGTTTAGCGACCTGTGCAATAGCAGCGGCATCCATTGCTATATAGTAAAAGGCATGAGCAAGGGCTTTAGTTACACCCAGGGTAAAGTGCCCGTGGAATCCAACCACTCTTGGAATGTAATTAAAATAGATTCCCAATACCATTTGATTGACCTTACCTGGGCGGCAGGGTATGTGGCCTATGAGGGAAAAACATTAAAGTTTATTAGAGAGGCAGATCCCAAACAATT
>JADYZD010000095.1 GCA_020853295.1 Bacteroidia bacterium | reverse complement strand
TGGAAGCCATCCGGCTTGGATCTCCCAAACTGCCTGCATACCGGTTGGTTTGGTCTATGGTAAACTGCCTGCCACTAACGGTTACCAAATCATTGTTGGTTTTCGCTGGGTCGTTTTTACCCGCCTTTATCCTTGCTTCGGCAATAGAAACCACCTTAGCGGTGAGTTCTATATTCAACACCACTTCTTTGGCAGAATTTAAAATAATGTCTGATATGGTGGTTGGGCTATAACCTTCAGCAGAAATGGACAACATATGCCTGCCCACCTGTACTGCTGTAAATTCAAAATTTCCCAATGAATCTGTAAAAACAGGAGTTGCCTCTGCCAATGAAATCAATTCGAGTTTAGCCCCGCCAATTGGTTGGCGTGTTTCCGATTCCGTTACCCGTCCCCTTATGGTTTGCGTAAATTGTTGAGCACTTAGGTTTGAAACAAACAGTGCTGCTAATGCTATGATGGCGTATTTCATGGTCGCAAATCTGATTCAAATTAAAACAAGTGCCATTTAAATAAAGAACGAACGGAACAAATTCTTGTTCGAACGGTAATTTTTAAAAGATGAATGGTAAATCATAAAATTGAAAAAAATTAATGACCTTTGTAATCCTATGTTAGACAAGTACGGTATTGCAAAAGTCATTGCCCGTGAATTGAAAAACGGTTATTATGTGAATTTGGGAATTGGCATCCCCACACTGGTTGCAAACTACATTCCCGATGGAATGGAAGTGGTTTTACAATCGGAAAATGGATTGCTGGGTATGGGCCCTTTTCCATTTGAAGGTGAAGAAGATGCCGATTTGATCAATGCAGGAAAACAAACTGTAACCATGGTGCCCGGATCTAGCATTTTCGACAGTGCTACCAGTTTTGGCATGATTAGGGCGGGTAAGGTTGACCTTACTGTTTTGGGGGCAATGGAAGTTACCGATACGGGTGATATTGCCAACTGGAAAGTGCCAGGTAAAATGGTAAAAGGCATGGGCGGTGCCATGGACTTGGTGGCCAGTGCCCGCAACATTATTGTGGCCATGATGCATACCAGCAAAGACGGTAAATCCAAATTGCTCAAAGAATGCACCTTGCCGATAACCGGAATTGGTTGTGTAAAAAAGGTGGTAACCGAGTTGGGTGTATTTGATATTACCAATCGTGGATTCGAATTGAAAGAACTGGCCCCTGGAGTTACTGTAGATGAGGTGATTGCAAAAACCGAAGGCCGTTTGGTGGTAGAAGGCAATATTCCAGAAGTGGTGCTATAATACACACTATCCGTGTGAACGCTGAGCCTGCATTTCTGTGAAGTACATTTTAATTTTACCCTTGTTTTTGGCCTCAACCATGCCCCTGTACTCGCAATGAAATTTGTCTTTAATTACCTGATAGGTATTTTCTGAAACGTTTATCTTTCCTGCTTCACTGCTTTGTTCCATGCGTGCAGCCGTGTTTACTGAGTCACCCCAAATATCGTAGGCAAATTTGCGTTTGCCCACCACCCCTGCCACACAGGGTCCGGTATTGATACCAATTCGGATGTGCAACCGGTCTTCTTCTTTTCTATTTTTATTAAATACAGCAATATAATTCCGCATTTTAATTGCTGCATTTACAGCATCCTCTGCGTTGGTAACATTGGGAACAGGTAAGCCTCCTGCACACATATAACTGTCGCCAATAGTTTTGATTTTTTCCAAATTAAATTCATCAATAATTTCATCAAATGCATGAAATATTTCATTCAATTCGTTGATTAAGGTTTCATTGGATACCCGTTCAGAATATTGCGTAAAACTCACAAAATCGGTGAATAAAATACTCACCATATCATAGTGTATGGGTTTGGAAGCCCCGTGTTGCTTCAACTCCTGCGCCACTTCTTCAGGCAAAATATTCAACAACAATTCATCCGATTTTACCTTATCTGCTTCAATAATTTCATGGCTTTGGGCAATCAATTTGTTCTTATTTTCAATATCAATATTTTGCTTGGCCAATATTTTATTTTTATTCCTAGCATAGAAAAAACCAAATGCGGCTAAAACCAGCAATGCCAATGCCAGCAAGCCACCAAGGGTTGCATTGCGCACCGTCGTTTTTTGTTTTTCTGCTTCCAAAATTCCAATTTTCCTGTCTTGTTCCAGCAAACTAATTTGTTGCAACCTTTGTTTTTCCTGTGCCTCATTTGCGGCGAGTTCTAAGCGCTGCTTTTCCTCCTGTTCCTTTAATACTTCCAGCTTGTTTTTGATATTGTTGTTTAACAATTCCTGAGCCGCTAATGCCAACTTTTGTCGGTTTTTCTCGTTCTCTAATGCTATATTTTTTAGCCTCTCCTCTTTTACCTCTTGTTCCCGTTTAAGGGTAATAATTTCAGCATCGCGCTTGGCTGCCTCCAGCATCAATTTATCGGCGTTTAATTTTAATTTTTCGCCCTCCCATTGCAATTGCGGTATGTTTAGAAATTTAATTTGATCATTGAGCAGGGATTCTTTCAAATCTTTTTCCATTTTCTGCAATTCAACCGATTTCTGGGTTAGGGACTGTTGTGCAGCAATCTCTTCCAGAAGTAGTGAATTATTCAATTTTAGAAACAATTTGTAATTGGACAATGCACCTTCAAAATCATAAATATTTTGGTAGGCTTGAGCCCTAGTTAAGTATGCACCTGCCTGGGTCTTTTTATCCAATCTGGCATTCTCCAAAGCAAGATTGCTGTATGTAAGAGCAGAATAAACATCGCCTTTATTCAAGTACAAATTGGCCAACAATTGTTGGTAATGGGCCTGTTTGTTTTCCTTTTGGCTCAAAGAAATGCATTTTTCAAGGGTAGCGATTCCCAAGGCATAATCTGCATTTTTTTGATACGCCAAACTCAAATTCACCAAGGATTTTAACTTCTCATCTGTATTGGTGGCATGGTCCACAGATGAATTGAAATATCCAATGGCTTCACGAATATTTCCCCTGTTGTATTCAATAAACCCCAAATTATTTTCCATAAGTGAAGCATTGGCGGTATTGAAGGCAATTGCCTTGCGGTAGCTGCTTACTGCCTCATCGGCCATGCCTAATTTTTGGTAACAAAATCCCAATTGTGATGCCAATTCAGCAGATGGTGATTTCTCATTTAACAGCAATGAATATTTCAATGCAGTATTGTAATCATTATCTACCAAAGCATTGTTGCTGATTTTTTTTAGAAGTTCTTTAGAGGCACCTTGTCCCACGCCTGCCGATTTTTCATAATACTCTATGGCTTTTTTATAAATGCCTTCAAGGGTATAAATATCTCCAGTGGTTTCGTACAATTCTGGCAAATCATCCGACTTTAAAGGCTCCAACACAGGAATTAAACTAAAGCAATAACGCAATGCTTCTATATTTTGTCCTGCCGCCATATGCCGAGAAATCAACAATTTCAAACTTCTTATTTTGCCCCTTTCATAGCCTATATTTTTAGAAAATATATATGCATCTGAAGCCTTTTTAATTTGAATACTTTCACTTTTTTCGGCATCAGCCTCATCCAATAATCTTAAAATTAAGGTAGAATCCTCAATACCGAAAACATTTGAATTTTGACCACACAAAGCGGTGTTTAGTAAAAAGAGAAACGCCAGCAAACACCACTTACTCCAATGCATAATTCATGGTGATTA
>JADYZD010000094.1 GCA_020853295.1 Bacteroidia bacterium | reverse complement strand
TGTATCCAAACCCAAGCACAGGAATGGTAAACATCGAAGCTACAGCAGGTACCAAAATCCAAACAGTTGAAGTGTTCAACTTGTTGGGAGAGAAAATGACAGTAACAGTAAAAACCACAGAAAACACCGGCACCATGGAAATGGGCGATGTATCTAATGGAGTTTACCTGGTAAAAGTAACCACCACAAGTGGCACAATTACCCGCAGGGTTACCATCAACAAATAAGAAAAAGCACTAAAAAAGCATAGAAAGTCCTCCGCATTGCGGGGGACTTTTTTTTGCCAAGAAAAAAACAAATTACATTTGAGGTCAAAATGGAAAACGAACATATTGCAGCATTAAGAAAGGAATATCTCAAAGCGAAACTGGAGCCATCCGATTTGCCCGAGAACCCAGTAGATACTTTTGGCAATTGGTTTGAATTGGCATTGCTTGAAAAATGCAATGAACCCAATGCAATGGTGCTTTCTACAGTTGCAAATAATCGACCTTCAGCCAGGGTGGTGCTGCTAAAAGATTGCACCCAATCAGGTTTGGTTTTTTTTACGAATTATTTGAGCAGGAAAGGTCAACAACTCTTAGAAAACCCCTACGCCTCATTAACGTTTTTTTGGCATGAATTGGAAAGACAGGTAAGGATTGAAGGCAAAGTACACAAGGTTTCTGCAGATGTCAGCGATGCCTATTTTGCCAGTCGTCCAAGATTGAGCCAGGCAGGGGCATTGGTAAGTTCACAAAGCCAAAAAATTCAGTCAAGAGATGTGTTGGATAAAGAAATGGAACGGTTGATGTCACTGCCAGAAACAGAAACATTTGAACGCCCTGAACATTGGGGCGGTTATAACCTTGTTCCGGATTATTTTGAATTTTGGCAAGGCCGCGCCGGTCGTGTGCACGACAGAATTACTTACGAACTGGAAAATGGCTGCTGGCGAAAATACCGTTTATCACCTTGAGGATGAATTTACATGGAACAAACAGCTTCCAAGTAAATTTGCAGTGTGTATTCCAGCTTCAAATGAGGCATCACTATTGTCTGTTTTTCAATCTTTACTCAATTGTGATCCTATAAATTCTGCAGCAGTTTATTGTTGCATAAATAACAGTGAATCTGCTGCGGATTCCGTGAAACAGGTCAACCTCCAAGCTTTTGAGGAATTGAGGGAATTTGTTCATAAAGCCAAACCATGGTTTGCAGTTCATGTAATGTTTTACAACCGCCTACCAAGCAAACTGGCCGGTGTTGGGTTGGCAAGAAAACTGTGTATGGACAGGGCGGCAAAAGATATGGGATACCTGCCCCAAGCTATCATAGCTTGTTTGGATGCAGACTGCACTGTAGCAAATACGTACTTTCAGGGCATTCAGCAATTTTTTGTTCAAAATTCAAATAAAGTGGCCGCTTCTATTTATTTTGAACATGCCCAGCCGTCAAATGAAATTTTGGCCTTGGGCATTGAACAATACGAGTTGCATTTAAGGTATTTAAAGAATGCATTAAAATATTGCGGTTACCCTTGGTACTACCACACTGTTGGAAGCTCTATGGCTTTAAGGGCAGAAACCTATAAAAAATCTGGGGGTATGAATACCAGGCAAGCCGGAGAGGACTTTTATTTCTTGCACAAATTAATGCCTTTAGGGTTTGGAGAAATTTCAACCACAACCGTATTTCCAGCAGCAAGGTTTAGCGACCGCGTTCCTTTTGGAACAGGAAGAAGCATGATTGAGTTTGACAAAGAAAAAAAATTGGAAACATACAATCCCATAATATTCGACCTATTAAAACAATTTTTCAAGGCTTTTTCCGAACAACAGTCAGTAGACCAAACATTGCTCAACAACCTAGACCCAAGATTGCAGGCATGTTTAGAAGCTGAAGGCATTCTAGATGCTTGGAGTCGCTGCGTCTCAAACACTTCTTCTAGAGAAATGGCAGTAAGGCAATTGTACAATTGGTTTTCAGGCTTTCGAATTATCCGTTGTATGCACTTTTTAAGAGACAAAGGATTGGAACAAATCCCTGTTGAAATTGCTGCTGCCGATTTGTTACAAAGGCTAGAAATACAGGCAAAAGGCAAGTTACTGCAAACCTATTTGGAATTGGATAGGCAATAAAAAAACCCCGATTAACGGGGTTTTAAAGGATCGAAAACTTTTTATTTTCCTGCTTCTGAAGCAAAGGATTCCATCAAATCTTGGGCAATGCCAGTTGAACTGAACCCACCATCGTGAAATAAATTTTGCATGGTAACCATTTTGGTATAGTCACTGAACAAGCTAATACAGTAGTCGGCACAAGTTTCGCTACTTGCATTGCCTAGTGGTGACATGGTATTGGAATAATTAAAGAAAGCATCAAAACCACCCACACCGCTTCCTGCTGTAGTATATGTTGGGCTTTGTGAAATGGTATTCACCCTTACATGATTGCGTTTGCCAAAATGGTATCCAAAACTTCTTGCAATACTCTCCAACATGGATTTTGCATCGGCCATTTCGCTGTAATCTGGGAATACCCGTTGAGCAGCAATATAGGTTAGGGCCAATACACTTCCCCATTCATTAACTGCATCTTGTTTCCAAAGCACTTGCATTAAACGGTGAAATGAAATGGCAGAAATATCTATGGTGGTGTGCATCCAATCGTAATTCAATTCGGTATAAGGTACTTTTTTCCGAACATTTAAACTCATACCCACACTGTGGAGCACAAAGTCGAGTTTACCACCCAATTTGGCAACACTCTCAGAAACCAAATTTTCCATGTCTTCCATTTTGGTTACATCGGCATATATCAAAGGGGCATTTAATTGGGTTGCCAAGGCTTCAGTTTGGCCAATTTTGGCAGCCACTGGGGCATTGGTGAGCACTATAGAAGCACCTTCTTCTACACATTTAAGTGCAACTTGCCATGCAATAGAGTTTTCATTCAGCGCGCCGAAAATAATTCCGCGCTTTCCTTGTAAAAGGTTTTTTCCCATAGGTCAAAGGTAAAGAAATTAGCACCAATCGAGCAATACCTTATAGAGGTTGTATTTCTATTTTTTCTGATAAAAAAAATATTTCTTCAGAGGATTAAACCTTTTCTGAATTACACCATCCTATAAGCATACAAAAGGAGAAAAAAATTATGAAAAAGACAATGGGAATGATGATGGGAATGTTGCTTTTTACTTTTGCACTTGGCGCAAAACACAAACCACAAGCCGAGCCATGCCAGCGCTTAGACAAAACCTATCTGTTTATGGTAGACAGCTTGGCCCTTACAACCGATCAGGCTGCTAAAATCAAACAAATAAATGCAGATGCCTGCACAAAATTGAATGCTATAAAATCTGAAACAGGTGAAGACAAAGATGCCTACAAGGAAAAAGCCAAAGGGGTGATGAAAGAAACGAAAGACGCATACAAGAATGTGCTTAATACAGAACAACTGGCAAAACTAAAGGCCCATAAACATGCTAAAGGCAAAGGAGAGCACAAAAAATTGACGGCAGAGGAAAAAGCCCAGAAAATGACAGATAATATGACCACTGAATTGACATTAACCGGAACTCAAATCTCTCAAGTTCAAGCAGCGAATCTTGACTTGTGCAAGCAAAGAGAAACTTTACATGCCAAAAGACAGGGCGGAGATACTATTGGTATAAAAGCTGAGCATAAAGAAATCATGAAAGGCTATGATGCCAAAATCAAAGAAATTCTTACCGATGAACAAGAGCTAAAGTGGAAAGAATTAAAGAAAGAACACCGCAATAAAAAACAGCAAAACCATCCTAAAAAGGATTGAGCAAACAGTAAAATTGAAAAAAATGGAGGATCCCCAAGGACCCTCCATTTTTTTTTGAATGACAATTGAAACAAGAAAAGAGCCGCCATATATCCTAGAATATTTGTTCTAAAACGTGTCATTTTTTCTACCTTCGGGTAACAATTCTTTGTTTTTTCGTCAAAATGAATAACTTTACATCATTATTCTGCGTATGAAGAAAGCATTACTGTTAATTATTTGCAGCACATTGGCTGCTTCCACTTTTGCACAATTCCAATCAGATGGAAGGAAAATTACAGGCACGGTTCCAATGCCATCTATAAAAAATCCAGGCACCAGAAGCGTGTCTAAACCCACCCACTGTGGCAGTGATACTTCATACTTCCCAAACTATGGTACTACTGCATTTAATACCATTTCTGTGCGCAATGGCAGCACCTTAGGGCAATATTTCGGGGCCAATCAAGATGTAACAGTTTCAGGTTTCAGGTTTTATGGATATTCGATTCCGCCTTCTCCAGCGCGCCAAGTGTATATAAGACTTATTTGCAATTTGTTTAAAGCAGGAGCCGATTCACTCCCCAGTGGCTCTCCTTTGGCCAGTGACACAATAACAGTGGATACGGTAATGGGCTCAAGCATTCCCTTGGCTAGGATTCTTCGCGAGGCAGTATTCAAAAATCCAGTGACTCTAAATTATGATTACATCATTACCGTAGGTTGTGATAGCACCAATGTGGGAGCAGGAATTGTGGCCAATAACTGGGCTGCAGGCAATGGAAAAAAGAAAAATTTAAGCTGCGGTTCTGTGAGTGGCAAATGGTACCGGGGTTTGCAACTGAATATTGGGGGTGTAACTATGGATGCGGATATTCAACTTTATCCTTTTGTAAAATACAAACTGGGGGCAAACTTTAACATTACCAATGATTGTTATAACACAAACGACACTGTTAAATTTCAGAACTTATTTAAAAACAATGTGAGTGGCCTGCCATACTACAATTATTACCTCAATTACGGCTTAGATTACTACACCCAAAGATGGAGTTATGATGGCAGTTTGGCACAGTATTACGTAGTAAATGGTTTTTACAAGCCGCCCGTTAAAAAGAATTTTGATGTACAACTCATTTCAGTAATATTCTCCTATTCCAGCGGAACATGTTTCGATACCATGATAAAAACCGTGTATTTCAAGCCCTTAAAACCCAGTTTGAAATCTCCATTAAATGCCTGCAAAGGAGATACCGTGAAGCTAAACTTGGCCACTGAAAGCGGCGTAACTTATAAATGGTCTAAAGCCATTAACGGCACACCCTTTCTTACTGGTAGCACGCATACCATTAACAACATCCAATCTAACGATACTTTTTATGTAGTTGCGGAAAATGGAAACTGTAAATCTCCCTACTTGCGCATTGACCTTTCAGTGGCAGATTACCCAAACAATCCCATTGTTAAAAACGACAGTATTTGTTTGGGTGCCATTGCCAATTTAAGCGCCACTACAAATGTTGGAACTATAGAGTGGTTTTCTGCCAAAACAGGGGGCTTAAAACTGTTTAGTGGCAACGATTTTCAAAGCCAAAAATTAAGTAATGATACTTTTTTCTATGTTCAAGCCAATAATAAAGGGTGTATCAATAAGGGTGGCCGTGCTTTAATTAAAGCTTTTGTAAGCAATTCATTTGCCCCTGGAGTCCCCACTGTAATTTCTGATACCTTTATGTGTTTGCAGCCTTCTGGTTCTTTAGATATTACAGCTACACAATCTGGTACCGATTCAATAAGGTGGTTCAACCAATCCAGTGGTGGAGTTCCTGTTTATTTGGGAGACACTTATAGCGTATCTCCCAAAAGTAGGGGAGACCATTATTACTACGTGGAAACCTGGAATGGCACTTGTGGCAGCGGCAGAACACCCGTAAAAGTAGCTGTTTACGACTATCCAAAGATTTACAACAATACACCTGACACTATTTGTGCCGGTGAAACAGCCCATCCTACTGTTCAAGCAAATTGGGGTAAAGTACACTGGTTTGATGATATGGAAAATGAAGTTTATGAAGGTTTAAATCCCACTTTTTCTGGCTTAACAAAACCAACTGTTTATTATTTGTTTTCAGAAGAAAATGGTTGTTACAACCCCAATTATGATAGCATTTTGGTATTGGTAAATACTGCTCCAAAACCCACTGCTGTAATCAATGCCTCAGTGTGCTCAAAGGCATTGGGCAGCATGGAAGTAAAGGTGCCCTCAGGCAAAGTAAATTGGTATTATGATCCTGCAGATCAGGCTCCATTTTTTACGGGTCAAAAAATAAGCACTGGCTTAATGTTGGGCAATGTAACTTACTATTATGAGACTGAAAATAAAGGATGCGTTTCTGAAAAGACACCCCTTACAGTTGCAGTGAAACCCCGCCCCATTGCTGGCTTTACGTGGACCTTACAATGGCAGAACAAATTGGTATGCACTCCAATAACCACTACCGGCCAAACGGTGGCATGGGAGTGGGGTGATGGTGCAAAAAGCACGGGCTCTCCATTTGCGCATGTGTATTCTCAATCTGGAAATTATACCGTAAGAATGATTGCCACTAGCAATACCAATGGTTGCAAAGACACCGCAGATATTCCGGTAATTATTGACCATACTGGCGTACAAAATATTGTTTCAGACCCTACATTGGCGGTTTACCCAAATCCCATTTCAGCAGGTTCTGAGCTTAAAATATCTGGCTTAATCAATCCACAATCAAGAATTGTAATGGTGGGATTAAATGGTACTGTGGTTTTTGAAGGATATTTAAAAAATGATAGTATTGCCTTGCCCTCAAACCTTAAATCTGGAGTTTATGTATTGCGCATAATAGATGCAAATGCAGTAAGAACTAGTAGCGTGGTAGTAGGAAATTGAACGCCCTAAAATCTATATTTTTATCATTTGGGTTGCTGTTCTCGGGCATAATTTGTGCCCAAGACACTACCGAGCCATGGTTTCCAGGCGATGACCAAGGATTTTATCGGTATTTGGAAGACCGTCTTAGGGCTATGGGTAGTATGCAGCCTGCGGTAGATAGAAATGGCGAAAATGTGGTGTTTGAGTTTTATGTAACCGATTCTGGATTTATTGATAGTGTTGAAATAGGCCAGTGCTTTAATTTTCAATTGTGTTACCAATTAAGGCAGGTATTGAACAATATGCCCAGGGCCAATGCCACAGTAATGAATGGCAAAACCATTTCTGAAAGAAGGGTGTATTCTCTAGTAGTAAAAAGATTTAGAGATGGGTATTTAATTGAACCAGTCCTATACTCCACTGCTTATGGTTCTCTTCCCACAAAACTCAAATGGGGCATTGCTATCGTTGCAGTTGTTTCTATGCTAATTTTGATTGTGAAGTAGCGCTTATTTCAACAAGAATTGAAATATTTTAATGGGATATTTCAACCAAATGAGCAATGGAAAACTAAAATAACCATTTTGTTTTAACGATGCATTTACTTCTTTATTTGCAAGCATAATATTTTTCAGTCCCTTTTGGCTGGCACCGCCACTGCGCATGCTTACACTGGTCCAATTGCTATAATTAGTTTTGCATTTATTTTTTAAAATAAACCGCAATAAAATTTCAAAATCTGCAGCCAATTTAAATTCAGATTTAAAAGTACCAAATTGTTTATATACAGAATTCCTTACAAAAAAACCCGGATGCGGAGGCTGATGCCCTATGCGGAACATCCAAGGTTTCCAGCGGGTACAACTGTAAAACCGAACCACATTTTCTGGCATTCTTTCAAATATTTCTACATCAGTGCAAAGGCATTCTATGGGTTTGTTAAATTCCATGGAAACTTGAGATAGTACTTCATTGTTTTTGTACAAATCATCACTATTTAATATGCCTACAACATCTCCCGTAACCCTTGCCAAACCTTTGTTCATGGCATCATAAATACCCTTGTCTTTTTCAGAAATTACTACAGAAATTTGGTCTTTATATTTGTTTATAATTTCTAAAGTTCGGTCGGTCGAGGCACCATCAACAACAATATATTCAATATCTGTATGGCTTTGTGCAAGTACACTTTGTATGGTTTGTTCTACTGTAGCTTCACTATTATAGCATACTGTAATTACTGATATTTTCACCCTTCAATGGTCCTTTCACGTATCTTTTCTGCAGGGTTGCCGCTATAAATTCCATAAGATTCGAGGTTTTTAGTGGCAATACTTCCCACAGTTAAAATGCTGTGATCTTTGCACACAACCCCTGGTACCACAACAGATTTGGCACCTATCCATACACCATCTTCTAAAGTAATGGGAGCTATGGTTAAATCAAAAGCAGCAGATTTGTAATTGTGGTTGCCACATAGCAAAAATGCACCTTGAGAAATACAGCAATTATTTCCAATTACCACTTGATCCAAATTGTCAATCCACACTTGTTCTCCAATCCAACTGTAATCACCTACCTCCAATTTCCAGGGATATTTTATATTGATTCTTGGTTTTAAAACCACATCTTTCCCAATTTTTGCGCCATATAATTTTAATAAAATTCGGCGCCATGCACTTCCCGGAATTCCTGATTTAAGCAATACCGAATTGGTAATATACCACAGGCTTTGTACAGCAAAACTTTTCCCCGGCTTGTACCAGTTGTTGTTAAATGTATTGAGCTGTGTTACTCCTGCAGATTTCATCATTTATACCGATAATTGCTTCACTTGTCTGTGCGCTGCAAGGGAACTAATCAGCGCCATGAGAAGCGAAATTACAAATCCCAATCCAATTGATGGCAATATGCCTGGCAAATCCTCGGTAAATCCTTTGGATACAAGCCAACTGCTAAAGAACTTTTGGGCTGTAAATAGGGCGATAATGGAAAGTATATAAGTGCCAAATACAGTAATAAAGGTGAATTGAATATACGGTTTGGATAATTCTTTAATTTTATAACCCAGCCAATGCAAGGTTTGTATTTCGTATGCCGAACGGTAGGCCATTAATTGGTTGTATTGCATAAAACCCAACAAAGCCAGAAAAACGATCAAAACACCCACAATTGAAACAACAGTAATGAGCACTTGCAGTATGCCATTCAATTCACTTGATTTCAATTTTTCACCATTCATTTCATAACCCGATTTTTTCAGTTGTACAGACAAAGCTGGCGATGCTGGATCTTTACTGTGCAAAATCAATCTAGAAGGCTTCTTTTTTTGTCCGTCTCCAAATTTATTATTGGCATAATCCAGAAATGCTTTGGGCACCAATATAGAATTGATGCGTTGGCTAAATCCTGCTATTCGGCCTTCTACAATTTCTACCTGTCCGTTGCCTATGAGTTTGATGTTGAAGGTAACACTCTTTAGCATGCTTTCTGGGATAACCGGTAGGTTTTGGGTTTTTGCAAATGCCGAGTTGTAAAGGTTGATGTATTCTGCAGAAACGATAATGGGCACAGAATTATTATTCTCACTCCATTTCCAATCGTCTGGGTCTATGTCTACAAAACCATCGGGCAAAGCTTCAAAAAACATATCTGTTCTAAATGCTTGGCCAGCCATTTCAGCCATTTTGCCGCTGAGTTCCATTGAAGCCCTAAAGTTGCCCGATTCAAAACTCCCTACCTTATCGATGCCGGGAATTTCTTGTACTTCCTTAATTTCAGTTTCGCTAAAAGAAGGGGTGGTGCCAGAAATGGTATTCATAATTCCCACCTTTTTGCCAATCACTATATAATCTCCTGACAGTAAATCTTTTTTTGCCAGTAGTGTAGACATGTTACGGTACACTTGTAAACCGCAAATAATAATTACCAAGCCCAAGAAGGCGCCCAAAATGGCCACCAAAAGTTGTGCGGGTTTGCTTTTAGCCAGTAATAGTTTTTTTAGCATTTTTTACAATTGAATTAAGGTGTAATCTTCAAAAACACTGTCATCACCCAAACTTGTCGCAATAATTCCCGCATTTAATTTTTCAGCCCTGCCATGGATCATGTCTATAGCTTTCTTTGCATTGGCCAAATCCAAATGGCTAAATGGCTCATCAAGAAGCAACCATTCAAAATTTTGAGAAACGGCCCTGATCAGAGCAATTCGCTGTTGTTGCCCCAAACTCAACTTGCTACAAGGCTTATATAATTGGTTTTTTACACCCAATAAATCGGCATAATATTCAATTTCTGAAACCGCAAACACACAACCGGGTTTGAGTAAAATATTCTCTAATGCAGTGAGCTGACCAAATAACCTTAAATCCTGAAACAAATAACCAATTTTATTGGAACGTATTTGCGAAAGTTCGGCATCACCTATTTTTCTGTCTACCTGTCCCATAATTACAGTTCCCTCAAAATCCTTTCGGGTACCATAAATTATATTTAACATAGTGCTCTTTCCCTTCCCCGATTCTGCCTTTACCAAATACCTTTTTCCCCTGTCTAAAACCAATGTGGTTTTCCATACATCACCTTGTAGTGGAGTATCCTTAAGGGGCAGGGGCAAAACATTTTCAAACTGTATGGTATTCAAAATAGTATTTTTAGTATCCTTTGCAAAAATATAGCCGCAATTTAATTTTGTTGCAATCGGGTATCATATGCATCTCTAATACCCATACTCAACAAGTTAAAACCCATTACCAACAACATAATGGCAACACCTGGTATAATGGCCAAATATGCACTGGGCAATACCAAATTCCCCAAATGTTCTTTTACCATAATTCCCCAGCTTGGGGCAGGAGGGGCTATGCCCAATCCCAAAAAACTCAAACCAGCTTCGAGCAAAATAGCTGCTGCAAAATTGGTGGTAGCCAATACCGTGAGTGAACCTTTTAAGTTGGGCAAAATATGCTTGAATAAAATGCGGGGTACTGAAAATCCAGTAATTTTTGCCGATAAAATAAATTCCCTTTCTCTCAATTGCATGGTTTGTCCGCGCACCACCCTTGCCACTTCTACCCAAGTTGATAATCCTACTGCTATGAGAACCTGAAACAACCCTTTGCCAAAAACAAAAGACAAACCCAAGGCAATAAGCAATGTAGGTACCGACCAAAATACAGCAATTAACCAAGACAAGAAGGCATCGGTTTTTCCACCCAAATAACCAGCAAACAAACCGATGCTGGTACCAATAATCAAACTGATGATTACTGAAATAAATCCAACAAATAAGCTCACCCTTCCGCCAAGAATCAATCTGCTCAGCACATCACGTCCAAATCTGTCGGTTCCAAAAACAAAGTATTTGTGGTACATATAAGCACCATTTTTAGCAATGATTTCCGTCTTTTTAAATGGCAGTATTTCATCATTTTCTAATGACTGGAAAAAAATGGAATCTGAATTTTCTTTTAATTGTTTGCCAACAGGAACAGCTGTTCCTGTCAATGATTTTCCATAAATCCATGTATGAAAAATAGAAGTATTTTCGTTGGTATTCGAATTGGCCACTCTCACAAAATTGGCCTTAAATCCTGGGGGTTTATTCGGAATTTGAGCAACAATATCATTTGCATCTGTGGTGTTGTCGCTGGTAATTAAATAGCCCGGTATTGCAGGAATGGTGAAAAATGCGATAATACATATTCCAATAGTAAACGACGGAATATGAAAAAATCGCTTCATGTTTTAGGGGCATTTATTTTCACTTCTTTCTGCAGATAAAAAACATCCAATGCTACAATTATAGCCATAAAGCCCCACATTGGCACAGCAATTTTATCGTATTGGCTGTAGTTGTTTAGCAAGCCATGAAAGTAATAGGTAATAAGCCCCAGTAGTGCAATCATCGCTGTTACTTTTACCTTACTGCTTGTAGTATTGTACACCACCTTAAATGCGGTAGAAATGGAAATTAATACTAAGGAAATCCAAAACACAAATCCTGGAATTCCCAATTCACTTAAAGAAGAGAAATATTCGCTATGTGCATCTCCCAAATCTCCCGAATTGGTGGATATAATGGTGAGCTCACTGCTTTTTTGAAACACCCCATATTGAAATACAAATGTTCCTGGTCCGAATCCCGTTATGGGTCTTTGTTGCACCATTCTGCTGGCGCATTTCCAGCGGTTAATCCTTTCTAAATTGCTGGGATCCGTGGTAATGTTACTTACCGATTTTACATGCCCCTCTATCTCATCGCTGCTGCCCTGTTTATTGGCTTCCAAACTGTATAAAATATCTTCTTGCTTGAGTATGGCGAAAATGGAAATCAATGCCAAACCACCCAGCATCCACACAAATTTTATTTTAAACCGCAACATTACATAAACCCCAAAGGCAGCAATTAAACTCAACCAGGTTGCACGGGTGTAACTTACTACCACCCCAAACAACAGTACAACAAAAAACACCCCAGCTATTGGCAACCAAGCCCAATTGTGTCCCAAAATTCTGCCATTAAAGGCGTAGAAAGCGAGCACAGGAACACAGAATGCAATTGCTGCTGCATACATGCCATGGTCTGGAAAAAATGGCCATGAAACGCTATAACTGGAACTTCTCACAAAACCTTCTGCTGCATGTTTTATTAAGGTAAAAATTACCAATATTAATGTAAATATGGTAAAGGATTTTAAAAAGAAATGTATGGAATTGAATTTTTTAAATATGCTTATTAAAGCAATATAGAAAACAACAATATACCATGTTCTTGCAAGGCTAAACTTCAAGCTCACAATGGGCATACTGCTGAAAATAGAACTAAACCAAAACCAACATAAATATACAATAATGGATATGGTTAAGGGATGTAAAAGTATTTCTTTTTCAATGCGCAATTGCATAAAAAAACGAAATACCAACATTCCAAAAATAAAAATAATTAGCGGTTCTGTTGGAACAGCCAAGCCAAATCCACTGCCTATATCATTAATATTTATAGACAATGGTGCAATAGCACCTGCCAACAATATGAATTTTTCTGTTCTAAACAATCCATAAAGCAAAATGGCCAATCCTATTGGCAACAAAAATAAATAGTCAAATCCATTGAGTGAAGCCCAACAAGATGCGGCACCCAACAAAAGAGCTAGGGCATATAGTATAATTAATCCGCGGTTTGTGGGGAGGGCTTTAAGCACTCTTTTTTCTTCTGAGTATTACAATTTCATACAGCAACAGAAGGAAACTTGCAGATGCAAATGTGGCCATTAATGTAAATAGCACCACAAATGTACGCTTGGGCCAGGCCTTTATTTCAGGCTTTGTTGCTGTGCTTACTGTAAATTTATGCGATAGTGTTTCCTTTACGTCTACTTGTCTTTTTTCGAATTGTGATATCAAATCACTTTCCTTTTCTTCTTCTAATTTGATGAGTTCATTTAAGGCGATAAAATCACCACCATTTTTCACCAGTGTTTTTTGCGCTTCCATCATTTCTTTTACGCGGTCGGTTTTACCAGCTGCAGCAGCTTTGTACACTTCTTCGGCAAGGGCACGGCTCTGTTCCTCGTAGTTGGTAATGCCATTTTCGCCCAATGTGCGTATGGCGTCTTTGTATCCTTGAATTTTTTCGCGCTTATCTGCCAAAGCCCTCTCTACAATTTTCAATGCTGGATCGGCTATTTGTTTTTGAATTTCGGTTTTTACCGTATCGTACAATGCTGCAATTCCGTTAGCAATATCCGCTGCCATTTGCGGATTTTCATCCAACACCTCTATGTTAATACTGAGGTAGCGTGTGCGGGAAAATGAAATATTCTCCTTGATTTTATAGGATAATGCCGTTTCTGGAAACTTTTCATTTTTTACGTCGATTCCATAGTGTTTCATTAAATTAAAATTGCGCACCAAACGTCCCATTAAACTCGATGATTGCAGAATTTGCAAGGCTTTTTCCGCCTCTTCTTCTTCACCAAACTCCAATGGATCTTTTTGCCGTTGATTTAATTCTGTTAACAACGCATTTGAAATGGAGTTGTTTGTAGTGGGATAAAACACATGTGTCGCCTTGTACTTTGGCTTTACAAACATGGGACTGCTAAAAATTACTGCACCTATACCCGCGAGTAGGCAAACTACAAGCAGGGCAAGGCGCCAACGCCAAAAAAAGTTTACGATATCTACCAATGTTATTGGCTTTTCGGCAAGGCTTGCGTCCAGCAGGTTGGGGCTGTTGGTATTCATATGGAGGTTACAAAGGTACTAAACGGAATTCAGAGCTTACTATTCTAATTTAAATAGAATGAAGCAATTACTTACAATTGGCTGACAAAGGGAAATTTTAAATATCAAAAAACTTTAGAACAGAGTTGTATTCCTTCTCTGCGCCTATATTGTAGTCTTCTGCTAAGAAACAACCTTCTACCTTATAATCAAACCTTAAGAAGGTGGCGACTATGCTTTTTACCAAGGTGGTATTCAATTTCAAACTTACCAGCAAGCTGTTGTTTTCAGCATGTTCTACCATCATCCCTAGCACTTTAGCCCCGTTTTCTTCTACCAAGCGCATGATTTGTGAAGGTGCAAAATCCCTATCTCTACTAGAAATTACCAATACAGCACCAATGCCTTTATAAGTAAGAGACTGAGATATTTTTTTGTGTATGTTGCGTTGGTCTATGATTCCTACAAACTCATTGGCAACATTGAATACTGCAAGAACTTGTAAATCCGAGGCCGCAAATACCGGAATGATTTCGTACAAATGTTGGTTTTCAAATGCCCTTGGCGCCAATGGATTGTAAGCCAGCACATCTTCTAATTTGTCTGTTTCCTTAGCGTCTATAAGCATAATTGCCCTTACATAGTTGTATAGATCAGACTTGTCCAACACCGGCAATTCTGTCACCCCCTGCTCGGCCATAAATGCACGGGCAGTCGCCACCGTATCGGTACGGCGCAATGGCATTAATGATTCGTTTAAAACAGAGTGGCTAAGCATATTGCAATTTTAACAAATTAAGCATCACAATTGTTGTACCGTTTTATGAAAAGCAATTTTGGCAGGTTTTATCCTAAAAGCGGAAATTACCAAGAATGGGTTTCTTCATTCCACCAGGTGCCTTGCAGTTTCATGGCAGTTTCCAAAAGTGTACGACCAACTCCCTCACCGCCTTTAATGGGGGATATATAGTGGCATATTTCCTTAATGTCGTTTGAAGCATCGGCTGGGCAACAAGCCAATCCGCTTATTTTTAAAACAGGATAATCCGGCATGTCATCTCCGGTATAGGCCACATTTTCTGGCAAAACATTAAAATCTTTTAATATTTTTTCAAATGCCGCAACCTTATTTTTTTGTCCCAGATATATTTCAGTAATCCCAAGTCCTTTAAAACGCTGTAACATTCCTTCGGATTTTCCTCCAGAAATAATGGCAATATTGTATCCTTGTTTTACAGCATGTTGTAAGGCGTAACCATCTTTTATATTTACACTTCGCAGCATGTGGCCTTCTTCTGTAACCAGCACCGTGCCTGAAGTAAGCACTCCATCAATATCAAAAATAAAGGTCTTTATTTTTTGAAGTTTTAGTTGAATTTCATTTTCGGTCAATGCCATATAATTGTGCAATTATTTCTTTTTAATTAGAAAGGAATCATCATCCATTAAACCCATTTTATACTGAAACATTAATGCCAATTCGTTGCTTTTTGCAATCCATTTATCAGCATTATTTCCCGAATATTTTTCTCCAATTGCACTGTGCAGATAATGGAGCCATTTTTCAAAGTGAGTGGCAGATAAGCCCAATTTTGTGTGAGGTTCAAATGCATTTCCCCTGTAAGGGTTGTTGCCTGCATCTATATCCAAAACAAAACTCCAAAAGGTAAAAATTTTGGGCAAATGTTCTTCTAAATTTAAATGAGAAAAAACAGGGAAAGTAAATGCATCTTCAAGCAATGCAGCATATTGTTTTCGTACTACGAATTCAATATCATTTTTTGAAGAAATATCCATGCTTACCAGCCCAAAATCCAGGCAAATATTAGCGGTGCTACTATTGTAGCATCACTTTCCACAATGAATTTTGGTGTAGTAATATCCAATTTCCCCCAGGTAATTTTTTCATTGGGAACCGCACCACTGTAGCTTCCATAACTGGTAGTGCTGTCACTAATTTGACAAAAATATCCCCAAAATGGCACATCATGCCATTCCAAATCTTGGTACATCATGGGTACTACACAAATTGGAAAATCACCAGCAATTCCACCACCAATTTGGAAGAATCCCACGCCTTTACCTGCACTGTTGTGTCTATACCAATCAGCCAACCAAACCATGTATTCAATACCACTTTTCATGGTGCTGGCTTTCATCTCATTTTTAATAATATAACTGGCAAAAATATTGCCCATGGTACTGTCTTCCCAGCCTGGCACAACAATAGGCAAGTTGCGTTCAGCAGCGGCCAACATCCAACTGTTTTTAGGGTCTATTTCATAGTACTGTTCCAAATCTCCACTCAACAACATTTTGTACATATATTCGTGTGGGAAATACCTTTCGCCTTTATCATCGGCATCTTTCCAAACTTTATGAATGTGTTTTTGCAACCTGCGAAATGCCTCTTCTTCAGGAATACAAGTGTCGGTAACACGGTTATAATGGTTCTCTAGCAAATCCCACTCTTCTTGCGGACTTAAATCCCTGTAATTGGGTACCCTTTTATAGTGGCTATGGGCCACCAAATTCATTATGTCCTCTTCCAAATTGGCGCCTGTACAGCTAATAATATCAATTTTACCTTGGCGTATCATTTCTGCAAGGCTTTTACCAAGTTCTGCAGTACTCATGGCACCGGCAAGTGTAACCATCATTTTACCACCTTCGGTGATGTGGGTTTCGTACCCTTTGGCTGCATCTACCAAGGCAGCGGCATTAAAATGCAAGTAGTGTTGCTCTACAAATTGAGAAATGGGACCTTTCATTGCGGAGCAAAGGTAGTTTATTGAATAAATATTTTGAGTTTTCTAAAAAAAATCAATTTGTAACCATTTCAAATAAAAGACAATACACTAGGGATAACAATAACCTTGCTCTAACCAATTCATATTCAAAGCATTTTGTAAAAAGAAATTCCGGTTACAATGATACAAAACGTACCTAAATTTGTATTTCTAAGAAGGGGTCTTAGAAAAGAAAACCAAGCAAGATTTTATGATTAAGAGGGTTTTACGGGCAAAATGGGTGATAACGGCAATTCTGGCTATTTTTTTATTTATAACGAATTGTAAACACGAACCTTTAATAAATCACATTCCGGGTCCAGTAGATACGACAGGAAACGGCGGTGGCAATGCAGATGATACAACCATTTGTTTTGAAAGGGACATTTTGCCAATAATTGTAACCAATTGTGCAAAAGCGGGTTGTCACGATGCCATTACCAAAGAAGAAAATCGGAATTACACTACATATTCGGGAATTGTTACCAAAGAAGATATAAAAGCTGGTTTTCCTTTGCAAAGTAAATTCTTCGTGGAACTCAATACAGGTCAAATGTCGCAAGCAAAATATGGGAATTTAAATGCAGCACAAAAAGCACTCATCAAACGTTGGATAACAGAAGGGGCTAAAGACGGTAAAAATTGCCCTTCTAAATGTGACTCGTCGAAATTTACGTATTCTGGTGCCATTCAGCCCTTGTTAGATAAATATTGTGTAGGTTGTCATAAGCCGAGTTCCTTAAGTGGAAATACAGATTTAAGTACCTATGCAGGTGTTAAAGATGCGGCTGTTACAAAGAATACCTTAATGCCCAGTTTAAAACGCAGCACTTCCTGGATGCCCTTGGGCGGCAGTAAATTTAGTGATTGCCAAATGGCTCAAATTCAAAAGTGGATTAATGCAGGTGCTCCAAATAATTAAAGTCTCCATATTCTTCGGAATCGCTTCGTTACTGGCGGGTTGTTATTACGACAATAAGACCGAGCTTTATCCTCAACAAACTGCTTGTGATACAGCCAATGTAAGCTTTGCAACATTTGTAAAACCCATCATTGATAAGGATTGCAAAACCTGCCATTCTGGAGTGAGTCCAGTGGGGATTGTGCCTTTAAATAACCATACAGAGATTGCAGCATCTGCAAAATCTGGGAAATTATATGGTTCTGTTTCTTGGGCAAACGGTTTTAAAGCCATGCCCCAAGGTGGAAATAAATGGAGTTCATGTGATTTGTTAAAACTTAAAAGTTGGATCAATAAAGGTGCACCAAATAATTAAATCCCTTTTTGTTGTGGTTTTGTTCTGCAGCACACCCGCGGTCTATTCGCAATTAGACACTATGACAATTCCAGAGTTGGTCGACTCTGTTTCGGTAATTTCCATGCCTGAAGATACAACCTTTATAGAACCTTACCCAGCGGAATTGCCTCCTGAAATTGATGAAGGGTTTCATGTTGCAGAAAATTGGGGAATTGGATTGAGAATAGTTAATGGCCATAGCACATTTACTGTTCCTAAAAAGAAATTGGACTTTTATATTCAACACCGTTTTGGGTATTTAAATCAGGGGAAAAATGGGTTTTTCGGTTTGGATGAAAGCAATATTCGTTTGGGATTTGAATACGGTGTATTCAATAATTTAACTGTCGGTATTGCCCGAAGCAGCATGGGCAAAATGTATAGTGGATATGGCAAATGGGCTTTTGTAAAACAATCGAATGAACATCCGGTTTCTGTGACATGGTTTAGCGAAATGGATATCAGTGCAGCCCATCCCTCCAATGATTTGGACCCCTTCTACCCAAGCCACAGATATAAAAATACCCATCAACTTATTGTAGCACATGTGTTCGGAAATCAGCGTTTAATGGTGCAAGTTTCGCCCACTTTGGTTCATCGAAATTTGGTGGATAGTTTGCCAGAACCCAATGATCTTGCACTCATCGCAGGTGCCTTGAGGTTCAGAATCAATTCTAAAATCAGCTTAACAGGCGAATACAGCTATATTGTGAATCACCATATGCGCAAGTACCTCACTCCTTGTGCTGGCGCAGGAATTGAATTTTATACTGGAGGTCATGTATTTCAACTTGTATTTACAAATGCTGCTGCACTCACAGAAAGTCAATACATGGGCATGGACAATGGCAAAATTTCCAAAGGTCAAATCCGATTTGGATGTAATATTGTCCGTAGATTTTAGTTTAGTCCAGCTTTTCCTCGCCCAACCACCATTTGGGTTTGATTTTCGGCCATTTGGGTGAGTATTTGTCAATCCGGTCTGTTAAAAAATTCATAGCCTCTTCTGGGTCATCAGTTACCAATAACATTTCATCATCTTCTGGAGAAATGGTTTTGTGGTAATCCATTACTTCCATTTGTTCTATAGTGTCTTTCCAGTATGATTTGCCCATTAACACGATAGGAAACCAAGGAATTTTTTTGGTCTGTATCAAGGTCATAGTTTCATACATTTCATCCAGTGTTCCAAAACCACCGGGCATAATTACGAAGCCGAAACTGTACTTCAATAGAAATACCTTCCGCACAAAAAAGTGTTTTATGAGCACCATTTTATCCAAATAAGGATTGGGATGCTGCTCAAAAGGCAATTCTACATTTATGCCTATACTCTTGCCATTTACATCTTTGGCCCCTCTATTGGCCGCTTCCATAATTCCGGGACCACCACCTGTTACCACCCCAAAACCATATTCCGCGATGCGCTTGCCCATCTCTCTTGCCAGCACATAATATTCATGGTCTTCCTTAAACCGAGCAGAACCAAAAACAGTAATACAGGGACCTAAAAAATGGAGCTTGCGCAAACCTCGAATAAAGTCTTTGAAAACCAGAAAAACGAATTTGAACTCGTACCACCTTCCATGTGGCCCTTTTAAATATTCCAATTCCAGTTTCGGTTTGGAGGTGCTTTGCAATGTGTCAGGCATTGGGGCAAAGTAACAAAAAAAGCCCCGCTTGAAACAGGGCTTTATCTTGGTTATGGGGAATATTAGAATCTTTCGTCAGCTCCGAAAAAGAAGTTGCCTTCAATTTCAGCATTCTCATCGCTGTCGCTGCCATGAATGGCATTGGCATCTATGCTTTTAGCATATAAATTGCGAATGGTGCCAGCTTCCGCTTTTTGAGGGTCGGTTGCTCCAATAATGTTGCGAAAATCAGCAACTGCATTGTCCTTCTCCAAAATTGCCGCATATATGGGCCCAGAAGTCATAAAAGAAACCAAATCATTAAAAAATGGTCTTTCGCGGTGAATGCCATAGAATTCTCCTGCTTTCTCATTGCTCAATTGGGTGTATTTTAAAGCTACTACTTTAAATCCAGCTTGAATGATGTGGTCAAGAATTTTGCCTGCATGCCCGTTTGCAACTGCATCGGGCTTAATCATGGTAAATGTACGGTTGGTTGTCATAAAGTTCATCTCGCCATGCACAAAAACCGTGCCTCAAATACCAATGTAATCTTGCAAATATTGGTAATGCGCCGTTAGTTTCCCAGCTTCAGTTATGGTGGCTTCTGCTACCATTCTGCTTTTTTCTTTTAAAAATTCTGGAATTACATATTGCAAAATATTTTCTCCAAATTCTTCACTGGCATCACATGGCAATTCGTTGGGCAAATTGCCCACTGCCATTATGTCTATACTATTGGTGCTAAAAGGCTCACAAGGTTTTTGTAGCACCCTGTCCCAGCCTATTACTGGGTCTTGAATTGTGGTGGCCTTC
This sequence comes from Bacteroidia bacterium, assembly GCA_020853295.1. GTDB lineage: Bacteria > Bacteroidota > Bacteroidia > NS11-12g > UBA955 > JAGXTF01. The sequence continues at coordinate 5,390 of JADYZD010000094.1, read as the reverse complement.
CAAGTAATTGGTACGCTTCCATCAACATCACAACTGATGTCGGCTATTACCTCAATTTTAAAATCAGCCAGTGAGGTTTGTGATTTTGTAAACAAACCTGGTAAATCTGCTGTCCAAAAAATACCATTCAACAACAAATTACAATGGGGTAAAAAATCCCCAAAACTGCTCTCATATTCTTGGTGGTGCTTATAAAAATATTCTGTATCCCAAGCCTTGCCTTCTTTGTGGCGGTATATTTCAGGACTATTTAAATGAACAAATACAGGTTCATTAAAATCGCGGTGAATAAATTGGTATGGGGTAACTTCAGTAATCCGCAAATTCCTCAAAAAATCCAATGCCCCGTTGGCAACCCTTCCGCCGCCCGTTAATACCATTTTTACATTGCCAATATCCACACTTCCGGCCTGCTGCAACAGTTCTCTATAATCTTCACATGCATAAGCGGGTTTCAAAGTAAAATTTCCGGTTTTTTTGCCCCAGGTCAATAAACCATTATAAGCACCTACAATCCCGGCAAAACGACCAAAGCCAAGAACCCGCTGTCCATTTTCCCACCTCAAAGTTTCATAGTCAATTAACCGGATGTTTTTATGAACAATATCCTGCAACATCTTTTGGTTATATGGTTGTTTTTTTATGGTATGGCTAAAAAAGAAATATGTTTTATTCGGAATTAAATGTTCTTTGGGAATTTCTTTTACACCCAATAACACATCGCATTCCTGCAGGTCTGTAACAACATTAATCCCTACTTCAGCATATTCACTATCGGTAAAACACCTTTCTGGTGAAGATTCTACAACAATTTTTACAATAGGAAACCGGTTTTGCAATGCCACACACTGTACAGGTGTTAGCGCCACTCTTGTATCAGGCGGGCTTTTTCTCTCTCGTAACAGACCAATAATCACAGGGCAAAGATAAGGGTTGAGTGTGTGTAAGACTCGGATATTGTGCCATTATTTTTGGCAATGTTTGCCCAATTCTTAAAAATGGGATTCCCTAATTTTATCCCAATTAATACTTAATTTTGTATGAATAAAATGTGTTTTTCCTACGCCGTAAATTTTAATGCAGATGCCTTACAAAGCAGGCTACAACTGGAAGATATAATGTTGCCTTCTTCGGGATTTTTCTTTTCTGGTTTTACCTGGCCTGTGCTGCCAGTAATTGTGGGTAAAAACCACCAATTTAGTGCCACAGAAATGCAATGGGGATTGGTACCTTCTTGGACAAAAGATGAAGAACAGGCGGTAGAATTGCGAAAATTATCACTCAATGCCAAAGGAGAAACTGTGGCAGAAAAACCCATGTTTCGCAATGCTTTTAAATCGGGCAGGTGCCTAATTCCTGCTTTGGGATTTTATGAATGGCGAGAAGTAAATAAAAAAAAATATCCTTATTTTATTCAAGATGTAAAGCATGAATTTCTGCTTTTTGCGGGCATATCCGATACTTGGATTAATCCCGCTTCGGGTGAAGAAATTCAAACGTATTCTATTGTCACTTCTGCTGCAAATAACCTTATGGAAATGATCCACAATACCAAAAAAAGAATGCCACTTATTCTTGAATTGAAGGACATTGAAAATTGGGTTTTTGGCACAGACAATGAAGCATTAAGTTTGGTAAAACCATGCAACGAAAACATGCTTGAGGCCAATACCATCAGCGTTTTGGCAAGTAAAGCAAATTTAGAAAGAAATGTGCCTGAAGTACAGGAAAAATACGAATATCCTGAATTAAATATCCAAACCTTATTTTAAACATTTACCGGTCCTTACCCACCAATTTTATGCCATCTACTGGCTAAAAAAAGAAAGGAAATTATCGCACATACCAAGGGCCATATTCCTGTTATAATATCCTTTAAAATCTCCCTTCCAGTTCCCATAAATGTATTGAACACAATCGCTATTAAAACGCATACCAACCAAAAAACAGCCAGTGATTGGGGAACCAAAAGCAAAAAAACCATTCCCTCCCAATACGGGTTATCTATTGGCAACCCCACTGCACACATAAGAAATAAGGCAAGAATATAGGAAAATTGAACCCAAAAGATATTTTTATGGCTACCAAATAAATAGTTGCGGATAAGCCAGATGATAAAACCCAACATAATGGCAAAGTGATGTACAATGCTCAAATTAATTGTTTCCATGCTTAAGAATGCTGCAATTTATAGCACCGCCAACAGAGAACCTATACACCAGCCAACGAATGGAACAAGATTTGTGTCTGTATGAATGTGAAATGGATTTTAGGAACCATTATTTGCGCGGGTATTGCCTGCGCAGCTACTCCTTCAAAGGAAAAGTCAGTGCTAGCTGTTCAAAACTCTCGCGACACTACTGTGGTTATTGGTGGGGTTAAGATATGGATTCAGAGGCCTGCTATCGGTGTTAAGCCTGCAGGAACTTTATTGTTGTTGCCAGGCTGGAATTACTCCCGAACCAAATGGTGTGATAGCACCCGGGTGTGCCAAGATGCCCTCATTAAAGGATTTTGTGTGGTAGCACCAGAAATGGGCCGCAGCATTTATGCCACATCTTATTTTCCCGAAACTACTGCAGAATATAAAAAATACCCAACTTTAACTTGGCTAGACAGCGCCTTGAATATTCTAAAAGCCAAACACGGTCTATTTCAAACACCTGGGCTGCAAAGAAATTTTCTTTTGGGCCTCAGCACAGGGGCAAGAGGGGGTGCGCTAATCTGTGCTAAAAAGCCCGGATTTTTCCATGCAGCAGCACTGCTCAGTGGCGACTACGATCAAACGGCATCGCCAGAAGATGCTTTGTGTACCAACGTTTATGGTCCGTATAATGCATTTAAAAGCAGGTGGCAAACGGTAGACAATCCCATGCAACAAATTGGAAAGATAGTAACACCAATGTACATTGGGCATGGGGGTATGGACAAAATTGTTCATGTTACCCAATCCATTCATTTTTACGACAGCCTGTTGGCCAAACAAAAAAATGTGATAATGCAAAAAAACAGCAGGTTTGTGGTTCAAAAATTAAAAACAGTTGCTACACCTAAAGACGAAGTGGAAGGTCATTTAAACGCACCTGGTACAGGCTTTGTTTTAGACCCAGAAGATTATTTGGAACTCAGTATTAAGGCCCCAGCGAGTCATAATTTCGCTTACTGGCGCAGCGAATTGCCCGCGGTTTGGGATTTTTTTGAAACCAGATAGCTTGCACTTTATATTTGCCCCTTTATAATGATGTATAAAATATCAGGCCTACTGATTTCGGCCATTGCTATTCTCGCTTCTTGTACCTCTTCTTCCAATAAGGCATTGCCCCAAGACAGCGCAAAGTCTGCAACAACCTCTGAAGCCCAAAAGGCGGAAACAGAAGTGCCACAAACACTTACAGATTCTCAAATTACAGGTTTTGCAAGGTTTATTTCTGGGATGAACTATCCTGTGAAGTATAAAATGAATGCCTCTGCTGCTTGGCAAAATTATGCTACAGGAAATACCAAAAATTGGGATGTACTTGATAATCGAATTGGTAAAAAAATTCGAAATTGGGTAAGCACTTCCAAACTGGAAATTTCTGGCGAACCCAAAACCCTTTTTTATCCTTTTGCAGGCGGGGATTTTTATTATCCTGATTTGTTTTTCCCAAACCAAGACACCACTATAATGATTGGTCTTGAACCTTGTGGGAGTATTTTTAATCCCGACAAAGAGGAGGCTGATACTGTGGCAAAGTATTTTAAAATACTGCAACACAGCATGTTTTTCCCGCACCAGTTAGGGTTTTTTCGCACCAAAAGCATGAAGGATGATTTTAACAACCATTTGCTCAATGGCACTATACATACCGTACTGTTTTATATGAGCAAAGCAGGTTATGATTTGCATTATCTAAAATTCTTTAACCTTGATGCAAATGGCAATAAAATAGATGAAACTGACGCAAAGCCTGGAGATACAAAACGGTACAAAGGTTACAGAATAGGGTACAGTAAAAATGGAAAAGGATTGGTGCAAGAATTGGTCTATTTTTCTCAAGATGCCAGCGATGGTGGTTTAAAATCACAGCCTGGCGTAATGGCGTTTATGAACAAAAGAGGTAAGGTGGTTACTTTTTATAAAGCTGCCAGTTATTTAATGCACTACGATAGGTTTTCTATGGTGAGAAATTTCGCGACCAAAAATTCTGTAAGGTTGTTGCAAGATGATAGTGGAATTCCATACAAATTTCTGTTAAGCAATGACTTTGATGTTACCCTGTATGGCAAATTCACCAATACCCTCAACATGTTTAAAGCGGAATTTCAACCCGACCTTAAAGAAGCATACGCAACCTCAAAAGCAGATTCACTTCCCTTTTTAATTGGTTACACAGCCCCAAGAGGTGAATGTAATTTGCAATTGGCTAAAAAAAGAACCAAATAATTGTGGGAGAATTTTTAGAATTTACTGCAATTCCTTTTCAGGCTGAAGAGAATTATTCTGACATCATTACTGCTTATTTATCCGAATATCCATTCGATGTTTTTGATACTGAAAATGGAACTCTTAAGGCCTATGGAATAGCTTCTAAATTTCCGGATTCTTTGGTTGCAGAAATCATGGAATTGGTGACACCATTTGTTGCAGAAACCCCTTCAACACGCTTGATACCAAAAGAGAATTGGAATGAACTCTGGGAAACCCATTATTTCGAACCCATTGAAGTGGACAATAGGGTTAGGGTGCGGGCTTTATTTCAAACCCCCAAACCCGGTATGGAAATGGACTTAATCGTGCAGCCAAAGATGAGTTTTGGCACAGGGCACCACAGCACAACTCAATTGGTGATTTCGTTGATGTTGCAAAATGATGCTGATTTTGCAGGTGCCACAGTATTAGACATGGGTGCCGGAACTGGGATTTTGGCCATTGTGGCTGAAAAGCTTGGTGCCGAAAATATTGATGCCATTGATATTGAAGAATGGGCTGCGGAAAATATTGATGAAAATGCGCAACTGAACAATTGCCAACACATTCATTCTTTTCATGGAGATGCCGATAGCTTGAAAAATAACGAACAAACGTTCAATGTTATTTTGGCCAATATTCACAAGCAAGTTTTGTTGGCTGATGCAGAGAAATATTTGGAGAAACTGACAGCCAATGGAAGCATTTATTTGAGTGGTTTCTATTTGGATGATTTAAAAGATATTGAAGATAAATATTCAAAATTGGGCTGTAAATTAATGACACACAGAACCAAGTTGGACTGGTGCGCAGCGCATTTTTTGAAAACAGTATAACAGCAGGTATTTTCTTGGTGCATTGAATTATTTTGAAAAAGGCCGAGCTTAACCTTTCATTTTAGTAAATTCGCAGTTCTGTGTCTGATATCATCAAACTATTA
>JADYZD010000093.1 GCA_020853295.1 Bacteroidia bacterium | reverse complement strand
ATTGCACGTAAAATGATTGAACAAATGCAGTCGCCCCAAAATCCGCAACAACACAATTTAAGTGCTAAAGAACTTGAAGTATTGCAACATTTGGTAAACGGATTGCCCTACAAACTCATTGCCTCTAAAATGAACATTACGTACGATACCGTAAGGGCGCATATTAAAAAAATATATGAGAAATTGCATGTGGCATCTATGACCGAGGCTGTAGCTACCGCCCTTAAAAATAAAATTGTGTAATTGTTGGGTAATTTACACCGGAATATAGGAGCAAAATTGAAGCATGTTTTATTGCTTTTATTTCTCTGTATGGCATCTACCCAATTGCATTCCACCTCATTGGATTCGTTGAAAATACGGTATAAAACAACGCAAAAAACGAGTGAAAAAGTAGATGTATTGTTTGAAATAATCAGCGAATATTATACTAGGTCTGACTATAAAAATGCCGAGATATACCTGCGAGAAGCGGAGTTGTTGGGTGCGAATGACAAAAGAATACAAGTCAGAATTCAATACACAAAGGGCAGAATAAAAAAGAATACAGGAATTTATTTTGATGCTGAAAAGTTGTACTACAGTGGGCTGCAACAAGCACAACAGTTGCATGATTCTTCTTTGATAGCTGCGGGTTACAACAATTTGGGAAATTTATTTATTCCACTTGGCAAATACAAAGAAGCACTTGCGGTACTCCAGCAATCTCAAAGAATTTATGAAAAAATAGGAGAGATACAAAAATCGGCATACCCCATTTCCAATATTGCCAAAATTTATGAGTTTCAAAAAAACTACCCATTGGCACTGGAACACTATATAAGAAGCAAGAATATTGCCTTGTTGTATAAGGACCATTTTGAAGTGGCCCAAACCTACAAGCGGCTCGCAGGATTGAACCTGAAACTGAACCACATTGCCCAATGCAATACCTATTGCGACTCGGTATTTTTAATGTGCAAGCAATTTGGCTATTCCAACCTATTGGCAGATGCCCATGAAATTAAAGGCATGATGTTTCAAAACCAGAAACAATATGATAAAGCCAAGGCAGAATTTATGTTGAGTATGGAATTGTACAAACAGCTGGATATGAAGCCGTCTGTAATGAATTCATTTAAAAAACTGTCAGACATTTATGGCTTGTTAAACCAGCCTTTGACTGCAATGGAATATTTAAAACAGTACTACCAACTCAAGGATACCTTGTTTAATTCTGAAGAGAAATTAAAATTGGAAGTACAGCAATACCATTATGAAAAGGAGTTGTTGAAAATTGAAATGAACCACAAAGCAGCTTTGGAGGCAGATAGGAAAAACAAGCGCATGGCTTTGATAGCACTCGCAGGTGCAATGCTTATTGTGTTGATGGCATTGTGGTTTGTATTTTATAAAAAGCAGGAAAAAATCCGCAAAAAATTGGAAATGGAGCAGGTGAAAAATCAAATTAGTGCCGATTTGCACGACGATGTGGGTGCTTCGTTAAGCAGTCTTTCCATATATGTAGAGTTGTTGAAAAAGCGGGCCAAACGCAATGAATCGGTAGACGATATTTTGAACAATATGAACAATATGGCCAAAGAAATGATTGGCAAAATGTCGGATATTATTTGGAGTATTAAATTGGATCAAATGGGCATTTCAGACATGGTGCAGCGCTTGGAACAGAATTTTGCATTGCCCTTGGTAAACAACAAAATACAATTGGTGGTAGAAGTAGATCAAGGGGTAATTGATACAGAAATACCGTCAAAAAAATTAAAGGATATTTATTTAATTTTTAAGGAAGGAATAAACAACAGCATCAAATATTCAGGCAGTGAAACCATCAAGTTCAGCATTAAAAAGTCAACCAGCGCTTATGAATTTGTGTTGTCTGATGCGGGACTAGGATTCCATGCAGAAGAGAAAGCTTCCACAGGAAATGGATTGACCAATATGAAACGCAGGGCAGAATCCATAGGAGCAGCATTTGAAGTAACAACAGCCAAAGGGAAGGGAACAAGGATTGGGTTGGTTTATAGTTTATAGTTGAGAGTTGAGAGCCTGCCCGAACCTATAAGGGGCGGGTTTATAGTTGATAGTTTTAAGTTAGGGAACAGGGAATAGAGAATAGAGAAAAGGGGAGTTTATAGTTGAGAGTTTATAGTTGAGAGTTAGGATTGGGTAGTAGCAAGTTGAACAAGAGTTTTAATCAAGCATTTAGAGTTTTGCCTTTTTATGACTAGAAGAAAGATGGGTATATCTCCAATCATTCTCTGAAATCCTATTTTCTCAAAAACGAATGGACACATCCCAAATACTAACATGAAAGCAGCGCAGCGTGCGGAGGGACGAAGGTTCAAGAAGAACCTGTATCTCACGCAGAGGCGCAGAGGTTACGATTAGTGATTAGGAGATTAGAGATTAGAGATTAGGAAGTAATAGGGTTACAACTCAAATCGTATTTTCTCAAAAACGAAAAGTAACATCCCCATCTCAATCATGAAAGCAGCGCAGCGTGCGGTGGCCCGTCGCTTTGGCGGGGTGGTTGTGGGTGAATTGGATTTTACGTAGCTGCACACCGAATTAGCTTTGCGTCAATTCGGTTGTGAAGCAGTAAAATTCAAGAGAGCAGAGGAGCATCAAAGCGACTTGCCTTTTGGTCCACCTTTTTGGTTAAGAAAAAGGTGGAAAAAGAAAAAATGCATTTCAATTGCTTGATACTACCATTCCTTACTCACATCTCATCCTAAACAAAAATTTGCATTCCCCCAAAATCACCCCTATATTTGCAATTAGGCTCGCCTAAAAATAAATTTAGACCCTTATGCAACCTATTGTCGATTTCTTCACCGGTTTGCACCCAGTAATGCAAGGCTTTTTGGCCACCATGTTTACTTGGGGCGTTACAGCTGCTGGGGCTGCAGTGGTGTTTTTGTTTAATAACCTCAGTCGCAAATTGCTCGATACCCTCCTTGGTTTTACCGCAGGGGTAATGCTTGCCGCTAGCTTTTGGAGTTTGCTAAACCCTGCCATTGAGCTTGCCGCTACAACATGGAAAGCAGGCACCGAGTGGATTCCGGTAGCCATTGGTTTTATGGGCGGTGCACTATTCATATTTGCCCTAGACCAGTATTTGCCACATTTGCACTTGAATGCACCCATTGAAAAACGTGAAGGTGTAAAAACCGATTGGAACAAAACCATACTGCTCATATTGGCCATTACCCTACACAACATTCCCGAAGGACTGGCAGTAGGTGTGGCTTTTGGCGCAGTAGCTGAGGGACTGCCTGGTGCCGATTTGGGGGCTGCAATTGCTTTAACTATTGGTATCGGAATTCAAGATTTTCCAGAAGGTCTTGCCGTGGCCATTCCTCTTCGCCGCTTTGGATTGAGCAAGGCCAAGGCATTTTGGTGGGGACAACTATCAGGTATTGTTGAACCCATAGCCGGTGTAGCGGGTGTGTTGTTGGTGCTTTGGGCACAGCCTATTTTACCCTATGCCTTGGCTTTTGCAGCTGGTGCTATGATTTTTGTGGTAGTAGAAGAAGTGATACCTGAATCTCATTCCGATGGGAATACCGATAGGGCAACCCTAGGACTGATTATGGGCTTTGTAATTATGATGGCCCTAGATGTGGGTTTGGGTTAATCTACAAAGTACTCGTCCGACT
>JADYZD010000092.1 GCA_020853295.1 Bacteroidia bacterium | reverse complement strand
TTTCAAATTTGTGGTTAAAATCTACAAACAATTCGCCATCAGTAGTTTGGTAATTAAACCAGCAACCTTCAGCTTGGCACACAGCAGATATTTCACCAGTAACTACCGCATCTTTTTCGCCTTTTGTTTTGAAAGCAGTTACAGCCGCATTAATTTCCATTGCCTTGGCAGTGTCAAAACTATCGCCATAGCGCTTTTCTCCAGTGGCCTGGGTGCCAGCACCGCCGCAGGCTGCAGCTACCAAAATAGCGCATGCCATTATTGTTTTAGTAAAATTCATGATTCAAAATTCGTGAATTTTATTCATTGACAATGGAATTTTTTTTCTGCTCTGCAAAAATGGTCTCAGTAAATGTAATGTAGTTTTTTAAATCCCCATTAATGGGCTGCCTTTCTTTGTTCATTTCAATATTGTTGAAACCAAAATGTTGTGTATTTCCAAAGGCATCCATAATATTCAGTTCTTGTTGATTCAATAGTCCATACCAATTGTTGGAACAAAAATTCACAAAGCTTCTTTTTCGTGTGAGTAAATCAATTGAAAATGGATTGTTGTATTCGGTGCCATAAATCATTCCCAATAACGTTGCCGCAATATCTGTTTGTTGCCCCAAATGGTGAATGGTTATGCTGTTTTTAATATGCCCAGGTGAGTATATCATCAACGGAACATGGTGCAAACTCAAGGGCAATGGAAAGTCTGCAGTATCGCTGTGGATGCCATGGTCGCCTACCAATACAAAAACAGTGTTTTCAAACCATTTGTTTTGTGAAGCTTCTGTGAAAAATTGTTTCAAACTCCAGTCGGCATAGGCAATGGCATTTTGATGTGCCGTTTTATGATAATTGAAGTTTTGCAATGGAATGCGAAAAGGAGAGTGGTTGCTTATGGTAAGGGCTGTATAGAAAAAGGGCTGCTTCCTTTGTGAAAGGTTACTCAATTCTTTAAGCATATACTTAAAATAAAAATGATCTGCAGTGCCCCAAACAGAATTCATTTTTAAACTGTCGGGCATATTGCCAATATCTGAAATGGCTGAAAAATGGTGCTTCCAAAAAAATGCACTCATGTTGTCGAAATTCCGATTGCAGGGAATTTGAAACTGGGTGTGATATCCTTTTTGTTTTAAAAATCCTGGTATTCCATCAATTTTCGCATCTTCCATATACCGCAGCATATGTCTGCCCATGCTAGATGGCTGGGCGTAAAGGCTTGAAAAAATGCCATTATAGGTGTGCTCGCCATTGCTGTAAAATGAATCAAAATAGATACAGGTTTTACTGATGGAATCTAAAAATGGGGCGTATTTTAATGAGGCGTGCGACATGCTCTCCATCAATATAAAAACCACGTTAGGAGGGGTTTTAAATTGGGGCAAACCAAATACTTTTAAGCCTTTTGGATGCTGCTGCTCAAGGTCATTCAAGTATTGCTCTTTTTCCATTTCATTCATCGAAGAATAAATTTTGGAATTGCTCAAGGTTTCAGTATAAAATTGGAATACAGGGCTAATGGCCATTTGATTGAAAAAATGGTGCTCGGAATAATGTGCATCTCTAATGCTGATGCTCGATTTTTGAATCCCACCCCGCATACCCATTAAAAATCCTGCTCCCAACAACAAATATGGAATGGGACTGTTACCCGGTGATGATTTTTTGCCCAACCAAATTAAACCCTGCTGAAAAAAAGCAAATAGAATAATGGAAAAAAAGATGGAAATGAGTGACCATTTAAACAAGGGTTCGGCCCACAACATGCTGCCAATTTCTCTTGGATTTTCCATCCAGTTGAAAACCGACAATCCCAAATGGTTGTAGTAGTATTTGTAATAACTGATGTCGGCAATACAGATAAAAATAATGCTAAAAAAACCTGCAAAAATGATGAAATGCGATAACCAATTGATCCATTTGGCATAACTGTTTCCGCTGATCAAATTAAAAATTTGAATGAGAAAAGGAATTAACAACCAAATACTTGCAACACTAATATCGAAATAAATACCGATGATCATGGCCTCCCTGGGTGGGCTAGATACCAGTTCGTGGTTATTGATGCTGAAAAATGCCCACCTACAGATAGACATTAACAACAGGGCAAAAATGCCTATTGAAGGTAAGTACCACCATTTTCGCACCCTGCAAAATTAAGGGAGCATGAGTATAATTTGTTTTAAGTGTTAAATAAGAATGAACAATTGTCCAGTTTATTAATCTTTTAATAATCCCACCAGTGGGTTATAGGCATATAACATATACGGTTGTCTTTGTTTGAGAAACGCATCAATACCGGGTTTCCAGCCTGCGCGTATTTCATCTAAGGACTTCTTTTGCTCTATTTGGGTTCTTAATGTTGCAGTGCCAGCCAGTTTGTCAAAGTAGTTGTTGAACAGTTTGTCTTCATATGGATATTGTTGCACCAACAATTCTAACCATTCAATGTACAATTTCCGGTAATCCACAAGGTAATTTCTGGAGAAGTCTGTAATAAGAAACCCCCGGCAACTGTCGTTCAAAAATGGAGGGTTCACTGTTTTACCTGGAATATTCACGGGTACAAACTTATGACTGCCTACTTTTAACCAAGGTGCACCAAAACACTCAAAAGGATGCGCGGTTCCCCTACCAACGCTTACTTTTAAGCCCTCAAACAAACCCATGGTGGGGTATGCAATTATGGATTCCTGTGTAGGCAGGTTGGGGGATGGGGGTGTTTGCAATACGTACTCTGTATTGTGGTCCCAATTTTCGATTTTAATTACGGTCAATTTGCAGGATTGTGTAGTTTGAATCCAGTTTTCACCTTGTATCATCAAAGCCAGTTCTCCCAAGGTCATACCATGTACCAATGGAATGGGATGTTGCCCCACATCGCTTTTGTATTCTTTTTCCCAAATGGGTCCATCAACATAATAGCCATTGGGATTGGGCCTGTCTAATACCACCAATGCCACATTGTTTTCCGCACAAGCCTGCATCATAAAATGCAGGGTAGTTAGGTGGGTATAAAACCGCACACCCACGTCCTGTAAGTCATAAACCACAATATCGATGCCCTTTAAGTCCTCTGCTGTGGGTTTGCGTCTCGGTCCGTATAATGATGTGATGGGCAATCCGGTTTTTTTGTCTTTGGTGTCAGAAACCTCTTCACCATTGGCGGCATTGCCCCTAAAGCCGTGCTCAGGTCCGAAAACCCTAGTGATTTTTATACCCAATGCCAACAAACTGTCTACCAAATGGGTTTTGCCAATTGTGGAAGTTTGGTTGGCCACAACTGCAATGTTTTTGGTTTTTAACAGATCAATATAGGATTGGGTCTGCCATGCCGCTGGTCGAACCTCTGGTTTTATTTGTGCCGAAGATTTTGCCACAAAACAGACAAAAAACAATACTGTATACAGTGTAACTTTGAAGCTCATTTTGAATTGGCCGTATTTTATAGCCCGGCACCTTAGTGCAAAGGAACAAAAATCGTTCTCAAAAACGATTATACGCTTGGCTATTGTTTCTGTTGCCCTTAGTGCATCAGTGATGATTATAGCCCTGGCAACGGTTTCAGGCTTCCAAAATGGGATAAAAGAAAAAGTAATTGGTGCCAATGGACATATCATTGTTGATGATATTTCAAATGTTGAAGGCTCAGTTCCTTTGCCACTGTCTACTGAATTTGAAACCCACAAAACAGCATTACAAGGAATTCAAAATGTTCAGGGAGTTTATACCTGCCTGTTGCGACCCTGCATAGCTAAAGGAACTACTGAAATTGAAGGCATGGTAGCCAAAGGGGTAGATGCGGATTATGATTTTGGATATTATGCACGTCAATTGGTTGAAGGGTCAATTCCGGATTTACATAAAGACAGCAACCAGGTTTTGGTATCCCAAACTACTGCCAGTCGCCTAGGGCTAAAAGTAGGAGGCCGATTTAGGGCATTGTTTTTTAAAACCGATACTGCGGGCAATCAAATGATAAAGGCCATGAACCCGGTAATTACAGGTATATTTAATACAGGCCTGGAAGAGTTTGATAAAACCTATTTTATCACTTCACGAAAATCCCTAAACCGCATGATGGATAAAGGATTTTCGTTTACCCAATTTGAAATTGTACTGAAGAATTATAACCAAGCTGATGCTGCAGCCTACGAAGCGGTTCAGAAATTGCCCCCAGGCAAGTTTAATGTAAGCACTGCCAAGCGTTATAGCAGGCAAATTTTTGACTGGTTGGGGCTGTTGGATACCAATGTGGTGATTATTCTGGTGCTCATGATCTTGGTGGCCTGTATCAACATGTCTACCACTTTGTTGATTATGATTACAGAAAGAACACACATGGTGGGCACTCTAAAAGCTTTGTGCGCCCGCAATAGGTCTATATCTTGGGTTTTTCTGTATCAAGCCATTTTTATAGCAATAGTGGGTTTAATAATTGGCAATATTGTGGGATTGGGATTCTGTTATTTACAACAGAAATACAGTTTTCTGAAATTGAATGTAGAAACCTATTATGTAAACCATGTGCTTGTGGAAGTTGAACCCTGGCATGTTCCAGTTGTAAATTTGGGCACGTTAATTATTTGTATTTTGGTATTGTTCCTGCCCACTTTACTCATTAACAGAATGACACCTGTGAAGAGTATGAAATTTCAGTAATGTACTCCTGCTATTTTATTTTTAGCTTTTCCAATCTTTGCAACATATGTAACCGTTTCTCTTCGCTTACATAGGTGTAAATCAGTCCGCAATTTTTACAATACAGGGCATTGTTTTTATTTCTGTCCGACCATTTGGCCGATAGAATAGACCTGCTCCTCAGCCGGTTCCAAAATGATTCCTTGGGTAAAATCATGTCCATACCATAAGAGGCAAAAAGTCTAACGCCGATAAGCGGTAACTGGCAGGCAGAGCAAACATCAGATTCTGTAAGTTTCATGTATCAAAAATAAAAAAAGAGTGGAACCAGGCCACTCTTTTTAGTTAAAACGTATATTCTTATTGATGATTTACACATCAATTTTGGCATACTTCGCATGGGTTTCAATAAATTCCCTTCTTGGAGGAACTTCATCGCCCATAAGCATGCTAAATATTCTATCTGCTTCGGCAGCGCTGTCGAGTTCAACACGCTTTAAAGTCCTGCGAGCTGGATCCATTGTAGTTTCCCACAATTGTTCCGCATTCATCTCTCCCAAACCTTTATAACGCTGCACATGCACAGAATCTTCTTTGCCTTCACCCGCCAGTTCTTTGATTTTTAAGTCGCGTTCTGCATCGGTCCAGCAATATGCACTCTTATTCCCTTTTTTAACTTGGTAAAGCGGGGGAGTAGCGATATACAAATACCCGTTTTCAACCAACCGCTTCATGTGCCTAAAGAATAATGTAAGAATGAGTGTGCGAATATGGCTTCCGTCCACGTCTGCATCCGTCATAATCACCACTTTGTGGTAGCGCAATTTGTCCAAATTGAGTTCTTTATCTCCATCCTCATTGGTGCCAATGTGCACACCCAATGCAGTGAACATGTTTCTCACCTCTTCATTGTCGTAAATCTTATGCTCCAATGCTTTTTCTACATTCAGAATTTTACCCCTTAATGGCAGAATGGCTTGAAACTCGCGGTCTCTGCCTTGTTTTGCTGTTCCGCCCGCAGAATCTCCCTCTACCAAAAATATTTCGCACTGTTCAGGGTCTGTTTTAGAACAATCACTCAACTTACCGGGAAGCCCCATTCCACTCATGGCGCCTTTGCGTTGCACCATTTCACGGGCTTTGCGCGCTGCTGCACGTGCCTGTGCTGCAAGCACAACTTTATCTACGATAATTTTAGCTTCTTTTGGATGTTCTTGAAGGTAATTTTCAAGCAATTCACCTACTGTAGAATCAACAGCACCCATAACTTCATTGTTTCCAAGTTTTGTTTTGGTTTGTCCTTCAAACTGAGGCTCCTGAACTTTAACAGAAATCACACCGGTAAGACCTTCTCTAAAGTCTTCACCACTGATTTCCACTTTTACCTTTTCCAGCAATTTTTGTTTATCAGCATAAGACTTTAAGGTTCTGGTTAATGCCCTTCTAAAGCCTGCTACGTGCGTTCCACCTTCAATGGTGTTGATGTTGTTTACGTAACTGTGCAAATTTTCAGCATATCCCGTGTTGTATTGAAAAGCAATCTCTACAGGCATGCCATATTTGTCACTTTCAGCATATACAGGCTCCGGAATCAACAATTCACGGGTACCATCTATAAAACGTACAAATTCTTTCAATCCACCTTCACTTAAAAAGGTTTGCTGTCTAAAAGTTCCATCTTCCAATGCTTCTCTTTCATCAATCAGTGTTAAGGAGATGCCTTTATTCAAAAACGACAACTCACGAACCCTGTTTTCCAAGGTTTCATAGTTGTACTCACTTACCTGAAAAATGGTGTCGTCTGGGGTAAAAGTAACCTCTGTACCCGTAATAGAAGATTCACCTACTACTTTCACATCATAAGCAGGCTTGCCGCAAGAATATTCTTGTTCAAAAATCTTGCCCTCGCGAAATACACGGGCCTTTAAGTGTTTGCTCAATGCATTTACGCAACTTACTCCCACACCGTGCAAACCACCCGATACTTTATAGGTGTCTTTGTCAAATTTACCACCGGCGTGCAATACGGTCATAACTACCTCTAGCGCCGAACGGTTTTCTTTGGTGTGCATTCCAGTAGGAATGCCACGACCATCATCAATCACTTTTATAGAATTTCCTGGGAGAATGGTAACTGTAATGTTTTTACAATACCCTGCCAAAGCCTCATCAATACTGTTGTCAACTACCTCATAAACCAAGTGGTGCAAGCCTTTGGTGCCAATATCACCAATATACATTGCAGGTCTTTTTCTTACTGCTTCTAATCCTTCGAGTACCTGTATATTGTCGGCACCATAATTTCCTTTGTTAGTCATTTCTTTTTTTCAAAAATATGAAGCTGTAAAAATACGCCCAAATCAAGCCCATAAAGCGTTGTAAGTGGGGTGTTTATCCACATTTTGGCCACGTTTTGCCAGTTCGGGGCTTTTTAAGCTGCGAGAGCCTGCAAAGTGCTAAAATTTGGCTTTTTTTAAAGGGGTATGGACTTGTACAATATTCCAGCTTGCATCAAGTAATCTACTTTGCTTTCCTGCATTTTTGCCCACATCTGTACCAATTTTACCTCAGCCTCTAAAAAACGGATTTGTCGGGTATTGATGATGAACAAATTGCTCTCTCCTGCATCTGTTTTTAAAACTTCTGCAGTAAGCAATTTCTCATAACCCGCTGTTATGTTGATGAAGTTGGTATAATTGGAAGTGTAGGTTTCTATTTGCTGCCACAATGCACGGTTTTTCAATTGTATTTCACGGGTCTTTTGGGTGTATTTGAAAGAAATGGATTCGAATTCATATTTGGACTTTAAATATGCTCCACGTTCTTGTCTTAAAAATAATGAAGTATTGAAATTGACTCCGAATTTGTAATTGTCGTAAACCGCTTGTGTACCCGTGCTTCCAGGAGGGGTTAATACTTGATATTTTAATTTTAAATCGGGCAGAATGGCTTGCTTTTTTAATTTCATTTCTAAGTTTCCAATGTCTTTTTGAAAACCCAATTCAAGCAATTCAGGATGGTTTAAAAGCAACATTTCATTCCATTTTTTATCGGAATAATTCACCAACATACTGTCAATAAAAAACATCGAATTTTCATCGGGTTTTGCATTCTCTTCTATCTCTAAAGGCTGCTCATCATTTAACCATAAATGCGCACTCAAAGCCAATTTTGCCTTGTACACCTTTAATGTTGCTTCTCGTATATATAACCTAAAATTCTCGGCCAAAACATAGGTCTCCAATGTGTCTATTTCTGCTTTCGATCCGGCAATTACTTCTTGCCTAATGGCAACCAGTCTTTCTTCTACAGATGTAATGGCCCTAGTATATATAGCCTTCTCTTTCTCTGC
>JADYZD010000091.1 GCA_020853295.1 Bacteroidia bacterium | reverse complement strand
TGGTAAGAATGTCCGGCTCCATTATTAAAGTAATTGGAGTAGGCGGTGGCGGTAGCAATGCCGTAAATCATATGTTCCGTCAAGGAATTGAAGGAGTAGAATTTTATGTGTGCAACACAGATGCACAAGCATTGATTGACAGTCCTGTGCCAAATAAAATACAACTAGGGCTCCAACTTACTGAAGGCCTAGGTGCCGGTAGCGAACCTGAACAAGGCAGAAAGGCTGCTATGGAAAACGTTGGCCAATTAACCGATATCATGCGTGACAATACCAAAATGGTTTTTGTAACCGCAGGTATGGGCGGAGGTACTGGTACTGGCGCTGCTCCAATTGTGGCTAAAATTGCCAAAGAACTCGGTATCCTTACGGTGGGTATTGTTACCATCCCTTTTGAAGATGAAGGACCAGATAGAATTAACCAGGCAAACCAAGGTATAAATGACTTAAAACCCCATGTTGATGCCTTGCTTACCATTTGCAACGACCGCATCGTGGATATGTTCGGAGACTTGGTAGTTAGCGAAGCCTTCTCAAAAGCCGATGATATTCTTTGCACTGCCGCAAAAGGGATTGCTGAAATCATTACCAAACCGGGCAAGCTAAATGTAGACTTCAAAGATGTTCAAACTGCTATGACCAGCAGCGGGAGTGCTATAATGGGCACTGGTATTGCAAAAGGCAATGACAGGGCCGAACAAGCCGTGCAAATGGCCTTGGACAGTCCTTTGCTCGACAATACACGCATTGTTGGAGCCCGACATCTGCTCGTGAACTTTACTTACGGTACCTCAGAACCCCTAATGAGTGAAACCAGTAAGGTTAAAAAATACCTCCAAACTGAAGCGGGTCAGACTGCGCACCTAAAAATGGGCATTACCCACGATCCCCGCTTAGGTGACGAAATCGCGATAACGGTGATTGCTACCGGCTTTGAGGTTTACCAAGAAAATAAAGCCTTATTCATTCAACCTGAAGTTCAAGTTGTTGAAACCCCTCAAACTCAAGAAGATATTATAGGACTAAATCCTGTTCCTGTGCTCGATACCGAAACCGAAGTGGATAATGCCTACCATGAAATTATGGGCGCTACCCAAATGGAAAACAAAAGACTGGGCCGCGAAAAAGAACTTGATGATATAAGCATACCTGCATACCTAAGAAGGGGCATTGTGTTAAACAATGCACCGAAAAGCGACAACAGCTTGGTTTCTAAACACCAAATTGGTGAAGTAACCGAGGAAAATGACCTGCAGGTCCAAAAAAATAAATTTCTCCATGACAACGTGGATTGAGATTTAACACCGGAGTATATGAATGGAAAGGGCCCTTACAAAATGGGCCTTTTTCTTTTTACTTTTTTTTACAAATTTTGATACAATTCCAAGTGTTTTTTTACCACCACTTCTTTGCTGTAATTGGCCACCGCAAAATTGCGTGCAGCCTCTGAATAAATCTGCCTTTCCACCAATGTTTTATTAAAAAATACAATTACTTTTTCAGCGAGCAAATCACTTTCATATACAGGCACCAGTACTCCCGTTTCACCATCACTCACCATTTCTCCTATTCCACCAGCACTGAATGCAGCCACAGGCGTACCCGTTGACAATGCCTCCATTACCGTTGTCGGCAAGTTGTCATCATTGGTTGTGGTGATATACATATCCGCCAGATTGTACCATGAAGCCATTTTCTCAGGGTCAGAAATATAACCCGTAAATTCATGTTCAATATTGGAATGAAATTCAAAATCCGACTTTTTATCTCCCACAAAAAGTACTTTAAAATTTGTAAATCCCTTTTGCAATAATGATTCACAAAACAATTCAAATTCATGAAAACCTTTTCTTTTATCCGAAATATTTACTGCTGCAAACATTAAGGTAAATTTTCTATCTGCACTGGTATCAATGCCCTTTACTACAGGTCTAAAAATTTCTGTATCTATGCAATTGGGAATGGTAAATATCGCCTTATCCACCGCAGTTCCAGAACTCAAACCAATTTCTCTCAACCAATTGCTTGGGGTAATAAGTGTAAGGTTTTTGTGCTTATTGAAAATGGATTTTTTCCTCTCGAATACTTTAAAACTCAAATCTGTTTTAGCTGGATTTTTTAAATATTTACAGTGACCACATCCCTGTTTAAAATTCATGCAAGTACCACTGTAATAACAACCACCTGTAAATGGCCACATATCATGACAGGTCCATACAACAGGCTTTCCCAATGCAAGTAATGCATCCAGTTCAGTCAATGATATAAACCCCTTGTTTATCCAGTGCAAGTGTATAATATCTGCCTCTAAAACCAATGGATGTTTAGCAATTTGAATTCCCGTAATTCCATGCGAAAAAGCAAATCTTATATCCCCACTTTTTTCAAATCTGAGAAAATCCAATTTCTCTAGCGCATGCAATCCAAAAGCATATTTTTTTCTCAAAAAAGAATTCGCCCACAAATGATAATTTCCTTCTTTCCCAGTATAAACCAAATGTTTAGATTCTATTTCTCCTCCAGCATTCAAAGCTTCAGAAAGTCGCTGTGCCACTACAAAAGCACCACCACCCGAAGAAGCATTTAAATGCAAAACCTTTTTCATTTTTTAAATTTGTTTACACTTCTGGATCGGGAGTCCAAACGGCTTCTACAGGTTTGTCCTCATTCTTAATTTGTTTGGTCAATTTTAATGCAATAAAAAATGCAATTACCATCAATCCACCACCTACAATATAAGGCAATGGTATAAATATTCCGTATAAAAATGTACTTAAAATGGGTCCCAATGCACGTGCCAATGAGCCCAAACTTTGCAAGGCACCAAGGGTTTTTCCTTGATCCGCAGCACCAGTATTTATAGAAACCAAGGCATTAATTGAAGGCATTAAAAGCCCATTGCCAAAAGTCAATAATACAATAGAGAATAGCTGCACAGGATAAAACCAAGCCTGATTGGGCCAAGGCACCATCAGCACGCCCAACGCTACTAAGGGACACCCCAAAACCAACATCTTTAATACACCTATTCTTTTCTGAAATACCCCTATCAGCCCCCCTTGAATAATAACCGAACAAAGACCCATAAATCCAAAAATATTGCCAATAGCAGATTCACTAATTCCATATTTTTCCTTCCATAAAACTGAAGAAATAATCTGCATCATCATAAATGCCGCGATGTAAATAAAATTAATCATAAACAATTCACTCAAAACCGGCACTTTCCA
>JADYZD010000090.1 GCA_020853295.1 Bacteroidia bacterium | reverse complement strand
CGCGGTATTGTAGTAAGAAAAGAAGGGAAATATTGGTTGGAAATCACCATTAAAACCTGCAAATGGCGCGATACCGTGGAAGTAAAAGAAGACAAAGACAGTATTCAGGCATATGGAGATACAGTGTATTGCACCTACGATACATTTAGGCGCCGGTTGTTTGCCTCGCCTGGCTTATTCAAATACAGTTGGAGCAACGGTTCCAAGCTGGACAGAACATTTGTGACCTCGCAGGGACAATACGTGGTTTCGGCAGTTACGGCCCTTGGTTGTGCATCTTCAGATACCGCAATTGTAGAGCATTATCCACCCGTAGAAGTAGTGGTACCAGATACGACCATTTGTCCTTACAATTCGGTGCGTTTTGATGCCAAAAATCCAGGAGCTACTATTGAATGGAGCAATGGAGATTTGGGAAGGTATAGCAACATTACCACGCCAAATACTTACAGGGTGAAGGTAACCATAGGCAAGTGCCGCGATTTTGATACCTTTACTTTGAGCAATTACCCTTTTGAATTTGCCTTGGGCAATGATCTCAGATTTTGTAGCACTATAGATACTCCATTAACTGTAGATGGCAGTAAATTTAGCAATATAGTTTGGAATAAGGAAGTTACTGGTCCTCAATTTAGGTTGTTAAACCCTGGCAAATTGGTAGTGAATGTAACCAATCAATACGGTTGTCCTGAGTCTGATTCTATCAATGTACAATTGTTTCCGAATCCGGGTTTGGATTTGGGCAACGATACCTTGTTGTGTTTGAGCATCAATCCTGTGCTGGATGCAGGCGCAAATCTACTTTCTTACCGCTGGCATGATGGAAAAACAGAACGTTTTTATACAGCATATGAGCCTGGATTGTACTGGGTAGAAGTGAAATCCGATGATGGATGTTTGAGCAGGGATTCTGTGCGAATCAACAAAAGTCAAGATGTTTTTCCTTCTTTGGTGTATATGCCCAATGCATTTACGCCCGATGGCAATGGAATTAATGACTTATTTCCAGATAACAAATATGTAAATATTGGAACCATGTACAGCGTAAAATTGTACAACCGCTGGGGTGAAAAGATTGCGGATTATCAAACCCCAGAAGTAAACTGGGATGGGAGTATTGGCGGAAAACCAGCTCCTGAGGGCGTGTACGTGTTTTTGGTAACTTGGATTGGATGCGACAACATACGCCGCACCATGCGTGGCGATTTTCATTTGCTGCGCTAATAAATACCAGAATTTAAGTTCAATTTCCTATAAATGAATTAAGGAAAACGGGTTGTATTTATACATCCCAATGCCTTAAGAATTCAAGGTGCCATCTGCATTTAGGTTATAACCTTCCAGCATTTTTTGGTTGGTTACGCGGCGAATCCCATTTTTCAACAATGAAGTATTAAAATTGATCACCAAACCCAATTTTAGGTTTTTTTGACGCAGGAATTTGATCATATTTTGAACCCGAAATTCTTGCAGAGAATCAGATTTGTCAATGATAACGGCAACTGTTTCTTCCAGTAAAAAATCGCAACAAAGGGCATTGTTAAATTCCAAGTTTTTGTATTGCGCAGCATGGCAGTCTTTTTCGCGAAATGCTACACTGTTGTTTTGCAATTCCATTCGCAGGCAATCAGCATAAATGTTGTGGTCCAATCCAGGACCTAGAGATTTGTGGATTTCAATGGCCAAACCAATGGTTTTGTGGGCCAAATTGTTTTCTACACTTAAGGGCATATTTTAAATATTAAGATAAATTCAATAAGAAACTTATGCAATCAAGTCAATATCATTGAATTAGCCATACAATAAACTTAAGTAAACCGTAAAATTTTACAAAATGACAGTTTGGCTATATGAAAAGATGGAAATAATTTCAGGTATGAATAGGTGTAAACGCATATTTGGCCAAGAAATCCATAAAATGCGGGGAAGTATGAAGCCCGTGTTTTATTATTGTAGCAATGTCGGATAAGAACTACCTCATTAAAAATGCTACCCTGATTAATGAAGGGACATCTGTTGTGGCTGACTTGCGCATAGAGCAAGATAGAATTGCAGAGATTTCGTCATCAGGATTAAGCAGCAGATCTGGGGAAACGGTAATTGATGCAGAAGGCCATTGGCTTATTCCTGGGGTAATTGATGATCAAGTCCACTTTAGGGAACCTGGTTTTACACACAAGGCCGACATTGCTTCTGAAAGCTTGGCTGCATTGGCTGGGGGTGTTACCAGTTATATGGAAATGCCCAACGTGGAGCCACAAACAGTTACCATTGAAAAGCTAGAAGAGAAAATGGAGATAGGCGCTGCTCGAAGCCATGTGAACTATTCCTTTTTCTTAGGTGCTACCAATCACAACGCCGATGAGTTGCTGAAAATCAATCCGGAAAACACCTGTGGCATTAAAATATTTATGGGCAGCAGCACTGGCGATATGCTGGTAGACAATGAAAAGGTATTGTCTCGGATTTTTGCTGAAGCCAAAACTCTAATTGCCACACATTGTGAATCTGAAACCAGAATTAAACAACGTTTAAACGAAGTGAAATACTGGTATGGCGATGATATTTCTGCAGAAATGCATCCTGTTATTCGCGATGAAATGGCTTGTTTTTTATCATCATCGCATGCCATAAATTTAGCAAAAATTCACAATACCCGTTTGCATGTATTGCATTTAACTACCTCACATGAATTGGATTTATTTAGAAATGATATTCCCTTAAAAGACAAACGGATAACCAGCGAAGTTTGTGTACACCATTTGCATTTTTCTGCATCTGATTATGCCAGATTGGGCAATTTAATCAAATGCAATCCGGCAATTAAAGCTGGCAATAACCGCGATGCACTGTGGCAAGCATTGTTGGACAATAGGTTGGATATTATTGCAACCGACCATGCGCCGCATACTTGGGAAGAAAAACAGCAGGGCTACTTGAAAAGTCCAGCAGGATTGCCATTGGTGCAGCACAGTTTGCAATTGATGATGCAATACGCAATTCAAGGAAAAATCACCAAAGAAAGGGTGGTTGAAAAAATGTGTCATGCTCCTGCAGATTGTTTTCAGGTGCGCAAAAGGGGGTATATTAGAGAAGGGTATTTTGCGGATTTGGTGATCATTAATCCCAATAAAAAATATACAGTTTCTAAAGAAAATATTTTATTTAAATGTGGTTGGAGTCCTTTAGAAGGAACCGAATTTGATACCAGTATTGATAAGGTTTTTGTTAACGGTACCGTGAGCTGGGACAACGGTTTTACCGGAAATAAAAATGTAGCCCGCTTGATGTTTGACCGATGAAAACATTGACAAACAAATTGGGATTTTGGCTGGTAATTGTATTTAATTTATGGCTACTTGCCGAGTATATTATTGATCCGAGAAATGCACGGTCTGTGGTGCTGTTGTTTTTAATTCAATCCATTATTTTGGGGGTTGAAAATGTAATAAAAATGGCCGCTTCCAATTCTGAAGAAATTATTGACGTAAATGGAAAACTGCAAAAACCCAATTTTTCACTAAGAATATTTATGTCGGTATTTTTTATGGTACATTTTGGGGTATTTATTTTGGTGTTTGGTATATGGGCTTTGATTGGAACAAAGTTTTCCAACGGACTTGCGTTTCAACCTTGGGTGTACACCGCAATTGTTTTATTAATTGTAGGTGCCATTATAGAAACACCTAAAAAAGTAATGGAAACCCGCAGAAAAAAGACCAGTTTGTTTT
>JADYZD010000089.1 GCA_020853295.1 Bacteroidia bacterium | reverse complement strand
TTTTGCAGGCCTTGCAGGGTTGGTTTTAACTTAAATGGCTTGTCTGGCCTTGCAAGCGGGGCAACTACCCACTTAAAAAAAAACACCCCGCAATGCGGGGTGTTTTCTTCGATTGAGGTCGGAAGCGGATTCGAACCGCTGTAAAAGGTTTTGCAGACCTGTGCCTAGCCACTCGGCCATCCGACCAATGAAGGTGCGAATATACTGAAGTTTACTCTTTATTATACATTTGTTTTTGAAGAAACTTTTCTTTTACGTCTGATTTGACTGCAAGCAATCAAGCCCAATACCAATCCTATCCCATCTGCAACCCAATCCGCCCATTCTCCGCTTCTGTATTGCAACAAATACTCTTGAATCAGTTCTATTGCACCGCCATATAAAAACATGAGTAACAAGGCTAAATATGGCTTGTTGCCCCCATAGTTCATGTATACATATATCCATGCGCCATATAGTAGGCAGTGTACCCATTTATCTAACCCTAAAATTCCTTGCCAACCCACTTCTGGAACAGCGCTGCCCGGCAATACACATAACCCTAAAATAAAAATTCCCAACACAAGTGTTGGGAATGTATAAGCTTTGTGGTTCAATTTCATTTTATCCCACCATGGAGGCATAGTCGGCGGGTGACATTAAGCCATCCAACTGTGAAGCATCGCTAATGCGAACTTTCACCATCCAACCCTCACCGTAAGCGTCGTTATTTACCAACTCAGGTGAATTCTCCAATGCAGCGTTGATCTCAACAACCTCACCGGAAACAGGCATGTACAAGTCACTCACGGTTTTTACTGCTTCTACAGTACCAAAAACTTCGTTTTGTGCAATGGTTTCGCCTTGTGATTGAATGTCTACAAATACGATATCGCCAAGCTCACCTTGAGCAAAATCAGTAATGCCAATAATGGCCATGTCGCCTTCCACCTTAATCCACTCGTGGTCTTTGGTGTACTTTAAATTTTCTGGGAAATTCATATGGATGTATTTTCTTTTTTCTGTGATTTTTTATCCCAAATCAATTTTAACAATTGGGAAAGTTTTTCTGTTAATTCTCCTCTGCTTACTATAAAGTCCAAAAAGCCGTGTTCCAATAAAAATTCGCTGCTTTGAAATCCTTTGGGCAGGTCTTTGCCAATGGTTTCTCTTATTACACGTGGGCCTGCAAATCCGATTAAAGCTTCAGGTTCAGCTATGTTAAAATCGCCAAGCATAGCAAATGAAGCCGTTACCCCTCCAGTTGTTGGATTGGTCATTAAAGATATATAAGGAATACCCGCTTTGTTCAACAAAGCCAATTTTGCACTGGTTTTAGCCATCTGCATCAGGCTAAATGCCGCTTCCATCATTCGGGCACCACCACTTTTAGAAATCATTAAAAATGGCAAGCGGTGTTCCAAAGCGTAATCTATTGCTCTTGCAATTTTTTCACCTACTACAGAGCCCATAGAACCCCCAATAAAGGCAAAATCCATACATGCAACCACCAAACCTTGTCCGTTTATCTTTCCATGTGCAGTTCTAACAGCATCGGTAAGTCCAGTTTTGCGCTGTGCAGCCTTAATCCTGTCTGTATAGGCCGCTGTATCTGTAAATTCAAGTGGGTCGCCACTGCTGAGTGTGGCATCTAACTCCGTATATTTATTGTTATCAAAAAGTATTTCAAAATACTCTCTAGATCCTATGCGGTCGTGATAATGGCAACTGGGACATACATAGCGTGCATTGATCCAATCTTTTGTAGGAACAACTGTCTTGCACCGTGCGCATTTCTCCCACAAACCGTCAGGCGTCGCTTTCTTGTCCTTGGTTTTAGTAAGTATACCCGAAAACTTGCGCTGGTACCACTTGGAACTTTCGCTGCTCAGGTCATCCTCTTCGTATTCCATACTACGGCAATGATACGAAAAATCTTAGGCAATGGTAACAGAATTGTCCAAATAAACGTCTTGAATGGCGTTTAACAAGGCAATTCCTTCATTCATCGGTTTTTGAAACGCTTTACGGCCAGAAATCAATCCTGATCCGCCTGCACGCTTGTTGACTACCGCGGTAGTTACTGCTTCTGCCAAATCGCCAGCACCTTTACTTTCACCGCCACTGTTAATTAAACCTGCACGGCCCATGTAGCAGTTGGCCACTTGATAACGGCACAAATCAATAGGATGGTCGGTAGTTAGTTCACTATACACCTTAGGATGGGTTTTGCCAAAATTGATGGCTGTATAACCACCGTTGTTGGTTGGCAATTTTTGTTTAATGATATCGGCCTGAATGGTTACACCCAAATGGTTTGCTTGGCCAGTAATATCTGCAGCTGCATGGTAATCTACACCGTCTTTTTTGAAACCATTGTTGCGCAAATAGCACCACAAAATAGTTCCCATTCCCAATTCATGTGCCATCTCAAAAGCAGCAGAAACTTCTTGAATTTGGCGTGCACTTTCTTCTGAACCAAAATAAATGGTTGCACCCACTGCAGTAGCACCCATGTTCCAAGCCTCTTGAATAGATCCGTACATGATTTGGTCGAATTTATTGGGGTAGGTTAGAATCTCATTGTGGTTGATTTTAACAATAAACGGAATTTTGTGGGCATACTTTCTAGCACATGAAGCCAACACACCGTAAGTTGAAGCCACTGCATTGCAACCGCCTTCTATCGCCAATTTAATGATATTTTCAGGATCAAAAAAGATGGGATTGGGAGCAAATGATGCACCACCACTGTGTTCAATTCCTTGATCCACAGGAAGGATACTCATGTAGCCGGTATTGGCCAAACGACCATGACCATAGATATGTTGTAGGCTTCTTAAAACCTGAGGATTGCGGTTAGAACCAGCGAAAATTCGGTCTACAAAATCAGGACCGGGTTGGTGTATAAGGTCTTTGCTTATGGTGTTGCAAGTGTGGTTCAGCAGGCTTTCAGCATCGCTGCCTAGGAGTTGTTGGATATTCGTAGAACTCATATTTTGATTTATTCGAGGTGCAAAGGTAATGTTTTTATAAAAGAGACGAAAACCCAACCAAAAATCCTTGTTTTGGGTTGATTTGATTGACTTTTGTCGGTTCTGTTTTACCTTCGAAGCGCATGATTGCAGTAAAACCTATAGAAGGAAACCTTGATCTTGAAAAAGCTTTCGAAATTCGGCGCAGGGTGTTTGTCATTGAACAGGCCGTTGATCCGGCAGAAGAATATGATGAACATGAGGTGCAGTGTACCCATTTTTTGGCCTTGTTCAACAACGTGCCTGCAGGTACTGCCAGAATTAGGCATACCGACCATGGCATAAAGCTGGAAAGGTTTGCTGTTTTGCAAGAATACAGAGGCAAGGATGTTGGAAAATCCTTGGTACTGGCTTGTTTGGCCCATCCAGATTTGCGTGTACCCGGAACATATGTTTACATGCATGCTCAGGAACATGCTTTAGATTTTTATGCCCGATTTGGTTTTGAAACTGAGGGTGAAAGGTTTTGGGAATGCAATATTCCGCACTTTACAATGAGTAAAACAATTTAAATCGACCTACTTAATGGGTGTGGAAGGTATCTTCCTCTTCGCCAATTTGCTGTCTCCACATGGCAAAATAGAGTCCCTTTTCCTCTAACAACTCGGCATGTGTGCCGTGCTCAATAATTTTTCCTTTTTCCAACACATAAATATGATCTGCATGCAAAATGGTGCTGAGACGGTGGGCAATAATCACATTTATCCGATCTCGTTGTTGAGAAACCTCTCGAACTGTTTGCGTAATTTCACGTTCGGTTAGAGAATCCAAAGCACTTGTAGCCTCGTCAAATACCATAAGACAGGGATTTCTGAGCAGTGCACGTGCAATAGAAATTCGTTGTTTTTCGCCTCCTGAAACTTTAATACCGCCTTCTCCAATTTGGGTGTCAAGTCCCTTATCTGCCCTTTGCATTAAGCTCTGCGCCGCTGCTTTGTGCAGCACATCTAGCAACTCTGCATCGCTAGCGCTTGGCTTCACAAACAACAAGTTATCGCGTATTGTGCCTGAAAACAATTGGCTCTCTTGAGACACCAACCCCAATTGGTTGCGAATTTCCGATGGCTCTACCATTGCGGAATTAATGCCATTAAAAAACAGCTCTCCCGAAGCAGGTTTATATAGTCCCACCAACAATTTCACCAAGGTAGATTTACCTGAACCCGATGGACCTACAAATGCAACGGTTTGGCCCAGTTTTAATTGAAAATTAATATTGCTTAGTGCATTCCGCGTAGCACTCTTGTGTTTAAAATCAACATGCTCAAATGCAATGCTTTCTATTCTGCCTAAGGCTACTGGATGTTCTGGTTTGGCTTCAGAAGGCAGCAACATCAATTCGTGGTACTTTTCTAAAGATATTTGTGCCTCACGCCAGGTTTGAATAAAGGTACCCAACTCTTGCAAAGGATTAAAAATAAAAAATGTATAAAACAGAAATTGAATATACATACCCGGAGAAATACGCGCAGTAAATACCATCCAACTTAAAAAAAGCAACAAACAATTTCGCATTAAATTCACCAAAGTACCTTGTACAAAACCCAAGGTGCGCACCTTTTTTACTTTCTTGAGTTCCAAACCCAATATGCGCAATGTATTGTTCGATATTCGGCGAATTTCTTGCGTTACCAATCCCAAGCTTTTCACCAACTCAATATTCCTCAAACTTTCTGTGGTGGTTCCCGCCAAAGCAGAAGTCTCTTTTACAATATCTTTCTGAATGATTTTAATTCGTTTTCTCAACAAAGAACTGCTCACCCCCACTACCGCCATCGCACTTAAAAATACTGGTGCTATGAGCCAATGCACAGTAAAGGAAGCAAAAAAAACAAAAATAACACCCACCAAACTCGTGTACATTAAATTTATGGTGAGTGTAATTACCCTCTCACTGTCGGTGCGCACTTTCTGCAATATATTCAAGGTTTCACCACTGCGGCTGTCCTCAAATGTTTCATAGGGCAAATCCAGTGTGTGCTTTATCCCATCCATAAAAATCTGGGCACCACTTTTTTGAATGGCTACGTTTAAAAAATAATCCTGAAAGTTCTTCGCAATCCTGCTCACCATAGCCACACCAATTCCAATGGACAGCCAAAATCCAACCCCTTTTAGAAAATTTTCACCTGTAAAATTTTGGTATTTTGTAAGGTATTGGTCCAGTATATTCCTGCCTACCCATGGGTCAAGCATAGAGAACACCTGATTGATGGTGGCCAGAGCAAGGGCAATAAAAATAAGTCTAGACTGGGGTTTAAGGTATTTCCAAAGGATTTTCAAAGCTCTTTATTTGTTGCAACAATTGTTCCAAGATTATTTGTATGACATTGGGTCAGTTTTGCTTTTTAATGGCAGCAAAAAATACTGCCACAGCTGAACAAATAATCAAACCCAACGATTCACGTGCCCTTTCAGTATTTTCATTCAACATGGTTTCAACTATGCCTTCCCAATGAACTGGCCATTGAAAAAATGCCCAAATTCCACATCCCACAGCTGTTAAAAAATAGACAATATTTGGCAATGGTTTCAATAAAACTGAAACGCCCAATACAGCCATAAATCCATATACAGCAATCCATAAGTAAGGGTCTGGATCATTGTATTGCACGATTGCAAATGCAACAAACAGCAGAATAAAAAAACCCACAATCCACTTCAATCCCTTTTTCATTTTGTGGTATTTTCCAATAACATAAAATAGGGTTTTGCAGCATATTTTTTTGATGCATCCGGGGGCAAAAAGCTTTCAGGACCATAAGCAAAATTGCCCACAACTATGTCCTCATCTTCATCGCCATCCAAATCACCTGCATCCATGGTTAACCACCTGCCATTGTCAAATCCGTCAATTTTTAAGGGTTTAAAATTAAATCCACCTTGGTTCTGAAAATACACCAATGCTTCTTCTGGCTGTGTAATGTAATCTGCAAAAAAACTAATGGTAACTATATCCAAATCTCCATCCAAATCATAATCACGCATGAGTGCTTTATAACATCCATGTATGGGATAAAAATAGGTTTGTTTGAATTTATTATTCCCTTCATTTACATAAATATAAACACCATGGAAAGGTTTTAAAGCGATGGAATAATCGGCATTGTCACCACAGGTGTAAACAATATCTTTCTTACCATCCCCATTTACATCAAGCACATCAAAAGAGGATGATCCATTTACTGGAGAAAATGAAAGTAAAACTTGTTCGGTATACTTCCCATTTCCATCATTGTGAAACATGGAAATACTTTCTTTTCCTTGGGTAAACATGGTAAGAATATCCTTTTTACCATCACCATCCCAATCCAGTACCATGGTTTTTAAACCACCAGGAATTCCTTTTAGAATATTCTCTGATTTTTTATCTCCATTTTTCAACCAGTACAACTTGCCTTCTAAATGCCCAAATCCATTTACCAGTAAATCGTTTGAACCATTTCCATCTACATCTAAATTGGTAATTTGCACTGGCCTTGGCAAGTCGGCCAACATTTCAATAGAACGAGAAGGCAGGGCACTCCCATTGGTAAGCAAACGCAACAATTTGCCTTCCTTTTTATTGGAGGGCATTACGCTTCCCATGCAGGTTACCAGCCATTCGGACCCTGAAGTGAAATCAACATAGGCAGGTGCACTGGGCAAACCCAGCACCCAAAGGGGTTCTAGTTTTTCGTTAAACGCCCCAATTCGGCTATGGTCACCACCTGCACCCAAAATCAATTTTTTTAATTTGGGTTGTATAGAAACAAAGGTGGTTAATGGCGCATCAGTAGGTGGAAGGTTGGGCAATTTGGGCCTAAATACTGGCGTTACTTCACCAATATTTACAGATCTGGACTGAGACGGAAGCGTTTCTGGCGCTTTTTTCTCAAAATAACTGATGATTTCTTTAAACCTATAGTATGGAATTAAAGGTTTGCTGGGATAATAGTCTTTAGGGGCAAATGGGTCCTTTTTTTCATTAGGCAACTCTGCACCTTCATATTCAAAAATTCCCATTTTTGCAGCCATAACAGGTAATACCAATCCAGTCCACGTTAAACGGGGCAAGGACTCAGGTGGTACAAACTCATGGCAAGATGAGCACACCTCTTTTACAAACTTTTCAGTTGAGTCAGCAACTTCAGTATCGGTATTGTCACCGTCTTTGCCTCCACTTCCGCAGGAAACAAATTGCAGCGCTGCTGTGCCCAGGCCCAGAATTAAAATTACTGACAGCCCAAGTTTTTTAAACTTCCACATACGTTCAGCAAAATAAACCTAAAAAATTAAGCTTCGCTTTCTCTTAGACGGATTATTTTATTCAAAAACTCCAACAATTTTTGAATTCCTTGTTTCAACCCAAATTCTTTGCCCACCATTTCATTGGCATGCTGAACCATACTTTTTCGCAACTCATTGCTTTCAAATAATGCTGAAAATGCTTCCAAAAAATCTTCAGGCGTATTGGCAACAATCACCTCCTTGCCATTTTGCGCTGGAATACCTTCTATACCTACTGATGTAGAAATGACCACATTGCCCAATGCCATTGCTTCTATAGTTTTCATTCGCAACCCACTACCAGATTGCAAGGGCACCACAGTTATATGAAATGTCTGTTGAAACGCCTTAGCATCATCTACTTCTCCGTGGTTGATGACCCCTTCAGCCGCATATTGGGGATCATTTGCTTGCAATCCCTTACCTGCGATGTGAAATTCCGCCTCCGGATATTTTTTCTTAATACCAGGAAAAATCTCAGAAATAAACCATTTTACACCTTCTTGATTTGGAATCCACTCCATAGAACCAATATGGCAAAATGCATATTCATTTTCCACTTCCCGTTCTCCCAAATTTTCTATGTGAATTCCTGCAGGAAAATAAAAATGGTTTGCCTTTGGATGAATTTCTTTGAAAATCTCCATGTCTGCGCGTGTAATGGCCAGTATGTTTTGAACAGATTGAATTGCCTTCAATTCATATTTTTTTATACCCGCCGACAAATATTTCAAATATTTCCTTTTCGCTATATTTTTATGTGTTTCAGACAGTTTTTCCCAAATTAAAAACTCTACATTGTGTTGCCTCAACACCACAGGGATGGCAGGTTTATGCTTAAGTCCATTCCATAGTGGGTAAGCGTACAAACCTTCAATTATGATAACATCAAATTGGGAATGATTCAATAATTTTTCCAATTCAATGCTTGCATTATTATTTACAAACCGACTTATATTGTAATTTTCACCTGATATAAAACTTTTAAATGCACCAAAAATGCTCAAAGAAGTGTCTATATCAAAAGCGATAACCTTACAAAAATCAAATGCTTTTTTAATGACCGATTCGGATTGAAAATGTTTCTTGGTGTTGTAAGTAAAAAACGCAACATCGGCTTCCTGTGCAGCAAGTTCTTTAAGCATCCCATAGGTGGCAATAGCGCCTCCATCGTGCAAAGGCCATGGCACCCTGCTGCCAAGTACCAAAATTTTCATGTTATTTTCTCTTTATTGTCTGCAACATCATTTTGGGCTGCGGCAATCAAAATGGCTGATTTTTTTTTGAAAAGTTGTTTGATTTTTTTCACAATCCAAGCAGTTGCAGAAAAATTAAATACAGTGCTGTCTTTGGTGGCTTTATAAGTAATAAACAAGCCAATTGGCAGCAACACCAAGGAGCTCATCCACATCCCTACCCAAATTGGAACTATGCCTTCTTTGCCTATTTTTTCACCCACCATATTAATGGCATAAAACAGCACAAAAAGCACCACAGAAATCACCAATGGCATTCCAATACCGCCTTTGCGGATAATGGCACCCAGTGGAGCAGAAATCAAAAACAACAACACAATAATGACACTCAAACTGAATTTTTTATGCCATTCAACATAATACGGCGCAATTTCATCTTTGTCGTATTTTCTGTTACTGATAATGCCATCCACAGTGCCCTTTAGTCCGCGACAATTGTTGATTGCCGCCGATAATATTTGGCGGGAAAATGTCGGGGTAAAATTGGCCAGCATATCTGTTTTTGTTTTTACTTTAAATGTGGAATCGGGCACTGAAACTTTCGCACCCTCTTTATTTCCAAACACCCCTTTTAAATGAATGTAACGCCGCATGTAGGAAACATTTTCACGCGTCATACGGGCATCTTTCCTTTTTGAAGAATCGATTTCTTTATTCAATTCAGCCAGCTTCATTAGCCTATAATCTCCTTTATAAGCGTCCCTTTCGGTGAATTTCAAATCCAGGCTGTTTAAATCTATAATCATGCGTTGTTTGCTAAAACGCATCAAGTTAAAAGGCGCACTTTTTTGGTACTCTTCCATGCCCGTCATTTCTTCATACCGCACCCCATTATTGAGGGTGAAATTCAAAATGCGTTTGTTTTCTGAAAGCACCATTTTGCCGTCCTTAGCGCGGATTACATTCAATCTTTTGCTATCGTCTTCTTTATACTCATAAATAAGGATATCCTTAACCGTTTCATTGTCCGGCATTTTATCTCCAATTCTAATGGCAAAGCCTTCAATTTCTTTATAAAAAACCCCTTTGTCTATATTAAATGCAAGTTTCTTTTGCCTCAAATCCCAGAGCATGGCTTTGGCTTCTAGATTCGCTTTGGGAATTACCACATTCATAAAAAAGAAATTGGTAACTCCCAAAATAAGCATGAGAATAAAAACCGGCATTAAAATGCGGCGCAACGACATTCCATTGGCCTTCATGGCAACCAATTCAAAACTCTCCGACAAATTACCAAAGGTCATCAATCCTGCTACCATAATGGTTAACGGAAGAGCCATCGGCACCAAGTCGGCAAGTGAATAAAAAATAAGCTTGCCAAGAATACCAGGTGCCAAACCTTTACCCACCAATTCATCGATGTATTTCCAAAGAAACTGCATCAAAAACAAAAACATGCTCAGCACAAAGGTTACCAAAAATGGTCCTATATATGCCCTTAACACCAGCACGTCTACCCTCTTCAGGATTCTAGGCAGTTTAAAATAGTTTTTCATCAATACACACACACCAGATAAGGTACTGTTATGCGGACTTGTACCCCCAAAAACCTTACCAATGATTCGGCAAAAATAAGCCAAACTATGACATAGGCGTGTTTATCTGTAAAACAGAAATTCTCCAGGGTTAATTCCTGTGTTGAAACGGTGCACTACGGCTCCATTTCCATGAAGCACGATTACTTCTCCTTTTGAAACATAATCCTTGGCATCAGAAACATAAAGGTTACCCGAAAAAGGGTCTACGGCCAATCCATAGTAATTGGCACCCTTTTCAACAAACAAGGGTACTGTGGGCGCCTCTAAAGCAGAAATTGGCATGCCAAAAACCCCATTTCCCAGAAAAAACACGCTGTCTTTGTGCAATGACATGGCTATTTTCTGCGAATATCCACCGGACCCTACTGGCATCTGATTTTCTATTCTCCGGGTTTCAACGTTTATTTTATACAGCATAGACTTACCGGAATCCGAAGCCAACAGCCATAATTTGCCATTCTTGTCTGTTGCCATCCAACCCGCACCGCTGCGCACCAAAGTGCTGTCTTCTATAGCCGTTTTGTTAGAATTCAACCAATACACAGCACCTCTTTTTGAGGCAACTGCAATGCCTTTGGCAGTGAGGCACAATTGCTCGGTCCATCCATTAACTTGAATGTGCGATTGCGCATTTGTTTTTAAATTCACAATATGAATTCTATTGTCATACAATTCACTCACAACAGCAGTCTCACCATCTATCACCACATATCTTGGTGATTTCAATCCCTTTATTTCCGATTTAAATTTAAATGTGTTTCTATCAATACAAACCAATTTACCTGAATTGTTCATTACCAGCCATACACCATTATCACCTACATAACCACTTTGCAACACATCGCCCAAGGCTCCATTGTTTTGGGCTTTATATACCCCTGGGTACAACTTATTGCTATCTGGAATAAACACATCAAAATCTGCATTTCCCCATTGAAAATTCCCTTCACACAACACCAATGCTTTGGTAGCATTTGTGGTAGGAATAGAATCACAACATGCTTTTTTTTCAGGTTTGCATGAGGCAAGATAAACCAAGCCCAATAAGGACAATTTCAAGTACTTATACATACTAGTGCTGCACCATTACACGCAAAATCCCAGTGCCATTTTCGGTAGAAAACCGAACAATATACATGCCATTGGCACAATCAGAAACATCCATTTTTACTTCCGTATTTTGCTCAGAATTGAGGGTTTTCACTATAGTACCGTTGGGTGAAAAAACCACCAGTTTATTTATCGGATTTGTAGATCTAAATGTAATGCTCTCTTGGGCCGGATTTGGATGTGCCTTCATCGATAATGTGTTCACATTTGAAATGTTTTCAATGTAATTATATTCAATATCATCAATGGCAAAAAATGCGGGTGTGTTGATACCCCATTCACTGGTATCGCTGCTGTATAATTTAAATATTATGGAATCTGTTTCTTGGACAAAGTCAACCACTTTCCAAGAATTTAATATATAATCATTGGCATTGTTGCTTGACCTAAAATCCGCCAAATACACAATTTGACTGTCGACAAAAACACCTTTATTATATTGCATCATTTTACAATACAGATAATCACTATCGTTGCCAGTGCGTCCTCCAAATTTTTTGGCAAAGGCATCGCCCAATTTCATGGAATTGTATGCTGCAGTGGTATTGGTAATTTTTAATTTTGAAATACCTTCTTTACTAATTCTACTGCGATACAAATACGACCCGTTTTGTCCTATTGCAAAAGTATTCGAGTTGTTATATCCTTTATAGGCTTTTACACAATACAGGTGCCTTGCAAAATCAGTGCTCATGGTGGCAGAATCATATTTTCTGCTTATTGCCCAACCGCTGGACCAGAAGCCACCAAATGAGGTATCCCAAAATGTAGGCATAATTAAATTTCCTCCACTAAACGAAAAATTAAATTCCTTTTCTCCGTTAAATCCATTGAGCACTTTGCCACTGTCTAAAGTCACGTTTTCGAAGGTTTCCACCTGTGCATTTGTTGTTCCAACTATTGCAAACAAAATTGCAATTACCATGGTATATTTATTCATATTTTTATTTTAATTGTACACATCACAGACCTACCTGGCATTGGTTTCCCAGGCATAATATAGTAAGATTTTCCACCCAAATTCTGAACATTCAATTCCAATGTAGTGAATACTTTGAATATAAAAATGGATTTAGAAAGGTTGGTATGAAAAACACGGAAATCATGTAGAAAATCGGAATTGTCGGTGGTACTAAACCGCTTCCCTGTATGCTGTGCAGTTAAAGCAAGATTCCAAGATTGGAAATGCCATGCAATTGCAGCACTTCCATTTAATTTTGGAATAAAAATGCGTTGGTGAAATGGATCACCCGAATTTTGTTGCATATTGCTCTCTGTAAATTCTGCATAGCCCAAAAGTCGCAATTGATGCTTACCTAATTGCTGCATGATTTCGGTAGACAATTGCAGGCCTTTGTATTTTCCCAAATGGTAATTTACCGCCTGCCACTGCGCCCCAGCAGGCACCCAAATAATCGGATGTTCTAAAATTCGATGGTAAAAAGCAGCATTGATTTCAACACTACTTTTCACATTACCCTGCTTGTATTTTACATTGAATTCCACCTCTTTTCCTGATTCCGATTTTAGACTTGTATTGCCATTATTCAACCAAAACAAATCATTGAGTGCTGGCCGTCTAAATGTGGTTCTATATGCACTGTTTATTGTAAAATTATTAAACAAACGATACCCAGCTGAAAACGCATACACCATCATTTTCTCATGCCATTCCATGCGTCCATTTCCGGTCATCAACCACCTGTTCTTGTTCCAAATAAATGCCACAAATTGCGCTGGATAGATTTTTTTGCGCATGCCTCCATAAGCATTTGCGAATGCATTTACCGACTGCATATCCGCACCGGCCAACCATTTTAAGTTATAAATAATGCCACTGAACTCTGTTTGCAAATGCAAAGTTCTAGAACTGCTGGTATCATGGATTCTCGCTGAGGTATCCAAAAACCGAATTTCATCTCTAATAAATGCTGCTCTAGAAATCCATTGGAATTGGTCAAACTTGTACTTGCTTTCTGCCAATATCCTCAGGTTTCTGTCCCATTGCTGACCATTGCCATTTCCAGAAAAAATATTGGTACCCAGGCTGCGGTAATTCGTAGCATACTCCCCAATTCCTTTTAAATGAAAACGACCCAGTTGGGTTCCTGAAATCACCCTTTGTGTAATGGATTGAACCTTCGCATTTTTTTCTATTTGCTTCAATTGAGTAGCCTCATCTGGCACCCTAAATACATATTGGTTATTGCCCCCATACCAAGAAGTTATGCTTCTAATATATCCTTTGTGAATGACTTTGCTGCCATCAATTGCGCCTTGATACAATTGCTGCGGGTTAAAACCAATTTGGGCATGGATGCCATTGCTATCTGGAATGAGGTTATTGACCAAAATGGCTCCACCCACATTACCGCTGCCATAAAAAGAAGAAGCATTGCCAGTAAGCAATCCAACTTGGTCATTGCCAAAAGCTGAAAAGGTATTCAAATCAGTCATCCCCAGCATCGGATTGGCTACAGGAATTCCATTCCAAAGCACTTGAGTTTGTTGCGGATCAGCGCCACGTATGCTAATTGTGGCCAATCCGTTTGCCCCATATTGTTTTAAATAAACACCAGAAGCCGCCAAGCTTTGCGCCAAACTCAAGCCGGAAGTTGGGTTTTTAATTTGATGGTTAAAACCCCCGGTTGATGCAAATTCTTGGCGCACCACTTTTACACGCGCAGTATCCAGCCTAGGCATAGAATCCTTGACAGGTGAAAAAAGGGGCAATATGGCCAAAACTTCTTGTATCATGTTGTTGGCACAAATGCAATTGGGATTAGTTGAAGTAGGAAAACCTAATCCACTCTTCCTTTCTTCCCGAAAGCAATT
>JADYZD010000088.1 GCA_020853295.1 Bacteroidia bacterium | reverse complement strand
TTACGGCCTTAAACACACCTTTAGCTACTGCTTGTTGGCCCGCATCGGTTTTCAAATACGACCTGTCGGTAACATTGGTTAAAAATCCGGTTTCCACCAAAACACTGGGCATTGCAGTTTGCCACAACACTAAAAAACCCGCTTGTTTTACACCGCGACTTTTTATTTTTGAAGTAGTAACTGTATTGGTTTCTACCAACTGGCTAAACTTTAGGGATTGTTGTAAAAACGCATTTTGCACCAAAGTAAAAATAATGTGGCTCTCGGGGCTGTTGGGATCAAATCCACCGTACCTTTCATTGTTTTGGTAATCGTCTTCAAATGTGATAGCAGAATTTTCTCTTTTAGACACATCCAAATTGCCGGCAGTTTTGTGCAATCCCATAAAATACGTTTCACTACCAGATGCAGTTGTATTTACATTGGAGTTGCAGTGTATAGAGATAAACAAATCGGCATTTTCTTTATTGGCCATATTGGGCCGTTCCCAGAGTTCCACAAACTTATCGGTTTTGCGGGTGTACACCACTTTTACCCCAGGCATGCTGTCTTCAATGAGTTTGCCCAATTTTAAACTCACGGCAAGAGTAACTGCTTTTTCCCATATTTCATTGGCACCGTTGCAACCTGGATCCTTACCACCATGGCCAGCATCAATTACAATGGTTTTTAATGCTGCACCTGCAGTATGGGGCTTTTTGGCAGCTGAAGGCAAAAACATCAGCAACCCAAAAGTGAGCAAAATAGAAATCAGTACCCTCATGCTTTTAAGTATTTCATAAACCTTGCCAAACTGCTTGTGAATAAATCAATTCAGATTCTGGCAAACTTTTTGACGAAGTTCGCACAGTATTTCAAACATGCCAAAAAGGGGGCGGCCTTATTTTCTACGTTTATTGTTAATTTCAGCCTTAAGCTGTTTTTACTTATCAGTGAGTTCTAGTCTGGCAATGGCTCAAACCGATACGTCTGCATTATTAGACACGGTAAAAATAAACAATCCTGCCACCTCAAAAACCAAAGGTGGACTAGACAAACCCATAGATTATAAAGCTACCGACTCCATCATTTTCGATATCAAAAAAAACAAGGTTTATCTGTTTAGAGATGCCCAACTGCATTATGGCGGAATTGACATCACCGCATATTACATAGAGGTAGATTTAAATAGAAAAGAGATTTTCGCAAAAGGAGGTCTAGACTCTAACTGGAAATTCTCCTACTTCCCAGTTTTAAAAGATGGTGAAGAAAGTTATGTAGCAGATTCAATGCGATACAACAGCAACTCCAAGAAGGGCCGGGTTTATGGCCTGCGTTTGGTGCAAGAAGAAGCCTATATTCATTTGGAAAAAGTATTGAAACAAGAGGATGGTAGTTTTGTGGGCCAACATGGCAAAATCACCACTTGCAGTGAAGACCATCCCCATTTTTATTTTAATGCCAATAAGATTAAAGTGGTGCCTAACGACAAGGTGTATTTTGGCAGTGCGAATTTGGTTGTAGAAGATGTGCCTACTCCCCTAGCTGTGCCATTTGGCTTGGCACCCATAAAAAAAGGAAGAAGACACGGCATTCTGTTTCCCGGATATGGGTACAATCAGGCAAACCAATCTTTTTACCTTCAAAATTTGGGTTATTACACTGGTTTGGGAGAAAATATGGACTTGGCCATTAGCACCGATGCTTATTTCAATGGTGATATAAGGGTAGGGCTGAATACCAATTTTGTAAAAAAATACAAATACCGTGGAAGTTTTGGAATCAACGCCTCTCGATTTGGAAATGGAATTGAAATTACAGATTCATTATTTAAACGAAATTTGGATTTTAACATTCGGGGAGATTTTTCTTTTGACAATAAATTTTTACCAGGAACTACCCTTAATGGAAATGTGAATATTCAAACTGGAAATTATAATAAATTGAACAGCAGAAACATCAATAGTTTCGCCCAAAATCAATTCAATTCCGGTATTAATTATGGCAGAAATTTCTTTAAAAATAAACTCAATTTATCTACAGCTGTTAGGCACTCACAAAACACGGCCGACCACAGTTTTAGGTTGGAATTGCCTTCGGTAAGTATTGGTTTACCGGGTATTACCCCTTTTGGCAATACTCGTTCAAATAATTTTATCAAGCAATTGCGTTTTAGTTATAATTTAAATTTTAACAATATTTTAAATACCAAGGATACCATATTGTTCTCATCAAAAGGGAAAGACGAATTTAAAAAATTGCAAAACGGCATTAGCCACAGTTTGCCCATTAGCACAAACTTTAAAATGTTTAAAGGGATTTTAAATATTTCACCATCGGTTTCATATTCAGAATTGTGGTATTTTAAATCCAATGTCAGGTCCATTTCGCCTGAAGGGAAAATTGAAGACAAGGATACAGTGGGTTTTGGGCGGCTTAGCAAATGGGGATTTAACACAGGCATTTCTACCAACATTTATGGTACCTATCAAGAAATAAAAACAGGCAAATTGAGGGCAATAAGGCATACCATTACCCCTACAGTTTCGGTGGGTTACAATCCAGAGATAGACCCCACAAAACGCGGCTGGATGCGGAGTTACAAAGACACCACCAAAGGCAAAGACACCTTTATACAGTACAATATTTATGAAAAAGGAATTTATA
>JADYZD010000087.1 GCA_020853295.1 Bacteroidia bacterium | reverse complement strand
ACATTTTGGGCAGTGTTTCTATCAACCTTACCCTTATGCGCAACAATGGTTTGCCCGTGCGCTTAACATTTAGTGGCGACATCGGTAGGCCTGGAGATGATATTTTGGTAGGACCCGATGCGTTTCCACAAGCCGATTATATTATTTGTGAGAGCACCTATGGCGACCGCTTGCACAGTCCTAAAAGCGACAGTGAAGCACAATTGCTAGAAATTGTACAAAATACCTGCATCAGAAATCGCGGCCGAATCATTATTCCAGCATTTTCGGTGGGCAGAACTCAGGAGTTTGTGTATTTGCTCGATCAATTGATGCATGAAAAAAAATTACCCCATATTAATGTGTATGTAGATAGTCCGCTTAGTGTGCAAGCAACTGCTATTATGAATGCGCATAAAGAGGAATTCAATCCTGAAATTTTGGAATACATCACAAGAGATGGAGATGCATTCAATTTCCCAGGTTTAAAATACATTTCAAAAGTAGAAGATTCAAAAGCCATTAATACCTCAGAAGAACCTTGTATTATTATCAGTGCCAGCGGAATGGCAGAAGCGGGGCGCATCAAACACCATATTGCCAATAACATTTCCGACCGAAAGAATACCATTCTAATTGTGGGGTATGCTACACCAGACAGCTTGGCCGGGCGCTTGCGTGGGGGTACTGAAATCATTCGTGTATTTGGCTCTGAACATCCTGTTTTGGCCAATGTGGAAGTGATGGACAACTTTAGTGCACATGCAGATTGGAAAGAAATGATTCAATATTTGAGTTGCCAAAATAAAGAAGGTGTTAAAGAAATATTTCTGGTGCATGGCAATGAAAATGCACTTGGCGCTTGGAAAAGCCGCTTGTTGAATGAAGGCTTTAAAAAAGTAACTATTGCAGAAATGCTGGGTTCTATAGAACTTTAATCTGACAAAATCGTTGTTTCGTTTAAGCTCCAAGTTTGCAATAAATGGATAAAAAAAACACCCTCTTTCTCATTCTCGGTTTTTTCTTTGTTACCAACGCCATCATAGCTGAGTTTGTTGGGGTTAAAATATTTTCTTTAGAACAAAGCTTGGGATTTGCTCCTGTAAATTGGAATTTTATGGGGGCAGAACGTTCTTTTACTCTCACTGCCGGTGTTATACTGTGGCCCATTGTATTTATCATGACCGATTTAATTAATGAATACTATGGAAAAAAGGGGGTTCGAAAATTGAGTTATTTAACCGCCATCATGCTGGTATATGCATTTGTCATGACCTTTTTGGCCATGAAAAGCACCCCTGCTGATTGGTGGGTTGGCAGCAAATCTGCTCAGGGCATTGCGGACTACGGCAAGGCATTTAACGGTGTTTTTGGTCAAGGGTTAAGTATCATTTTGGGTTCATTAATTGCGTTTTTAATCGGGCAAATTATTGATGCATTTATTTTTTCTAAACTCAAAAAACGCACAGGTCATAATATGATTTGGATTCGCGCTACGGGCAGCACACTTGTGTCACAATTGATAGATAGTTTTGTGGTGTTGTATGTGGCTTTTTATTTGGGTGGAAACTGGACCTTAACGCAAATTGTGGGTGTTGGAATTATGAACTATATATATAAGGTGGCGATGGCATTTTTGCTCCTGCCCCTACTCTATTTTGTTCATGGAATTATAAACCGGTATTTGGGGAAAGAGTTGAGTTCAAAAATGATTTCAGAAGCCAATAGCGATTAAAATAAAATGGGATGCGTTTCCATTTAAAACTGCATAGAAATTTAGAGAAATTACAAATTCAATTATAAGCACAATGCTTAACCTTACCTTTGCACATTCATGTGGTCGCAATTAGCAGGTGCACTTATTATTAGTTTATTTCATGGATTGATTCCCAGCCATTGGCTGCCACTGGTGGCTATTGGCAAAAACCTGCACTGGTCGCAAGGCCATATTATGAGAATGACATTACTTGCTGCTGTTGCGCATGCTGGCAGCACCATTCTTATTGGCCTGGGCGTGGCATATTTGGGCCAATACCTAAATGAATCCATGGAGTGGTTTACACACATTGTTCCTGCTGTGCTTATGGTATTGTTGGGTATATGGTTCATATACCGGCATTACACCCACCACCACTTTCATTTACATGCCAGTCCGCAAAATGGCAAACATATTATGTGGCCCATTTTATTGGCCATGTTTTTATCCCCTTGTTTGGAGGTAGAAGGTTATTTTTTAACACTTGGAGCTGCGGGTTGGAATTGGGTAGCTGCATTGGCACTCTCCTATTTTGCACTCACCATCATCAGCATGTATTTTTGGGTGTATTTGGCATATAAAGGTGCTGCTAAAATCAATGCACACAAATGGGAACACAGCGCAGGAATTATCACTGGTGTGGTATTAATTCTTTCTGGAATTATCTTGTTGTTTACCTAACCCACAAATTGGTCAATATTCAAAACACTTTAATCGCGACTTTAATCGCGATACCCTTTAATGAATGGGGCAATCCCAGTCATTAGAAACATGGGCTAGCTAACACAGTTTTTAAACCCTAATAGCAATAAAAAAGCCCCGCCAAAGGCGGGGCTTTCATTTGATCAAATTTACTGCTTAGGAATTAAAGCTTTTGGCTTCTTCCATCCAGCTGTGCCATTGTTCTAGGCTGGTCATGCTGTCTTGTTGCTCCAACTCGGCGATTTTATCGTCGGTTAATGCAATCAAATCAGCAAAGGTATGTATACCCAAAGCATTGAGGCGTTTCTCAAATGCTGGACCTACACCGGTGATTTTTTTCAAATCATCGCCTTTATCAGCGGCTTTGCTCTTTTTAGCAGGCTTTTCTGCGGGAGTTTCAACAGTTTCTTGGGTTTTTGCTTCAGCTGCTTTTTCAACTTTAGCTTCTTCCTTTTTCTTTGTTGTATTTTCAGCTTTTTCAAACTGCGCCCTCAATTCACTTAAAGCATCCAATTCACCCAAAGTAGTTGCTTGTGCATTTTGGTTAATTTTCTTAACGGCTTTGCTAGCATTCTTACGGGCAGAATCGCGTTTCTTGTCATCAGCTTCGGTGCGTGCTTTTTCAGCAGCTTTCCAAGTGTTGGTATGAGAAACAATAATGCGTTTGGCATCTTTGCTAAATTCAATTACTTCAAATACAAGGGTTTCATCTTCTTTTACAGATTTGTTGTCTTCCCTTTTCAGATGGCGGCTAGGAGCAAAAGCTTCTACACCATACTGCATTTGAACATTGGCACCTTTGTCACCAATATTCATCAAAGTTCCCTCATGCTGAGAGCCAATGGTGAAGATGGTTTCAAAAGTATCC
The DNA here is from genome assembly GCA_020853295.1 of Bacteroidia bacterium. GTDB lineage: Bacteria > Bacteroidota > Bacteroidia > NS11-12g > UBA955 > JAGXTF01. Next base: position 2,263 of record JADYZD010000087.1, on the reverse strand, counting down.
CATGGATTTTCTTCAAGTTGTTTGTGGCCCAAGCTCAAGCGGCGGTTTTCTTTGTCAACCTCAAGAACCAACACATCCAATTTTTCGCCTTTTTTGGTGAACTCACTTGGGTGCTTAATTTTCTTGTTCCAGCTCAAGTCTGATACGTGAACCAAACCATCGATTCCTTCTTCAAGTTCCAAGAACAAACCATAAGAGGTAAGGTTTTTCACCACACCACTGTGTTTGCTGTTCAACGGATACTTGTCTTCGATACTTACCCAAGGATCTGCAGTAAGTTGTTTGATACCCAAGCTCATTTTGTGCTCAGTCCTATCCAATGCCAACACAATTGCAGAAACATCATCGCCTACTTTTAGGTATTCAGATGGGTTGCGCAAATGGCTGCTCCAGCTCATTTCACTTACGTGAACCAAACCTTCGATACCAGGTTGAATTTCGATAAACGCACCGTAATCGGCAACAGAAACCACTTTACCTGAAACTTTAGAACCTTCAGCCACATCCGCAGCCAAATTGTCCCAAGGATGAGATGAAAGTTGTTTCAAGCCCAATGAAATGCGTTTCTTTTGGTCGTCGAAATCCAAGATTACCACATTAATATGGTCATCCAATTTCAACACCTCTTCTGGGTGGTTGATACGGCCCCAGCTAATATCGGTAATGTGCAATAAACCATCGATTCCTCCAAGGTCTACAAACACACCGAAGCTGGTCATATTTTTAACCACACCTTCAAGTACCTGGCCTTTTTCTAGGCGGCCTAGGATTTCAGATTTCTGTGCTTCAATATCGTCTTCGATAAGTGCTTTGTGCGATACAACTACGTTTTTGTAAACATCGTTAATCTTCACAATTTTGAAATCCATATTTTTACCAACGTACTGATCGTAATCACGTACTGGTTTTGTATCAATTTGTGAACCAGGTAAGAATGTATCAATTCCAAATACATCTACTACCAAGCCACCTTTGGTGCGGCTGCGTACATAACCTGTGCAAACTGCATCGCTATCGTGGGCTTCCACAATTTTGTCCCAAGCAGTTTCTTGCAAGGCTTTGCGGCGACTCAACACCAATTGTCCCATTGCATCTTCAGCAATGTCTACAAATACTTCCACTTCATCTCCCGATTTCAAATCAGGCATGTCGCGAAATTCTTGACGTGATACCATTCCATCGCTTTTGAAGCCGATGTTGATGACCACATCTTTCTCTCCAACACTTACTACACGGCCTTTAACCACCTGTTTTTCTTCAACAGGAGAAAAAGACTTGGTGTAAGCTTCTTCAAGTTTTTGACGTTCTGCTTTTGAATAGGTTTGAAATCCTCCTTCATCGGCATCCCAGTCAAAGCCTTCTTCAGCAGCGTTAGCTGTACTCTTAGACTTTGCTTCTTTGGAAGTTGTTTTTGGGGCAACGGCAACCGGCTCTTCCACAGCACTGGTTGTTTTGGTAGGGGTCTCTTCAGTTAGTTCTGAATGCTGCGCAGTGTTCACGGTTTCAACCGTTTCTTCTGCCTTGTCATTGATTTCTTCGTTACTCAAGTAAAGGTTCCTCCTTTAGGGGGTGCAAAAATACAAAAAAAATAAGTTATAAACCACGTTCCGTCTGAGTTTTTTCAATATAAGGTGTCTTTTTTGCTGTTTACCCCCCTTTTTCTTCCCCTTTTCTATGCATATTTCAGCTAAATTTGCCCGCAAAACCATGCTGTTTCAGCTATTCTACAATTCCGTGCAAAAATTCCCCCAACAGCCCGCCCTGTGGGTAGATGGTGAGCTGTATTCTTATGCCGATTTGTACAACAGCAGCCAACAAATTGCCAATGCTTTAATGCCCATTGCCAATGAACGGGTAGGCCTCTTCGCCAGTCGTAGTATTAGCGCTTACAGCGGCGTTTTGGGAATTTTACAAAGTGGCAAAACTTATGTTCCACTGAATCCCAAGTTCCCTGAATCCCGCAATGCAGCCATAGCGAAACTCGCCGGTGTAAATACCATTATTGTTGGTAAAGAATGCCTCCATGCCATAGCAGAAATTACACAATTGCTGGATGACCATATTCAATTGCTTTTTCCAGATTGCATTGAATCAGAAATTCCGGCCAATGTGCTCCAATCGCATACCTGTTTTTTTGTTGCCGATTCTTCCCACAGCGCAACCATCAACCCTACTCCATCTCATCTGGCCTATATCCTATTTACTTCCGGCTCCACTGGCCTGCCTAAGGGGGTGCCCATAAAACAACAAAGTGTTTTGGATT
>JADYZD010000086.1 GCA_020853295.1 Bacteroidia bacterium | reverse complement strand
TAATACTGCGGTAGCCATAATTTTTGAGGTATTGACTTTTTCCCAATCTGTTCCATAATGGTTTCCATATGCATACTGTCCATTGCCTTGAAAATAGTGGAAGCCAACTTCAATATTTCTAAACAAAGGAATGATGGAATCTTTAAAATTTAATCGCCTTGCTATAATTCCAATTCCATTCATATAATCAGATGTTTTTTCTTCACTGCCAGAATAATAATTCTTATATCCGTTGCGAAATAAGTTGCCACCTATTTCGTAGGTTTGAGCATTGATATTTGCCATGTAAGAGAAAATCAATAAAACCCAAATGATAATATATTTCACATTCAAATACATACAATTGATTGAAATCAACCTTGTAAATTTAGGAACACAAATTTTCAGAAACAAAATCTGGTCTGAAAAATGACAAAAAACTACCGTGTATCATTTGTGAATTTCTCTTGAAACCCATTCCGTATTTTTGTGCCATGTCTGCATCCAACCAGTACGAAACCTTTCTGAAATATGTGTTAGAAAACGGGGCTACCAAAACCGACCGCACTGGCACTGGTACTGTGAGTGTTTTTGGTGGACAGTTGCGGTTCAATCTACAAGAGGGATTTCCATTGGTAACCACCAAAAAGGTGCACCTCAAAAGCATTATTTACGAATTGCTGTGGTTCTTAAAAGGCGAAACCAATATTGGCTACCTCACTGAGCACGGCGTAAAAATTTGGGATGAGTGGGCCGATGCCAATGGAGAACTAGGTCCTGTGTATGGCAAACAATGGCGCAGTTGGGAAGCCAAGGATGGTAAAGTCATCGACCAGATTTCTGAGGCCTTACATCTGATCAAAAACAATCCTGATAGCCGCCGCATTTTGGTGAATGCTTGGAATGTGGGAGAAATTGACAAAATGGCCCTAATGCCTTGCCATACCATGTTTCAGTTTTATGTGGCCAACGGAAAATTAAGTTGCCAACTCTACCAACGAAGCGCCGATTTGTTTTTGGGTGTGCCATTTAACATTGCCAGTTATGCCCTGCTCACCTTGATGATGGCCCAAGTTTGTGGCTTACAACCCGGTGATTTTGTACACACTTTTGGCGATGCCCATATCTATTCCAACCATTTTGAACAGGTAAAAGAACAACTGAGTCGCGATGCTCGGCCTTATCCCAACATGAAATTGAATCCGGCCATCACCGATTTATTTGCCTTCGACTACGAAGATTTTACTTTGGAAAACTATGATCCCTGGCCAGCCATTAAGGCACCAGTGGCAGTGTAGTTGCATTTAGTTTTTTTTGGGGCAAAGCAACAAGAACTTGCTTTCATGCGTCTAATTGTTGGAATGAAAAAATACCTGATTCTTGGATGTTGCATTTTTTTAGGGGCTTTAAATTTGTTGAAATCAAATTCAATTATGGCTTCTGATATGGGTTTTAAATATATGGGTGGTTCTACATATCGTTTAAGCATAAAAATTTACCGCAATTGTTTAGGCGACTCGCTGAAGACAAATTTGGATTCGGCATTTTGGTTTGTTGGTAACAATGGCAACCGTTCATCAGCGCTAAATTATTTAAAATTAACACGAATTTCAATTGTAGATGTATCAAATGTTTGTTCATCAACTTCATCAGGATGCAATCCTGCAAATACTACTGGATCAGGTAGTGGGGTAGAAGAACATGTGTATATAGCTGATTTGGATTTGTCTAATTCAATTTTTACCACACTTGGATTGGGAAGTTCTTTGTGTGAATTAAATGTAATATTTAAATCCTGTTGTAGGAATCCTGAAATCACAACTGGTTCACATGGTGAAACATTTTTTACGCAGGCCAGCTTGAATATTTGTAATTTAAATAAATGTAAAAGTAACATTAATAGCACCAGTGATTTTTATTCAAAACCAATTATTTACGCTTATTGTAATATGGGTGTTTTCTATAATTCAGTAGCGACAGATACCAATGATTTTGATTCTTTGTCGTTTAAATTGGTCAAACCATTAAAGGGATTGAAAAGTGAAGCAACATTGGCTGCTCCCTTTTCGTATTTGAAACCCTTGACCCCATATTGTCTTCCAGCCGGGGTCAATTGCACACCCAATATTAAGACCAACCCCACTAGAGGCTTTTTCTTTGATACCAGTAACTGTAATATAGCATTTACACCAACCCAGTGTGATGAAAGCAGTGTGTTTGCCATAGCAGTTCAAGAGTTCAGGAAGGATTCTTTAGGTAACTGGGTGAATATTTCAACAATTAGCCGGGAAATGCAATGTATTGTTGCAATCATGGCTCCCAATAATCCACCAACGATAACAGGGCCAACAGTTAACAAAGTATGTGAAGGGGATAAAATCTGTTTCGATATCAAAGGCACGGATGCGACTTATACACCTTACCAAACCATTCCTGATACTGTACAAATGAATTGGAACGGTGGTATACCTGGTGGTACTTTTACCATTAAGAATCCTAAAGACCGCGAAAAAACTGCGCAGTTTTGTTGGCAAACCCAAATTGGAGATGGCAGCCCTGTTGCTTATAGTTTTGCAGTTACAGCAACAGATGACCATTGTCCCAACCCTTTACAATCAACTAGAAGTTTCAAGGTTTTGGTTATGGCCAAACCTGCTGCTAGCCGCAGTTACCATTGCTTAGATTCTGGCAGGTTAGAGATGAAATCGAATGTGACAAAAGATTTTGTCGGCACCCCAATTTATAAATGGAGTGTGCGCGATTCAATTGGTAATAATGAATCTTTTTATTCCACTAAAATGCTGGATACTGCCAAGTTGAAAATGGGGGAAAAATATATCATTGTACATACCATTAACAATAGCAGCAATTGCCCAGTAATTTACCAAGATACGGTGGTTTGCTATGATCAAGTAAATTCGATTTTTAATGCTAAAATTATTCCTTTTGTTGTTTCCCCAAATCCTTTGCAGGTGGGTGATAAATTTGATCTGCCACAAGGATTTAAAGGACAGGTAGAGTGGTGTACTATTGATGGGAAATTGGTTTTTTCTAATGCCCAAAATCCACAAAATGGTATAGTTCCTCAATTGGCACCTGGGTTTTATTTGATTGAATTAATTGACAGTGAAACCAAGCGAGTGGCCAAAGTTTTGGTGAAGTAAAAATGGGGTTTGAGCCCTTTACGCCAAATATAGTTAACACTGCGTTGCATTGTGAATTTGTTTGTTCAACAAGCACTCCGTTTGATGCGTAATTGCAACAACAATGCTGGAAGGATTTTTTGAAGCAATTCCTGAAGAAATTTGGGCGCCCTTTAGGGGAAATGAAGATGCCATTGGCGGTAAAATATCCATACACAATGGGCGTTTCCCAAAACTCAAAAAGACGGCAGTCGCCATTATCGGTATTGGTAAGCATGCCGATCTGTTTCGAAAAGAATTTTATAACCTGCAATGGCGGTTTGATAAATTGGAAGTGGCTGATTTGGGTAATTTGGTAGAACCAGCAAGTGAAAAAGACAAACAATTTGCCCTGAGTGAAGCAGTAGGAGAATTGCTCGATGCAAACATAAAAGTGCTGATTATTGGTCATGAACCTGCTTATATGTATGGCCACTACCGGGGCTACCGCCAAACGGGTGAGCAAGTAGAAATTGTAAAGGTGAGTCCCAATATTGATTTGGAGGAAGGGGCTCCCTTGCGCAGTCTTTTGGTTGAAAAACCCAGCTATTTGTTCAATATTGATTTTATTGCTACACAAGCATATTATGTTTCCAATAAAACTGCTGCGGTACTGGAAAAAATGTATTTCGAGAACCACCGATTGGGAGAGGTACGGGCTTATATTGATGAAACAGAACCCATACTTAGGAGTGCCCACATGATGCTGTTTGATCTCAATGCGGTGAGAGCAAGCGATGCGCCGGGCACAGTGTTGGAATCACCCAATGGTTTGTATGCAGAAGAAGCAGCAAAAATTGCCCGCTATGCAGGAATTTCAAATACACTTACATCGGCCCACTTTTATGGACTTTCGCCTGATGGCAGCGATAGAAAATCGCATATTTTAATGGCACAAATGGCTTGGTATTTTTTGGATGGAATTATCAGTAGGTTTAATGACCATCCAGAACCCAACCATAAAAATTTTATCATTTATCGTCACCGATTGCAAACCACCGGACACGAAGTGGTGTTTTACAAAAGCCACAAAAGCAACCGCTGGTGGATGGAAATTCCGCATCCCTACGAAAAACACAGCTTTTTTATAGGTTGTTCTTACCGAGATTACCAGATGGTTTCAGAAGATGAAATGCCCGACCGATGGTGGCGTGCTTACCAGAGGTTGATGTAGTTTATGCTTGACTAACTAAATAGAAAATAACAAATTCTGATAATAATTATTGAGCCATAAAAAAGGGTCAATATGAGTCCGTGCATTCTGGATCTTGAAGTGAATACATGTACCCTATCCCCATTTGGTAATGTCTTTTTTTGTAATAGCAAAAACAGCCCTATCGCTGCACCAATAAAGGTTATGTAAAATATTGGGTTGTCTATGAGTAAATAAGAAATTACTGAAATAGCAGGACTAAAATACCCTATAATTAACAATCCCAGTTTGGCCTTTTCGGGTTTTTGAAGTTCTTGTAGTCGGATGATTTTGGCCTTTTTGAGATCATTTTCATCCAGATTTATTCCCTGTTTTAGTAACAGTTTTTTGGCAACAATTTGATGGTAAACACTCCATTTGTCGGAAGTTTCAATGATTTCTGTCAACTCTTCAACGTTAAAGTCCTTCATGAAATCTGGAACATCCAATTGTTCACTATTTTCTATAGCAGTTTCCCATAATTGCCTGGCTTTTTCGAAATTTTGGGCGTCAATTTTCACATGT
>JADYZD010000085.1 GCA_020853295.1 Bacteroidia bacterium | reverse complement strand
GCATTTCTTGATGCAGTGCCGAGCAGAAATCTGTGCAATACATTGGGTAAACACCAGTAGTTTTGGGAGACCACTTAAGTGTTTGGGTTTCACCTGGCATAACAAGCAACTCTGCATTGCCATTCCATTTGATTGCAAATCCGTGTGGTACATCCCAATCTTGTTCAAGGTTGGTAAGGTGGAAATAAACGTCATCACCTACCATTACACCTTCGATATTATCAGGGGTAAAATGGCTTCGAATGGATGTCAAATACACATGTACTTCGTTTCCTTTTCTGACCACCCTGGCAGCTTTTTCATTCGGTGCAAAATATGGGTGTTTATTCTCTTCTAGTTTAAACACCTTTCGTTGATCTTTGGTAATGATATCCGCCTGAATCATTTGGGCATAGTGGGGTTCCCCAATAGTTGGAAAATCCAACAACAATTTCATTTTTTCACCAGATATATCTATTAACTGAGCACTTTGGCAAAGTTCAGGACCAGTAGGCAAATACCTGTCTTTGGTGATTTTATTTAGTGCTACTAGATATTTACCAAATGGATCTTTGCTATCACCTTGAACTACACATAAGTGACCAATAGAGTAATAAGTAGGAATACGATCTACAATTTTTCTGGTTTCTACATTCCATTTTACCACTTCTGAGGATACAAAAAAGCTGGTATAAGCATTGCCTTTTTCATCAAACTCAGTATGTAATGGACCAAGACCTGGTTTTTCAACCTCACCTGCAATAACAGATTTGTAGTTAAGTACTGGAATTCCATCAAAATCACCTTCAAAGTCTTTTTTCTCAATAGCTGCAATCATTTTAGAAAAAGAGAATACTGGGATAGTAGCAGCCAGTTTTCCTGAGGCCACAATATATTCACCACTAGGATTTACATCGCATCCATGAGGAGATTTTGGGCAAGGCATATAGTAGCAGATATCTTTAAGCTGCCTAGCATCCAAAGTCATCACTTCATTCATAATGGTAGAAGTTGCAGTATGCGTTCCATCATCATAGCGATTTGAATAGTATTTAGCAGGCTTTTTAATACCCTTATTCTCATTCAAATATTGCTCTGCTTTTTTCCAGTTAACAGCCATAATGAAGTCTTTGTCCCTTTGAGAAGCATTTACTTCTAACAAGGTATTTGCTTGTTCTGCATTATAACTGCTAAAAAACAACCAACCATGACTTACACCTTTGCCAGCACGTGCCAAATCATAGTCAATTGCAGGAACATCAATTTGAAAAGCAAGGTCCATATTCCCTTTGTCAGTAACTTTAATAAAATTTACTACACCCTTAAAATTTGCTTTGTAAGTATTAATAGCTACTTCTTTCTCATCAGGAGGAACACTGAAGCGGCTTGCACCAACTACATATTCAGTATTCTCTGTGCAATATGGAGAAGCATGATTACCACCAGTATTTGGCAACTCTAGAGTTTCTACAGTTCTAAATGTTTTTAAATCAATTCTTGCAATACGAGGAGTATTGTTTGCATTGATAAATAACCAGCGGCCATCGGCGTTGCCTTTGGTCTTGCTCAATACAGGGTGGTGAGAATCATCCCAAGGAACAAATCCTCTTGAAGTAGTAAGCAATGGCTTGGTTTCTTCTGAAAACCCATAACCACTTTCTGGTTTAACACTGAATACGGGAATTTCACGAAGAAGACGGCCTGATGGTATACCATACACACCCACTTGTCCGCTAAATCCACCTGAGGCGAACATATAAACTTCGTCGTATTTTCCCGGTGCAACGTAGACCTTAGCCGCTGCATCTCCGCTAACTACATTTCCTGCCTTTTTAGGCTTACAGCCAACCATAGCAGCCGCAAACACCATTATAGCAGCGGCTAGCTTTAGACTTTTTTTAATATTATTTTTCATTGTTTTGATATTGTTGGTTCAATTATTTTGCTTCATCATTTTTCCTCAAGAAATTGAGCAGCGCAAGTGCATCTTCATCACTTACATTTTGATTTGTCATTTGAATCAAATGCTCAGCTAAAAGTGCTTTGGCTTGAGGATCTTGCTTGGTCATTTCCTCAGGGTTGGTTATCATGTTCAAAATCCAAGCTGCGCTTCTTTTTTTGGTAACACCCAACAAACCGGGGCCTACAACTTTATCCGCTGTAAGTTTGTGGCAAGCTGCACATTTGCTTTCGAATGCAGTACCACCTTTTTCTGCAAGTGCTGCATCAAAAGCTGCTACTTCTTTACCAGCGAAGCGACCTACTCCATCGGGAGATGCTTCGACCTTAGTTTCCTCAGTGGGTTCAACAGCAGATTTTGCTTTGTTTTCATCAGAGCTACTCCCTCCGCATCCCCCTGCCACAACTGCTGCTACTGCAGTAATTGCTATTAATAGGGCATTCATTCTTGCTTTTGCTTTCATCTTATTTGTATTTGTGTGAGCAAAGTTTAGCCTACACAAACATTTATTTTTTGACATGTATCAAGAAACCGCATTTTTTTAGGACCTTTGCTTTGTACACAAAAACTTTACAATGCCCCAATCAGTAAAATGTCATGTTGATTGCAACCAATGTCAAACCATTGCTCTATCTATTTTCTCCACTTTAAAAAAAGATGAATTAGAAGAATTAAATCAGCATAAAACAAGTCTACAAGTTAAAAAAGGGTCTGTTATTTTTTACGAGAATAATATGCCTCTTGGTTTTTACTGCGTGCATCAAGGGAAAGTTAAAGTATATAAAACCGCAAGCAACGGTGATATTCAGATCATAAGATTGGCTACAGATGGAAAATTAATCGGGTACAGAAGTCTTCTTGCCAATGAGCCATATCAAGCAACTGCCGAGACCATAGAAGATTCTACTATTTGTTTTATTCCTAAAAGTGCAATTATGGATTTAATAGCAAAAAATCTAGATTTCTCCTTAAGAATAATGGAAGAATTTGCTCAGGATTTAGACTTTGCACGCAAACAATCCTTAAATATTCTCACAAAAAATAGCAGGGAACGATTGGCCGAGGCCATCATTCTTCTTCATAAAACTTTTGGCACAACCCCTGCAGGTTATATCAATGTAAAACTAACCAGGGCAGAACTTGCTTCAATTACTGGAATGGTTCATGAAACAGTAGTTAGGATTTTAACCGAATGGGAAAAAGACGGCTTAATAATGCTGGATAAAAAACTAATAAAAATATCCAATTTCCCTGCCCTTATGCAGTGCACTTTAACTGAGGATTAAAGGCTATATTTTATTTGTTTTCGAATTTTGCAGCGAGCTTTATTGCCCTGGGGAATAAAATATTATTCTCGAGATGAATATGCATCATTAAATCATCGCAGAACTCTTTCAATTTTACATAAAAAACGCTGAAGGTAAGACAAGCATTTTCAGGCACAGTAAAATTATTTGTAAGGTCAATTAATTGTTTTATATAAATCCCAGCTTCATCGTGCTCTGCCTCCATTTGTTTTATGGGCTGGGTCAACTCCCTTATACTTTGAATCTGGGTCCAATCGCTTTCTGTATTTTTATAAATCGCTGCCAACTTTTTTATACTTGGGAAAAGAAATATTTCTTCTTTTTTCATATGTGTTTCCAAATCATTAAAAAGCAAAAAGACAACCTCTCTGACCTTTACCAAATCTGGATGCCTTTCAGCATGATTCATTTCTACTTTTGAAGCATAATCAAGAAGGTATTTCTTAGCCTGCTGAACGTAATTGTGATGGGTGCTGTAAATATAGTCGCACAAAAAAGACAGATCCCAATATGAATAATTTTGTGATGGTAAAATATCCTTCTCATTTATTTCGCATAAAGCCTCAAGCACTTTGTTCTGATCCAGGCTCAAGCTTTTACATGCATCTTTTAACAATGTCTTTCCACCACAGCAAAAATCAATATTAAATTGCTTCAAAACCTCAGCCTTGCGGAAGTCAGCAGCAACTATATCTCCTATTTTCCATGATGCAAAATTTATCATTTCGGCATTTTTACAACTGATACTTCTTTAACCACACTCTGCTAATACCCATTAGTTTGGTTTGAGCCTCTTTCTTTTTTTCAATTGATGCTGAAGTAAACGGAACTATGAGCTCCAAAACCTCTGAAAATTGTTGTTTTAATTCATTTCCCATAAGGGGATCATCAGCACAAGCTTTCTGAAAAATATTTATTTTATCGTTGATAATGATACCATAGCCGGCCCATGCCATGCTATCAGGTGCTTTTTTAAGCAAATCATTAAAGTTCTCTACAGTGCTGCACAAACTCCTCATATGGGTTGCAAACACTTTTTGATCTTCTACACTACTGCTTGAACTACCACCACCCGAAAATTGGCTACAGGACGACAATAGTGATAACACAATCACCATTGTCGTCCTAGAAAAGCCTTTTGCTAACATATTTATAAGGATATTATTTAGCCGCTGGTGGCAATAAAACTTTGTCGATAACATATATCATCCCATTCGATGCGCTAACTGTGCCTATAATCTTGGCATCATTCACCATCATCTTTCCATCTTTTTTAGTAATTTTTAAGTTTGGTCCTAAAGCCGTGAAAAGTTCTTTTCCATCTGGCAATAATTCTTCTTTAAAAACCCCAACACCCACGTGGTATTGTAAAATGTCAGAAAGTTTGCCCTTGTTTTCTGGTTTCAATAAATTGTCAACTGTACCAGCTGGCAAAGCATCGAAGGCTGCATTTGTTGGTGCAAAAACGGTAAAAGGACCAGCGTTTGCGAGAACGTTTACTAAATCAGCTGCCTGAACTGCTGCAACTAAAGTTGTGTGGTCTTTGGAACCAATTGCAACTTTCACAATGTCTTTTTGTGAAACATCATCAGCCACTGCCGATTGACCAGCACCTGCATTTTCAGTTGTTTCGGTTGAACTCGCAGAGTCTGTTGATTCAGAGCTGCCGCAAGATCCAATTGCAAAAATGGCCGCAACCATTAATGTTGGATATAATATTTTTAACTTTTTCATTTCAATAGTTTGAATTGGTTTATGAATTCAAACCAACAAAGAAATACACATACAAAATTTGACCTGCGACAATTTTTAAAAATTTAATTTTTATCGATGGTAAAATTGATAATAGTCAATTTTTTATTTTTAATTGTCTTTTAAAATTGCACAGTGAAATTTTCAAGGTTTGTATTTCTACTTATCGCTAACCTTTTCGCTGAGAACTTGTGGGGTCAGTGCATGTGTTCAATGCCATCAGCCAATTCCAATTCAGGTATTTTCCCTCAATATCTCAATCATTTTGTAGGATTGGGGTATAGTCAAAATGGATATTTAGCCTCTTCAGAGGAGGTAAACCGTTTTCGATTTCAACAAACCAACCTTATTACAAGGATATCAGTGCACAAAAAATTACAATTATTAGGAATGCTGCCTTTTAATTACAATGCTGTTAGCGGATACCATACTGCAAAGGAACAAGGCATAGGTGATGCGCAACTGAAACTCAATTATTTTATAGTAAATAGGAAGGCGGATTGCTTTAAAATTAAACAATTCTTAACTGGAGGTTTGGCCCTAAAATTACCAACAGGTAAAATGGCAACGGATGTTTCAAAAAGAAGCATTCAGACCGGCACTGGCAGTACAGATTATTCTTTCAATTTAAACTATGTAGCCCGCTATAAGGAGGCCGGTATTATGCTGGAATCGCAATATAATTTTACAGGTATCGATAAAAACGAATTTAAGTTTGGCAACAGTTATTCCATTGATGGTAAGTTATTTTTATGGATGCAATCCGGAAAACACCTACAAATTATACCCAGTATTTACTCCCACTTCCGAAGAATAGGAATGGACGTGTTAAGGGGGTATTATTCAGAAAACACAGGAGGAAGTACCGTTTTTACAGGAATAGGTTGCGATGTATATTTCAAAAGAATGGGCTTACTAGGCACCTACCAAAATCCTGTTTATCATAATTTACGGGCTACAGATGTTACCCCACTTTCCAGATTTTCAGTTTCATTCATCTACTTCTTAAAATAAAAAACCATGAAAAACAGAATACTAATAACTATTGCAGCTACAATGATTTCATTTTCAGCTTGTAAAAAACATGACGAAGACAAAAATGCACCAACTATTGTAATTACCAGTCCAAATGCGAATCAGACATTTGAAAATGGTGACACTGTATTTTTAAAAGGTACTGCCACAGATGAAGAGCTCCACGAACTTCTATTAACAGTGAATGTAGACAATGACACAACGAATTTATTTCGCAAGATGCCGACAGTTCATGAAATGGAAAAATATGAATTCAATGAATTCTTTGTGGTTTCCAAAATTAAAGACAGCACATTTGTAACTTTTAAAGCCACTGCCAGTGACCATCATGATCATTCTACCACAAAGCAAGTTGGTTTTTGGTTAATAGATAATCCGTAAATTATTCAAAATAATTTTTGGTATAGAATCCACCTTCTTTAAGGTAGTTTTCTTTTTGCATAAGCTTTAAGTCGCTTTGCATCATATCGTCTACCAACTCTTTTAAATTATATTTTGGTGTCCAGCCCAGTTTTTCCTTGGCTTTGGATGCTTCACCAATAAGTAAATCCACCTCTGTGGGACGGAAATATTTGGGATCTACATTTACCAGTTCTTTTCCGATTGCGGATGCTGATATTTTTAAACCTAAGCTTTCAGCCTTGTCTTTATCAATAAATCCAAGTATCCCTTTTTCATTCACTCCCTCACCATGAAACTCAATGCCTAAGCCCAGTTCACTGAACGCCATGCGCACAAACTCACGGATTTCGGTAGTTTTTCCTGTAGCAATTACAAAGTCTTCTGCCTTCTCCTGTTGCAACATTAAGTACATGGCTTCCACATAATCTTTGGCATGGCCCCAGTCACGCTGAGAATTAAGATTGCCCAGATACAATTTATCCTGCAAACCCAAAGCAATACGGGCGGCAGCTCTGGTGATTTTACGTGTTACAAACGTTTCTCCACGCACTGGACTTTCGTGGTTGAACAAAATGCCGTTGCAGGCATACATTCCATAAGCCTCGCGGTAGTTTACAGTTATCCAGTAGCCGTACATTTTTGCCACAGCATAAGGACTTCTGGGATAGAATGGAGTGGTTTCAGATTGGGGCACAGCTTGCACCAAACCGTACAATTCACTGGTACTGGCCTGATACACGCGGGTTTTTTCTACCAAACCCAATATGCGCACTGCCTCTAGAATTCGCAGCGTGCCTATGGCATCGCAGTTGGCTGTATATTCCGGTGTTTCAAAACTCACCTGAACATGGCTTTGAGCCGCCAAGTTGTAAATTTCATGCGGTTGCACTTCCTGAATAATCCGAATGAGGTTGGTGCTGTCGGTCAAATCCCCATAATGCAAGTGCATTCGAGCACCCGATTGATGTGGATCCTCATAAATGTGATCGATTCTTTCCGTGTTAAAAAGCGAACTGCGGCGCTTAATACCGTGTACTTCGTATCCTTTTTTCAAAAGAAATTCTGCAAGATATGCGCCATCTTGTCCTGTGATTCCTGTAATTAGGGCTACCTTCATTATTTTGCGCAAAAATACGCAAACCTCGCGTATGGTGATTATATACTCTCCCGAAACCTCCACCCGATGGGTCTATGTGCTCGATGAAATCTTCCATCGCAGGCTGGGCGTGCTTTATACGCATACAAGTGACCTGCAAGAATACCTCAAAAGTGCAGCTCAAATAAAAATAAATTACTCTTTAGAGGATATTGAGGGGCTGAAAATTGGTCCCTCTGGACTGCTTTTTCAACTGAAAGTGGATCAAAATTTAAAACCTGAACACTTTGGAGAAAAAAATATGTTACGGCTATTCCCCGCAACCGGGGATTTGGGTTTTGATATCTTTTCTATGGTTTTTTGGTGCCTGAGCCGCTATGAAGAATACCAGCCATTTGCAGCCGATGAACATGGAAGGTTTGATATTGGCAATTCATACCTTCACAAATTGGGCGTTTCCAACTTCCCCATTCTTGATGCTGCCTTAAACCAGTTTTACGGCCTCTGCGGCTTGGTATTGGAAGACAAATACCAGGTTTACCCCACATTGGATATTGACATTGCCTATAAACACAAAGGCCGCAACATTCCAAATTGGCTTGGCGGATTGGCCAGGGCCATATTAAAAGGCAAAACGGAACTCGTATTTGAAAGAATTTCTGTGCTCTTTGGCGAAAAAGACCCACATGATGCCTTTGATTATTTGTTTCAAAAACTGCAAACCCATAAAAACCGGGTTCGATTTTTTATTCAAACAGGAAGCCGTGGCAAATATGATAAGCCCATCAGTGTTTATCATAAAGAATATAACAAAAGCCTGCAATTGCTCAATTCTGCATTCGATATTGGTTTGCACCCTGGCTATGCAGATGGCACATCTACAGATGGTATTAAGAAACAAATAGTGACCCTGACTTCCATAACTGGCAAGGAAATACACCGATCCCGTCACCATTTTTTAAGAATACAACTTCCTACTACCTATCAGCACCTTTTACAAGCTGGTGTTACACACGATTATTCTATGGGTTTTGCAGGCAATATTGGATTTAGGGCTGCCACTGCTCACAGTTTTAAATTTTATGATTTGAGCAATGAAAAAAGCACAGAATTGGTTGTGCATCCATTTTG
>JADYZD010000084.1 GCA_020853295.1 Bacteroidia bacterium | reverse complement strand
CGGTAGTACTGCCCCTGGTTGTATACATATTGGCCAAGTGTTTCATTTATTTTATTGCACTTCAAGGCAATTGTTGGGATGGTTTTGGACCTGAATGCTGGAAAAGGTGGGACAGCGCCTTGTACCTTCAAATTTCAGAACAAGGACATACCCTTTTTCACTGCGGTCCCGAGCAAGGTTATGGCGTTGGCGCTACTGAATGGTGTGGCAATTCGGGTTGGGCCACACTCTATCCATTGCTCATTTTTTTGTTGCACAAATTATCCGGATTTTCTGGGGAGATTTCTGGCTTGATTTTAAGCAATGTATTCTTCCTCGGTTACTTGTTGGTAGCGGCAAAACTGATGGAGGTAAATCAATTTAGCATTCGAAATTTCATCCTGATTTCTATTGCTGCATTTTGCCCTGGAAATATTTATTTTCATGCCATTTTTCCCATTAGTTTGGTGGCTTTTCTCATTTCATTGTTGTTTCTTTTTTTAAAGAAAGAAAACTACTTAAGTGCTGGAATTGCAGGTTTTTTCGCTGTGCTCAGCTACAGTACAGGTTTCTTTTTATTGGGTGTGATGGGATTGTATGGAATGTATTTATGGTGGACCCAAAATCCAAAAATATGGCATTTTGCATTTAAAACTTTTGCACTATCGTGTACCGCTATCATTGGCTTATTTGTCTACGATTATTTAGCCACAGGACACTGGGATGCGCTGTTTAAAGTGCAAGGAAAATATGGGCATGGCATACAAACTCCGTGGCGCATGTTTCATGAACATTGGAAATTATTGGTTTCAAAACCATTTACATTATTGCATTGGTCAGAAATTCAAAACATGGTCATGATTCTCTATGTTTTGGCTTTAAGTATTTTCACATTTCGCAAAATGCCCAAGCCTTTTCACATATTTCACAGCCTATTTCTATTTGTTTTTTGGTTCCTGCCTTATTCTATTTCCATTCAAGTTTCACTCTATAGAAATGCTGCAGTATTGGGCGCTGGACATAGTGCTACCAAAGAATTGCCTACCTGGTTAATAGCAGTTATTTTGGCCATATGTATAGCCCTTAGTTACCCCTTGGGAATTTTATTTATTAAAAGTACAATTATATAACTGTACGTTATTTTTGAACCAAAAATTTGCCATTATTTTTCACACCATTTTCAGAAACAATTTCATAAAAATAAACGCCATTGGCCAAATCTTCAGTATTGATTTGTGTGGAATTGGTAAATGATTTCTGAAGGTAAATAGCGCCATTTACTCCGTAAATTTTCAATGCACTTCCATTCATGTTTTGGGTATGAAACTGGATGAAGCCAGCCGCAGGATTGGGGAATACCAATACTTTTTGATCTAAATTAGATACAGATAAAGGAAAATTTCTAAATTCCACATCATCTACCAACAAACGGCTGCCATAATGCGAAGCATTGGGTTCTGTTTCGGTAAAAAAGGAAATGGCAACAGAAGTTGGGGTTTCTGCACTTTCATAATTGAGGAATACAGAAACTGGAGTATAGTTGGTTTGGGCAGGAAGGTAAACCCATTGGTCTACAAGGGTGTTGCCTGAGTTTTCATCGATCAAAGAAACATGTGTAGCTGCGGTATCGTTTCCTACAGAAATAAATTTGTACCAAAATGTATAATACGCAGGCCTTAGATTATAGGCTTCTCCACTGGCAAAATAAGAAGTATCGGTGCTCATGTTGTGAACAAGGCCTGCGACGTGGGTAGACTTCCCACACTGGGCATTTCTCAACTCTATGGCTGTATTGCCAGAATGGGCATCTTTAGATGTAAAATAAAAAGCACTGTCAATTTTACAGCGATTCACGGTATCTCCAATCACCACGGGGAGGGGAATTATACTGCCCCAAAACGAAGGATTTCCATCGGAACGTTTCAATTCAAAACCAGGATTCAACAATTGGGCTTGTAGTGACACCACCATGCAACCCACAGTAAAAAGGAGTACTTTTTTCATCATGATACAAGGTTAGTGGGTTCAAATCAGGGGCTTGTCAGTCAAATGTAAAAGCCGACAGACAATCGTCATGAATGGGTAAAATGGGGTGGCTTCAAACAATTCAAAAAGCCATCCGCTGGCGCGTCTGTTTTTTTTTATACCCCGCACCTGCGCTTGTCCCTCCCGTTGGTCGGGACAGACTGGGTGCTGGGGCATAAAAAAACCCAGCTAACGCTGGGCTTTTTGAATTGTTTGGCGGAGAGGGAGGGATTCGAACCCCCGGAGGTGTAACCCTCAACGGTTTTCAAGACCGCCGCATTCGACCACTCTGCCACCTCTCCTGTTTTAAACGGTTCAGTACCGTGACTTCTTCTGAGTCGACCTCCCGATAGCTATCGGGACTGCCACCTCTCCTGTACGGCGCTTTCTAAAGGATTGCCCCGAACAGGGGTGCAAATGTAAAACATATTCTTAAAATATTTGAGGGGCACTGAGAAAATTTTAATTCTCCAAATACTCAAGCACTGCTCATTTTCACACAATTCATTTACATTTGTCAGACATTTGATATTAATTCGAAACCTAAACACCCACCCAATGAAAAAATTCGGCATCTTCCTTATTGGAATATTGGCTTTCCAAACCATAAAAGCACAGGACCTTATTGTAGAGTATGATTTTATTCATGATAAGTTTGTTTACATAGAAAATGGCAAAACCGTTGTTAAACCACAAGTAAAGAAGAACAGCGAAATAAAAGTGGTGGTTAAAAACCTCAATCCCTTTGTGTTTATAGCACGCTGCAATTGGAGTGAAACTGTGGAAGAAGACAACAGCAGCATGAGTGGCATTGCTGGGCTCTTTACCGGATTTGCCGGCGGCACGGAAATGCTCAGTGGCCTCATGTCGGGTTTGAATACGGATGTTTTTACTTTAGCAGCAAACAGAAGCGATGTGAGCATGTTTACCAAATACCAAGCAGCACAAAGCGATATGAAGGCAGCCATGAAAAGCTATAACAATTTGTTTGATATAGAACAATCCTTGGTGCGCACCGAATTCACCACCAAAAAATTAAAAAAGCTGAAATACAATCCTTACATGCCCTCAGATTCTTTGAAGGCGGTAACTCAAATACTGACTTTAAATGCATTAAAAGCCAAAAACCAGCAAGATTACAAGATCTCTGCAACTTCTTTTTTGCAAAAAGCCACAGAAGTGCAGAACAATATGATGTTTGAATTTACCAATTTAAAAACTGCATCCACCAATTTTATTGCGGCATACAATGCATTTGCTGCATCAAATGGCACCGATTTTTCCGAAGCTGGACTTGATGTCACCATTAAAGATATGTTGGCCAAAGCGACAGAAATGACCGACAAATACACCGGCGATCAAATTCACAATACCATAGGAGATTTGGAATTTCAATACGAATCCATCATTTACACGCCCTACGAATATGTATGTAATTACATGGCCAATGGCGACCATTTAAATCTCGACTTGGATTTTTGGGAAACATCACCTTATTCCCGTTCACAGGAATACTATGCCAGTGGCGGCGATGCGGTTGATACACTCAGAAAAATCCGCACAAAATCTGTAAATATTTTGGTTAGGGGTGATATGAAAATCAATACTGGAGTTGGTTTGGGTTTTCCAACCTATTTCAATAAAAATCAAACCTATTCTAACCGCGACAGTATTATTACTTCAACTCCCGGAAACAATTACGCACCCTGCATTTCCACATTCATTAGTTTTTATCCGTATTCCGGAAAAAATGTGCACTGGGGTGGTTGTTTTGGTGTAGGAATTCCGGTTCAAAATGAAGGCACAAGTAACCTAAACTTCTTTTTAGGAGGAAGTGCAGTTTTGGGTTCCAATAGCAAAGTGGGCATTCATGCAGGCCTAGCCATTGGCCAATTGGACATTTTAAATAATGGCCAAAAAACGGGTGATAATTTGGGAGATATTTATGCGCTTCCTGCAACAAAAAGGCAATTTTCTACGGGTGCATTTTTTGGAATCAGTTTCGCTTTAAATAAATAAAAATATTGGTGGTAAAATTCCCACCTATTTCCATTTCATCAATTTCCCGCTGCTTCAAAATCGGCCAATACAGCCATTGCTTCAAATACAGATTCTACGCCACGAACTTGGGTAATTAACGCCTTATCTGTCTGTTTCATAGAAAATTTATTGGGAGAATTTGCTACATGTTGCATCATGCGGGCAAAGGCGTTTGAGCTGTACACCAGAGCTGCAGAATCGCCAGGGAAATACATCCGCATCTGACCATTATTTAGTGTTATTTTTTCCAATCCCAAACGCTTACCGGCCCATTTCAAGCGCACTGTATCAATTAATTTCAGCACGGATTGGGGCAATTTTCCAAACCTATCTGCCAAGCCGGATGAAAATTGCATGAGTTCCGATTCATTTTTCACATTGGCCAGCTCGGTATACAGGGAAAGCCTCTCAGCAATATTGGTAACAAAATCACTTGGAATGAGCATTTCAAAATCCGTTTCCACCTGGCATTCGCGGCTGCTAATGTCTTCTGCTTCAGACTCGAACAAGTCGCTAAATTCTTCTTGTTTCAATTCACGCACCGCCTCGTCCAATATTTTGTGGTACATTTCAAAACCCATTTCGCTGATAAATCCACTCTGCTCGCCACCTAGCATATTACCAGCACCCCTGATATCCAAATCGCGCATGGCCACTTGAAAACCGCTGCCCAATTCATTAAACTCTTCAATGGTCCTCAATCGTTTTCTGGCATCATCGGTAAGTACACTTAATGGTGGTGAAAACAAATAACAAAACGCCTTTACATTGCTTCGCCCTACCCTGCCTCTCATTTGATGCAAATCGCTAAGGCCAAACATATGCGCATTGTTGATGATAATGGTATTGGCATTGGTAATATCGAGTCCGCTTTCGATAATGGTGGTGGCCACCAACACATCATACTCCCCTTCAATAAACCGCACCATCACATCTTCCAATTCATGTCCCTCCATTTGCCCATGTGCCACACATACCCTTACACCGGGTGAATCATCTTCAATTAAGCGTGCAATGTCATAAATATCCTTAACCCTACTGTGCACAACAAAGGCCTGTCCGCCGCGGTTAACCTCGTACTGCACGGCTTCTGCCAACATTTGTCGATTGAATACATGCAATTCCGTATGCACCGGTTGACGGTTGGGTGGCGGTGTATTAATAATGCTCAAATCCCTTGCCCCCATTAGTGAAAAATGAAGGGTTCGCGGAATGGGAGTTGCCGTAAGTGTGAGTGTATCTACATTTACTTTAAGTGCTTTTAATTTTTCTTTGCTGCCCACTCCAAACTTTTGCTCTTCATCAATTACCAGCAATCCCAAATCTTTAAACTCTACATCCTTACCCAATAAACGGTGGGTACCAATAATCACATCTACTTTCCCTGCCTTTAAATTTTCGAGGGTGGTTTTCTGTTCTTTTGCCGATTTAAATCTATTGAGGTAATCCACATTCACCGGGAACCCAGCAAATCGCTTTTTAAATGTGCGGTAGTGTTGCTGGGCTAGAATGGTAGTAGGTACCAAAACGGCAGCTTGTTTGCTGTCGCATGCAGCTTTAAAAACAGCCCTCATGGCCACTTCCGTTTTTCCAAAACCCACATCTCCGCATACCAAACGGTCCATGGGTTGTTCTTTTTCCATATCCCGTTTTACATCTTCGGTGGCTTTGCTTTGGTCAGGGGTATCTTCATAAAAGAAAGAAGCTTCCATTTCCATTTGCAAATAATTGTCAGGATTAAATTGGAAACCCTTTTCCGCTTTCCGCCTGGCATAAAGGCTAATGAGTTCTCTCGCAATATCCTTAACCTTCTTTTTGGTAGCTTTCTTTTGCTTGTCCCAAGCCGGACTGCCAAGCTTGTGCAATTGCGGCACGGTACCGTCTTTTCCCGTAAACTTGGCAATTTTATGCAGGCTATTTACAGAGACATAGAGCAAATCGTTGTCTTTGTACACAAGGCGAACCACTTCCTGTGTGGTGCCTTGAATGTCCATTTTTTCAAGACCGGCAAACTTTCCTATTCCGTGATCGATATGGGTGACAAAGTCACCGGGTTTTAAGTTTTTTAAATCCCGCAAGGTAAGTGCGGTGCTGCTGCTGTAGCGCTGTCGGCTTCGTGGACGGTAGTATTTGTCGAACAACTGGTGTTCGGTAGTAAAAGCAAGTTTTGCATCATCATCTACAAAACCACCACTAAGACCTTGGTAAATGGGCACAAAATCCACCCCGGCATTTAAATCTGTTAAAATGGTTTGCAGGCGTTCTATTTGGCGGCTGTTCTCGCTAAAAACCAGGGTGTCGATTTGGGCTTTGGCGTTTTCTTGTAACCAATTTTTAAGCAAATCAAAATTGCGTTTAAAAACAGGC
The DNA here is from genome assembly GCA_020853295.1 of Bacteroidia bacterium. Taxonomy (GTDB): domain Bacteria; phylum Bacteroidota; class Bacteroidia; order NS11-12g; family UBA955; genus JAGXTF01. The sequence continues at coordinate 6,053 of JADYZD010000084.1, read as the reverse complement.
TGCGGGTGCTGGGCAAAAGAAACCACATTCACCTTGTGCGTGGGTCTAATGCTTCCAAAATGAACGCAAAAGTGCGATTCCATTACTTTTTTCACCTGCCCTGGTGTCATCAATTTTGCAGCAGGATCGGGTGGAACAACATCAGCATTTGAATCTAGGGCAGACCTATTGGCGGTGAGGCAGCGTTCCCATCCCAGCCCCAATTCTTCAGTTTGCAGTCCGAATTCTGCGGGCCACAAAACTGTGCTGGGTTGCAAGTAATCAAACAAAGAAGTGGTGGTGATTTTTATTTCTGCAGATTGCAGATTGGGCACCAAGCTAAAAAATCCAATTTCTGAAACAGACAATTGAGTATTGACATCGAAGCTGCGAATATTTTCTATAAAATCGCCATCCAATTCAATCCTAAACGGGTTTTCATGGGCAAAAGAAAACAAATCTATAATGCCGCCTCTAATGCTAAACTCACCCGGTTCAAAAACAAAATCCTGACGTTCAAAACCATTTTCTTGCAAAAAATCCATTAGAAATCCCACATCCATTTTTTGGCCACGTTGAATTTCATAGGTATTGCTTTCCACTTCGGCTTTTGACGCCACCAATTCTGCCATTGCAGCAAGGTAAGAAACCACAATGCGAGAGTTGTTTTTTCTCAAGCTATTGATGGCCTCAATCCGTTCTTGCACAGCCATCGCATTTTCCGATTCCAGTTTGTACGGCTTTAAAAAACTATCAGGAATAAATACAATATGCTCACCTGGGAGCAGATTTTCCAAATCCGTTTTAAAATAAAGTGCCTCTTCTTTATTGGGCATCAGCACTAAGGCAGGAAAGGGATTTAATGAATATAAGGATGCCAGTGCTACAGCTGGTCCAGCGCCACAAACACCTTCCAAATACGCCGGATTTCGGTTGGCATTGGCCAGCATTTCGGCCAATTGTTTTACCCCTGGCACAGTGGCATATCTGTTAAGAATGTCTCTCGTATTCACGCAGCACTATTTCAATTGCAAAGGTAGTTAGAGAAACATTTGCCTGTGTGGTATTGTTTGGAGAATAAAAAAAACGGCCCGAAAGCCGTTTTAACTACCAAAGCACATTCACGAAAGGGGATTATTGTTTAATAAATTTCGCTGAAAAAGAATTCGCGCCATCTTTCAAACTAAGGATATAAATTCCATTGGGGATATTTGCTACATCTGCAGAATACATGTTATTTGCTTTGGAAAAAGACACCACAATTTTTCTTCCGGCAAGGTCATAAATTGCCAAACCATTGGGGTTAAAATTGGCAGTACTTTTAACGTACAATTGTTGGTTTGCAGGTACAGGAAAAATCGCAAATTGGGGCTCTTCGGTAAACTTCTCTGTAGCTAAAAATGCTATTTGACAATTCATCCAGCTGGCATTTTTGTACACCGCATTTACGACATCGGTAACATGCATGACATCAGCTACCGGATCTGCCTTATAAGCAGTTTGCATGGTTTGGTATGCAACTGTTTGATGCACAGTTTGGTTGGGAGACCAATCAAAAGAAGCTGTAGACATGACAAACCTTCTATCGCCAATGATATTGCTGCTGGTCTTTTCAGTCCAATATTTACCGGGATAATTGGGATCTTCACCATGGGAGTATTGAAAATTCACCACCTGTGAATCCAGTTTAACAGGACTGCCATCAAGAAATTTAGAATTCATCAACCTGAAAAACTCAATTGCAGGTCCTGGATTGCCGAAAGTTGGATGTTGTGAATTGTCGTAGAACATAAAAGAGCCCATTTTGGCTTGTTCTCCCACATTGTCAACCACACCATCGTTATCGCTGTCTTTACCATCAGAATCGGCAAGTGGACCTTCACAAAAAATCACATTCTGCACAGGTGGATTGGCACCAAATCCGTAAGTTCCTTCATCTATAGAATCGCCATTGTAACCAAAACCCACATTGTGAGATGGTGCACAACCCACAACATCATCGGCATAATTGCCCAATTCCACATCCAGCCAAGTCCCTAGTCTGGCATTGTTATAGCTGTTTTTACTGCGGTTAATAAGGTCATATTCCACAAAAACGGTATTGTCAATAATGCCAAACGTATCGGTATTTTGCCAAAGCGGGCATTTTACAGACCATGTCAATTCATTTACTTGTATCAACAGCGGCTCGCCCGAAGTTTCGGTGTGGCGAATGCTGTCGTTATACACGGTAAATAACGCTTCATCTCCCTTTATTTTTGGGTAATCCCCTTTTTCAGGGTCGTAAAACCCATTGTTATTGGCATCCACCCAAGGGGCCATTTTCAAAGTATCGGTTCCATCAATTTCATAAACTGGCCAAAACTGAATATTTGGATGCACATAGCTGATGGTACCGGAATCTGCTACAGCTTTTCGGTGTTTTGCAATTTCAGTGGCTTGTACCACAAAAACCCTATTGTACTTCTGTTTCCATTCAGCCTTGTACTTTGCATTCTTTCCCAATGGACCCGGAGTAAAATCTTTACCCCTTTGATTATAAGTATTGCAGGCTGTATACACTTTTTGACTGCTGTCGAGTGCTGAAATCCATAGAGCACGGTTAAAAACAGTACTGGCACAGTTTTCTGACAATATTTTATTGCTGGGGTAAGTATAATTGTACTGCATGTTTTCTGACCCCACACTCATGGAAATATTATTGGCTGAGGTTAATTCTGCCGGCAAATTATCATCAGTTAAATAATCTTGTGCAGATTTATTGTCGGCCTCGTACAGCACTGGTTCTCCTTTTGGATTATAAGCTATCCAATAAGTGCTTGTTTCATTGACATAGGCCAAATCAACTTGGTTTATCCTGTTCAATACTTTTTTTGATCCGCCAAGGTATAAATACCCTTTTTGAAATGAAGAAAATTGGGTGATAATGGTGGTTTTATCATTTCCCCAAAATCTCAAGCCACTTTTGGGAAATACATTTCTTAAATCCAAATCACAATTACCATATATATCATTCAAACTTTTCCATACGCCATCCCAAACACCAATTTCTAGATGAAACGCAGTAAAATCCAAAGAATGCAACATAACATGACCCTCAAAAAACCATAAATCCAACCTTTGATTTGGTTTTCCTTTATGAATGATATTAATGAGTCCACTCGATAAATTGTAAACAAACACTCCCGTTTCTGTAATTCCAAAAATTTCATCGCCTATAATTTGAATTTTTAGGCATTTATTGTCTGCCAAACCATCAGATGTCGTAAATATTTGCACTTTATTGTCTGATTCTTTTACAAATCCAGAATTTGTAGCATAAAATATCGTCCCTGACTTTTCGACAAGGTCTCTTATATTGGTAGTGCCTATTTTTTTGCCATAATCAGAGTAAACAAATTCAGAATCCTGATACCTCAATATACCTCTTGGAGTAAACAAATGCATGCTGCCATTGAACAGTTTCATCCTATATAAACTGTCGGTAGGAAGGTTATTGGTTGTTTTGGAGTACAATTTAATTTTGTCACCAACCATTCTTACAATGCCATTGGATCTGTATTCATAACGAGAAGGAATAAAACTACCAGAAATGAACCAATTTGTTTTGCCCTCAGCAACAAAGTCGGCAATGGGGTACTGAATAAAGTTTGATTTGAACACTGGAGCTAAGTTGGTTTCTTTCACCACCAACTGAGAAAAAATAACATTAGAAAAGACACATTGTAACAACAACATAACGGAGAAGTATAGCTTTTTCATAATTCAAAATTCAGCTTTATAATTTTGATTTACAGCATTTTACAGTCAGTCAAATGTCTGAATCCCATCACGAAAATGTCGGTTTAAATTGACGGAAAAACGACCACCTTTTTGTCATTTTTGGCCAGCTAAAAAACACCCACCAACCACCCTACGTAAAACGAAAACCACATTTTGTCAACTGAAAACTTGTTTTTGTCAATAACTTGTGTATATCTTTGAAGTATGGGTATTGCATTTATCATAGTATTCACGCTTGCGGCTTTACTATTATTGCTGCGGGCACTTAAACTACGCCATGGAAAGGCAGTTCCATTGGCATTCAGTTCGTTCTTACTTGCATTTCAGCTGTTTCAGGTGCTTAGTTTCATGGTGTCCTCCCAGTTCTTTTTTGGCATTGCAGAGCATTTTGTGCTCTCCTCTATGATTGTTGGGGCCACTATTCACCAGTTCAGCAATTCCCGTTCAATGCAATATATATGAATTGAACTTCTACCTTAAAGCCGGCACTTGTTGCCGGCTTTCTTTTTTAACAAAAACAAGCCCCATTCTTCTTAAGAACAGGGCTCAGGGGAGTAAGTATTCACAGAAGGTCTTTATTGAAACCCAAAAGGGATGTTTAAAATGAAAAAATCTCCCTTTTTCAATGTCATCCTACAATCTTTACATAACAAAGGTGCTTCATTAAGTTCTGTTTCACCAATTAACATTGTGAAACGCGCTTTTCCATTTGTGAAATGGGAAATTTTAAACTTTGTTATAAATTGCAATGCCATTTTAAACCCAAACCAACCGACCCATTTATGCTGCGCATTTTTATCGCCTTTACGGTATTTTTCTTATCAATTACTCAATTATTCGCCACCCACATGGCTGGCGCCGAACTGGCATACTTCAATCAAGGTGGCGGCAAGTATTTGCTGGTGGCCAAAATTTATAGACTGTGTGACGGAATTCCCTTAAACAACCCTACAGGGACAGTTTTTGTTACCAATAATGCTTACAACTCATGCGGTAGCAACAACATTACCTTTACCCGCACCGCAATACAAGATGTTTCTTTTTTATGCAACAGCACCAGCAAATGTAACCCAGCAAACACTTGGACCACAGGACAAGGATTTGAAATGCACACATTTACGGCAACCGTAGATCTTGCTGCATCTCCTTATGCAGGGTACCTTTCAACTTCAGGTTGCGATGTGGTTACATTCACAATTGCGCAATGTTGCAGAGACATTAATGTTACAACATTTAAATCAGACAATTTTATTGCAACCGCAACCCTATACGTCGGAAATCTAAATAACCTATCCAACAAGACCAACAGTTCGCCCACCTTTGTAGACCTACCAGTTATCAATTATTGCTGTAACATACCCATTACACAATTTTTTGAAGCAAAAGACAGCATTAATAAAGATATATTAAAATACAAATTGGTAAACGCCCTAAATGGAATTAACAGCCCAGTAAATTATTACTCACCATGGTCTGGAGAATATCCACTTACAGCCTACTGCCCAGGAGGCGGAATTAAATGCACACCCAAGCCATATAAAAATATCCCAGAAGGCATATACCTAGATTCCAATACTGGTGAATTTATTTTCACGCCAATTCAATGCTCAGAAATTGGCCCTGTATGTGTTGAAGTGAGTGAGTATCGCAAATCTGGAAATAATTTAATCTTGGTAGGTAATACACGGCGTGACATTATTTTCAAAACCATCGATTGTGGTCAAAACAAAGCTCCTATCATTAAATCCAACAATGAATATGTTCTGTGCACTGGAGATTCAAGCGATATTGTAATTGAAACTTTAGATACTTTTAAAAACAATCAAGGCAATTTAGATACCATAGATTTTAAATACAAAAGTGACATTACTAAAGGCACCTTCAATTTTGATAAAAATGGGCGACAACCCAAATTGACATTGTCTTGGAGACCTCAATCAAGTGATGTTAGAATAGAACCTTATTACATCAAAATCACAACCATCGATCAAAATTGCCCGTTTCCTGGAACAAGCAGCAAACTCATAAAATTAAGGGTTACCAATGGCAATGTAAATGTTGCCACCAAAGCAGAAATAGGAAAATGCAACACAGTAAATATCAGTTTTACAAGTTCTAAATCCTTAACAAAATCTAAAATGACTTGGATACTAACAGATAGCAACAAGTCAGACACAATTTTCAATACCTCATCAAACAATTTCGCCACACCAAAACTCAAAAAAGGGAAGCATTATATATTCGGAAAATTAGAATCTATAGATTTATGCAATTCAATAAATACTTTTGAT
>JADYZD010000083.1 GCA_020853295.1 Bacteroidia bacterium | reverse complement strand
GCTCAAATTGAACGGGAGTGGCTTTATTGTTGATGTTGCCATCGTCAAGCATTTCGTATCGGATTACAGCAAATTTGTTTTTAGAAATGCTTTGCCATACGGATTTATTTGCAGGATACCACCTCATAGCCATTCCCGAATCATACCTGAAATGTTTGAAAACAAGATTCTGTGCCAACAAGTTGCTAGTAAATAGAAAAATAACTATGGCAATTGTATTTTTCATTTTAATGCAATGTTAAGAATGGTGCTTTCGGATTGGGCACCATTGGTTAAAAAGTAAGTAAATTGTATGGGGTAAGAACCGGGTGAATACAGGTTCGGAATTTTAATATTTTGGATGGAAATGGGTATTGGAGAAGCAATACTTGACGTGCCAGAGGCCATTAATAATCCTGAAGTTTTGCTTGACATTGAAATACCAGAGGGCATGGGCAGCGTGGCACTGCTCGATGCCGCGCTTGAGGGTGTAGATTTTAAAAATAAGTTTTTATAATTCAACACTGCCGTTTGAAAAGTTGGTGTATTTATCAATGGATAACTGTTTATTCTTGATTTAATATCACTTAAATCTTCTTGCACTATCATGCCCAAATTGTAATTTACAGCAATGGAATTGGTGCCAAAATTTACGGGTTTACCATATAAAATTTGGTTGGAACCCAAAGTTATTGTGCCGATATTTTGTTGGTTAAGTTGAACCGTTTTTACAGCGGGAAATCCCAATTCTTGTGTGTCTCTGGTCAACAAAAATCCGGAGGGAATGGTTTTAAATATGGAATAGGTTTTATTCAATCCCTCTTGCTTATACCATATGGTTTGCAAGGGAAGAGAGTTTGTTTTTACAAGTGCTGTATTTTTATTTTCAATTTCATTGGGCTCAAAAGTTTCTCCATATGCGTTGTTCATTTCAAAAACAATAGAATTATTCGGTTGAAGTTGAACATTCGAAACCACACTATTTTTAATTTTATCACCAAAAGTATTGTAATAACTGCACCTAAAATGGTAACTCAACAACAGAGATTGTGCAGTTCCAGCGCTTGAAGTGGAAATACCACTAGCTGTTGTTCCAGAACCAGAAAGTGCACTGCTGGCTCTACTCGCTGCGCTGCCAATGCCTATTCCTGATGAGGGTGCGGCTGGTGCCGATGTGGTTGTGATTTGTACAATTCGCAAATGGTAAATTTCATTGGCCTGCAATACCGAAGGAATGCTGAAATTTAATTTTCCGGAAGCATACACCACTGCAACTTCTGCAACGTTGTTGTAGTTTTTATCTGTAAATCGAGCAATTGTTTTGGTTGCAGGCTTGTTGAATAAATAATCCTGAGGGTATTTTAGGTTGATATAACCTACTTTTATTTGATTTTTATAAAAATTTACTTGTCCTGAATACGGATATGCAGCAAGCACATTTGAAATGGGAATTTGATTGGGAAATTTTCCAGTCTCAAAATCTATATGATGAATTTCTTCTAGGGGCTTGCCATTTGTGTATAGTGGTTTTTTTATTCCTCCAATAATTTCTACAGCTTCAATTTCTATGTTGAAAGTGTATTTTTTTAATGGCTCTAGTGGGGTTGATCTGACCAATGTAACGAATTGGTTGTTATTTGAGTAGCTCCAATTTCCGCTAACTATTTTACCCCCAGAAATCAAGTTCATATTTCGAATGTGAAATTCAATAAATTTGCCATTGGGCAATTCCATTTTGGTATTTACTGGTAAAGAGAACTCAGCATGAATTTCGTTAAATGGATCAACAGCAGTGCTCTTGCTTGTTGGATTTGTCTTTAAAACGATGCTCGTATCACCCACGAGTTGAATACCAGGATCGCATGCCTCACCTAGTTGTATATTTAAATTTCCATTGTATTTAAAAACACCCCCAACATTGAATTCTATTTTTGTTTTACCACTTGCAAATGTGGGGTTTGGAGTTCCTAAGGTCATGTCTAGAGCCCCTGTAATGGTGAGCACGTCCACGGCTATTCTGCCCGCTTTTGCGCCTACTTTACCTTGTACAAAGGCATATAATTTTCCATTGGAATACCAGTCGTTTTGGCCCATTGGATTTTGTGTTTGGCTGCAAATGATTTTGTCAAATTTTTGGAGTGCCACATCAAATCCAGCAATGGCTTTTAATGATGCATAAATGCTGAATTTTTTATCAGAACCTCCAGCTGATGCTAAGGCCTGTAAACGCATTCCCATAGCCAATCCTTTGCCTTCTTTAATATTTTCTGTTTGGTCTACTGATTTTGGTGTAGGGTTGTAACCCATGAATTGAATGATTTCTGAAGGCAGTGTTGCAGGTTTTAGCAATTCATTTCCTGCATTGATGTAGGCACTGGCATCTACACTTGCCAATTTTGACATTGCCAATTTTACGGCAATGGGCTTTTGTGGTTCTCCCACACGCACAAACCATTTATTTTGGCTAAAATGGGCAGAAAATGTACCTGCGAGCCCATTGGTTTGGCTACCATTGATGGTATTGCCAGCAGCATGGTAAATATACAATGCGGAATTGGCATAGAACGATTTGTTTGTAAAATCGTATTCTAACATAAATGGACCACTGATTTCCGCACTTGGTTTATAGGATTGGGTATAATTTTTCCATGCGTTGGAGGCTGGTAATTCTTGACTGCTTTTTATTAAATCTGAAGAAGTTACTGGACCTGATTTGGGCATAATTTGTAGGTCGCCATAGAACATGGTTTTGCTAAGTGCACCCGTTTTTAGAAACTGCAATTCCAGAACCGTTTTGGCGAGATAGCTTTTTTCAGTACCTCCATTTAAATATGCCCCAGCTTTTAAGCCTAGTCCTGCATCGGCCGATGGAATAAACACAGTTCCAGAAGCCACTCTACCATATTCTGGATGCAGGTTTTGGGTGCTCCCGTCCCAAGGCTTTAGTCTGTGCCAAGCACCACCTACAAAACCATTGATATTGGCTCCTGGGAACAATGGAATTCCAGGCGCAGGCCACATGGTTTCTGCATCAAAATACCAATACCGTATGCTGCCAATTTTGCCAAAAAGTGCGCGCGCACTGGCCTTTAAAGATGGGTCTCTAAGCTGAAAACCAATATTTCCGGTAAATCCATTTCCATAGGTGATATCTTCATTAAATATGGCTGCATTTCCTGAAATAAGCATCCCACTTTTCTCAAATTGAAATGCAATATTGTCAATTCCATATTTGTCAAATACGAATTTATCGCGGCCATTTATATTGATGTATTTGCAATACAAGTTAAGCCCGGCTTGGGCGGATGCATATTCAGTAAGGTGTAATTGAAATGCGGTATGCAATAGAAAGTTTTCTCCTTTACCCGAAAAAGCAAGTTCGGTAATTTGAATGGGAAATGCATTAAAATTACTTGAATCCACCTTTCTGGAAATACCCAAATATTCAACTCCAAATTTTGGTGCTTTGTTGCCAATGTGCATGCCCCTAAATACCACTTCGGGTATGCGGTATTTTGATTTTTCTTTTGCCGCATTTTGTACGACAAACTTGCCATGTAATTCTGCATTTAATGCGATTTTACCATGATCGATTTCTGCAATTACAAAACTGTTTTTTTCCAATTCAAGTTTGGCTGCTTTTAAGGCAGGTATGCTCAAATCTCCTTTGGTTTTAATGGAAAATAAGTAATGTTCATCATGGTCGAACCGGCAGTAATAAGCCAGTTTGGAGGTATCAGGCAAAACAGGCAAACCAAGGTCTCCCTTTATAGTTCCTGATTTTAGCGAGTTTAATTCTATTTGAACAGCGAGTTCGTCTATGGAAAAATTCCACCCAGCCAAATTACCTTTTTCAAACGACAATATTTGTTGGACAAAAATATTTCCAGTAAACCCAAATTCATCAATAATGGTGTTTGAAATGCCAAAAGTTATTGGTTTTTGTGATTCATTTTTAAAAAATTTGGGCAAGGTTATTTCTGCATTTTCTATATAAAAACCCTCCCACAATTCTTTGGTTTCTGGCAATAGATTTCTAGTGGTATATGCTTTTGGCAAATAGAAACCTGGACTGTTGTAGGATTCTGAGAGGTCCATTAGCACTTTTTTTGTGCTAAATATGAAGCCTGGAGCAGATTTCACCTGAAATTGGGGCAAGTTCATTTCTACCAAAATATCATTCCATTTGCTGGCTTTTGCATGAAACCCTGCCTGCAGGGATTTGTTTTGAATGACTTGGCCTGTATCGTTTACTGGTTGAAGGTAATTGTTGTTAAATGTTGCCCGGCCATGCAGACCAAATTCTTTAAATCCTGAGCACTCAAATTTGGCATAGGTATCTTCGGAGGTGCCACCCAAAAAAGTAAATGTAATGGCTTTGCCCAGTTTAAAATTTAAAGAATCTATTAAGAATAAAGTGGCTGGTCCTGTTAGTCCGTGGGTATAACTAAATACCACTTGATTGGCACGAAAAGCCACCAATTGGTTTCCAAAGGGTTCTCTAAAGGCCATGCCAGCGCTAAACACTGCCTTGTCGGGCAAAATATCGATATTGTAAATAAGGATGGCATATTTGATATCGCCGGTTTTGGGTGCCAGCAAAAACTCGCCTGTTGGGTTTTGGTAAAACCCATTGCCCAGATCGTTTACAATCCGCTGTTCATCTACCGCACTTTGAATTTTGATTTCTAAACTATCGCCCGCCGTTTCGCCAAATACACCATAAAAATGAAAAAACAAAAGTGCCAGCAAACCCCATATTTTAACCCTCCGTAAGTTCATATAAAATGCTGACCTACAATTCTATTTATTTTGGCCCTAAAAAACAAAATTTTGTGGAAAAGTTGGTGCGCAGGCTATTGGGGGCACAATGCACCCGCAGGGGCCATTTAAAGCCAAGGTGGCTTATAAGTAGGGCGCTGCCCCTATATTTGCCT
>JADYZD010000082.1 GCA_020853295.1 Bacteroidia bacterium | reverse complement strand
TGGCATTGTATTCAATCAAATTGATCTTACAAGGAAACTTTTTAGCAAAGGTGATGAGTTCTTTTACCTCTACTTCATCGTCATTTACACCTTCCATTACAGCATACTCTAAAGTAGGACGGTTGCCAGTTTTTGAATACCAATATTGCAAAGCTTCCGCGAGCATTTCTAAAGTATTGCTATCATTAATGGGCATTATGGCACTGCGTTTTTCATTGTTGGCTGCATGTAAACTCAACGCCAGATTAAATTTGGCACCATCATCGGCCATTTTGGTAATCATTTTGGCAATGCCGGCGGTGCTTACAGTGATGCGTTGCGGGCTCATACCCAAGCCTTCTTTTCCTGTAATAATCTCCGTGCTGCGCCATACTTCATTATAATTAAGGAGTGGTTCTCCCATGCCCATATAAACGATGTTGTCTAGCCCTTTGCCATAGTTTTTAATGGCCAAATCGTTGAGCAGCCAAACTTGGTCGTAAATTTCAGCAGCACTTAGGTTTCTCTCGCGTTTTAAAAATCCAGTTGCACAGAATTTGCAATCGAGGCTGCAACCGACCTGGCTGCTAACACAAGCTGTCATGCGGGTTTCAGTGGGTATCAACACGCCTTCAATGTGTTTGCCATCATGCAATTTAAAGGCGCATTTTATGGTGCCATCGGTGCTGCGCTGTTCAATATCAATGTTTACAGGGAGTATGCAGTACAGGGCCTTTAGTTCATCGCGCAGTTTTACCGATAAATCGGTCATGTCATCAAAATTGCGGGCACCTTTTTGCCACAGCCATTTGTACACCTGTCTGGCCCTAAATGCAGGTTGGCCGAGGGTTTCAAACTCAGCAACCAATTTTTCCAACTCAAGTAACCGTATGTCTTTGGCTTGACTCATCAATTCTTTTTGCGGAAGAATACCGAAATAGGAACACCATGTAATTTATAGTGTTCACGCAATTTGTTTTCTAAAAAACGGGCATAACTATCGGGTACATATTGGGGCAAATTGCAAAAGCAAACAAAGGCCACTCGGCGGGTTCTTAGTTGTGTAACGTACTTAATTTTAATGGTTTTGCCTTTAGTGCCTGGAGGTGGGAAAGCATCAATAAGTGGTTGTATATAGTTGTTGAGCTCTGCTGTACCACTTTTAAAGGTAAGGTTTTCGTACACTTCAAGTATACTTTCAGTAGCTTGAAATATGCGTTGTTTGGTATGGGCAGAAATAAACAATATGGGAAAATCTACAAATGGGGCTGTGCGCGAACGAATTTCCTCAGCAACTTTTAAGTGGGTATTGGTTTCTTTATCAATCAAATCCCACTTATTCACCAAAACCACAATGCCTTTGCCTTGGCGGTGTGCCATCCAAAATAGATTCAGGTCTTGGGCTTCAATACCTAAGGTGGCATCCACCACAATTACCACAATATCTGAATTTTCCAGTGCTCGCAAACTGCGCATTACACTATAGAACTCAATATTTTCACTCACCTTGCTTTTGCGGCGTATACCTGCTGTGTCGGTTAAGATTAAATCTTTTCCAAAAGCGCGGTAGCGTGTATCTATGCTGTCGCGGGTAGTGCCAGCAATATCTGTAACTATATTTCTGTCTTCGCCAGTAAGTGCATTTATGAGTGAGGATTTGCCCACATTGGGTCGGCCAACTATAGCAATTCTGGGCAAATCTTCGATAACTGGCGTGGCTGGTAATTTTTCTAAAACACCTATCAAGCTATCGAGCAATTCACCGGTTCCACTGCCGTTGTTTGCAGAAATTTCAAAATATTCTGGGAAACCCAATTGGTAAAAGACAGTGGCATCCAGACTGAGTCTGTCGTTGTCTACTTTATTTATTACAAGTAAAACCGGCTTTTTACTTCTGCGCAGGATATGTGCAAACTCTTCATCGAGGGGGTGCAGGTCCGACATTACATCTACCACAAACAGCAATGCATCGGCTTCATCAATGGCAATATGCACCTGCTCACGAATGGCGGTTTCAAAAACATCGGAACTTAGGGGCACAAACCCACCAGTGTCGATGACGGTAAAATCCACTCCATTCCAGTCGCTGCTGCCATAATGCCTATCGCGGGTAACGCCACTTACGTCGTCTACTATGGCTTTGCGTTCGCCTGTAAGACGGTTAAACAAAGTGGATTTACCTACATTGGGACGGCCAACAATGGCTACAATTCTGCTCATAATTCAATTTGCAAAGATAACCCCATTCTGCTGGGGATAAAGGATAAGTTTAAAATGGGGTGAAGGAATGTTATTCCTCTGTGTTGTTCGAAGCAATATTTTCAGCAGTTCCACCGTCTTGTTGATCAAGGTTTTCGGATACTGTTTCAGTTGCTTCAGGTTTTGATTGCGAATTGGCAGGGGTAGTAAAAAACTTGCGTTGCCCAACAATAATAATGGAAACACCCACGGTAATGCAGGCATCTGCCAAATTCCAAATGGGGCTAAAAAACACAAAGGGTTCGTTTTTCCAAAACGGGAACCAGGATGGGAAGGTTCCATTTACCATGGGTGCATAAAACATGTCTACCACATGCCCTTGAAAGTAACCGCCTTGGTAAGCATTAATTTTATCAAACCATACTCCATAAAATACCGAATCGATGATATTGCCTACAGCACCTGCCATAATTAGGGCAATGCTCACCAGCAAGCCCATGGGTGCCGATTTTCTGATATTTTGCCAAAGGTACCAAGCACCAAAAGCGGAAACGCCCAAGCGAAACCCGGTAAGCAATAATTTGCCTGCTTTGCCGCCCCACTCTAGGCCAAAGGCCATACCATTGTTTTCTATAAAATAGAGTTTAAACCAATTGCCAAACAAGTTGCGCACCTCGCTATATACGAAGTGGGTTTTAACATAGATTTTAATCCATTGGTCTAAGGCAACACAAAGCAATAGTATTGCAATAGGGATAATATACTTAGCCCTGCTTACTGGTGGTTTTATGGTTTCTTGGTTCAAAAGTGGCTTATTTCGAGTTGAGCTTTGCCTCTATAGATTGTGTGGTATGGGGCACTGCGCGCAACCTTTCTTTGGGAATAAGTTTGCCGGTGGTTTTACACAAACCGTAGGTTTTGTTTTCAATACGCACCATTGCAGCTTCTAAGTTTTGAATAAACTTCATCAACCTTGCGGCAAGCTGGGTGGTATTCTCTTTTTCAAAAGTATCGGCTCCATCATCTAAGGTTAAATAGTTGTTATTGGTACTGTCGGTGCCATTTTCATTGCCATCGCGAAGGTTTTTTTGTAGTGTAAAAAATTCTTCACGGGCTACCTCAAGTTTGTGGGTAATGATTTCCTTAAATTCTAGCAACTCTTCGTCACTGTAGCGGGTCTTTTCCATTTTCTTTGGTCGTTTTTATGCTTTGGTTAATTGAATCCAAACCGGTTTTTCGTAAACATCAGTTTCTACCCCAGTGGTAGAATCAGTATATATAACGCTATCGGCAAGTATTTCATTGCAAATATAATCCATATGCAGCAGGATACTATCTTTCACCTGTGCATCGCTTGTAAAGTTTACATGAATTCTATCGGTAATTTCAAGACCCGATTCTTTTCTAAGGGTCTGCACCCGATTCACAAATTCTCTGGCCAGTCCTTCAGCTAGCAACACATCGGTAAGGGTGATATCCAATGCTACGGTAATGCCTTTATCAGTTGCTACCAGCCAGCCCGGCATATCTTGGGTAAGAATTTCAACATCCATCAATTCCAATTGAAACTGCCTGGTACCCAAGTTCACATCCAAATATCCTTGAGACTCTATGGCCCGAATATCATCTTGGGTAAAGTTGTTGGCTGCATTGGCCATTGCCTTCATATCTGCACCCAATTTGGGCCCAAGGGTTTTAAAATTGGGTTTTAGTTTTTTAACAATTAGGGTATTTCCAGCGTCAATCTGCTCAATTTCTTTGATGTTAACCTCGTGTTTTATAAGATCGGAAACATGGTTGAGTTGGCGTCCAAATTTTTCAGACAACACGGGAACCATCATTTTTTGCAGGGGTTGGCGCACTTTTAGTTTTTCCTTTTTGCGCAATGAAAGCACAAGACTGCATAGGTTTTCTGCGATTTCCATGGTTTCCTCTAAGTCACGGTCTATGAAGGTGCTATTGGAAATTGGAAATTCTGATAGGTGAACCGATTCGGGCATTGCACCTGTTGCAATTTTATCGGCATTTAAACTTTGGTAGAGCCAATCGCTGAAAAAAGGCGAAATAGAACACATCAGTTTGCTCACTGTTTCTAGGCATTCAAAAATGGTTTCATAAGCGGCTTTTTTGTCCGCATTCATTTCGCTTTTCCAAAAACGGCGGCGGCTAAGTCTAACATACCAGTTGCTCAAATGCTCACCCACAAACTCTTCTATGGCACGGCCAGCGGATGTGGGGTCGTAATCCTCCATAGATTCCTGCACAAGTAGTTTTAAGCTGTTGAGTTTGCTCAAAATCCAGCGGTCCAACTCCGTGCGGTCTGCTATAGGAACTGTATTGTTCGGGTTAAATGAGAACTGATCTACATTGGCATAAAGCGCAAAAAAGCTGTAGGTATTGTATAGGGTGCCAAAAAATTTGCGTTGCACTTCTACCACCCCATCCATATCAAATTTGAGGTTGTCCCATGGTGGCGCATTGGTTACCATATACCACCTCACCGCATCTGCTCCGTATTTATCAATGGTTTCAAATGGATCAACAGCATTGCCCAAGCGTTTGCTCATTTTGTTGCCAAACTTGTCCAGCACCAAACCATTGGCAATTACATTTTTATAGGCTATGGAATCAAACAACAATACCGATAAAGCATGCAGGGTAAAAAACCATCCACGGGTTTGGTCTACGCCTTCTGCAATGTAATCTGCCGGGAAATTGCGTTTAAAAACTTCCTCATTTTCAAAAGGAAAATGCCACTGTGCATATGGCATGGCGCCACTATCAAACCATACATCAATAAGGTCAGTTTCCCTTGACATGGCTTTGCCACTTGCACTCACCAGCGTATAGTTGTCTACAAACGGCCTGTGTAAGTCCAAATCTTCGGCGTTTATTTTTTGGGCAAGTCCAAGTTTGGAATTGGCCAAATTCACTTCATCAATAAGTTCAGCAATACTGCCTATGCATTTTTCCTCAGTGCCATCTTCGGTGCGCCAAATAGGCAAGGGCGTGCCCCAGTAGCGGCTTCTGCTTAGGTTCCAATCCACCAAATTTTCGAGCCAATTGCCAAAACGGCCTTCTCCTGTGCTTTTGGGTTTCCAATTGATGGTTTTATTCAATTCTACCAAGCGGTCTTTTGCGGCTGTAGTTTTAATAAACCAACTTTCTAATGGGTAATAGAGTATGGGCTTATCGGTTCTCCAGCAATGCGGGTAGGTGTGTTCGTAACGTTCAACTTTAAAGGCTTTGTTTTCTTGTTTCAGTTTAATAGAGATGCGTTCATCTACACTTAAATACTTCTCACGGCCTTGTTTGGTTTTTTCAGCTTCTTTTTCCTCTTCAGTTAGGTACTGTTCTTTTACAAACTCACCTGCAAAGTCCACCACTTCATCAGTAAACCTGCCTTTTTTATCTACCAGTGTTAAAGAACCTATGCCATTTTCCCTAGCGGTTTTAAAGTCATCTGCACCAAAACTGGGCGCAATATGCACAATACCAGTTCCATCTTCTGTGCTTACAAAATCGGCTGTAACTACCTTAAATGCATCCCCTTCAGTTGGGGTAGCATAAGGCAAAAGCTGCTCATACCTGCTGCCTGCAAGTTCACTTCCTTTGTGTTCTGAAATTACTTTCCAAGGAATCAGCTTATCGCCAG
>JADYZD010000081.1 GCA_020853295.1 Bacteroidia bacterium | reverse complement strand
TCCACAATACATCTTTAAGCTCTGTAATGCCTTTTTGTGCAACTGCCGAGAAAAACAACAATTCCACATCTTTAGGAAATTCATTTCTGATGGCTTTTTCCAATTCAGCATCCAGCATATCACTTTTACTTATGGCCACTATTCTGCGTTTCACCAGCAATTCAGGATTAAACTGTCCCAATTCATTTAGCAAAATTTTAAACTCTGCAAAATGGTCGTTGCTATCTGCCGGAATTAAAAATAGCAGCACTGCATTTCTTTCTATATGTCTGAGAAAACGATGTCCCAATCCCTTGCCTTCATGTGCGCCTTCAATAATTCCGGGAATATCGGCCATCACAAAACTCCTGTGGTCACGGTAAGCCACCACCCCCAAATTTGGCACTAGTGTAGTAAAAGGATAATTGGCAATTTCTGGTTTTGCGGCACTCACCACACTCAACAAAGTGCTTTTACCCGCATTGGGGAAACCCACCAAGCCTACATCTGCCAATATTTTCAATTCCAAAATTATCCATTTCTCTTCGCAGGGTTCACCGGGTTGGGCATAATCTGGTGCTTGGTTAACAGGGGTAGCAAAATGCTTATTGCCCAATCCGCCTCTACCACCCGGTACCAGTACCTTTTTTTCACCATCCTCGGTAATTTCAAAAATAAATTCACCGGTTTCAGCATCTCTGGCCACAGTTCCTAGCGGAACATCCAGCACTACGCTTTCTCCCATTCTTCCGGTACTTGTATTTTCACTTCCCCCAACACCGTCTTCTGCAAAAATATGTTTGCGGTATTTCAAGTGTAATAGGGTCCACATTTGGGCATTTCCATGCAGCACAATGTCTCCACCTTTGCCACCATCACCACCATCCGGCCCGCCACGGGGGTTCATTTTTGTGCGGTTAAAGTGACGGCTTCCGCCACCACCCTTGCCACTGCGGCAAAATATTTTTACATAATCAATAAAATTTGAATCGGCCATTTGGTGGTGCAAAGATAAGTTAGAGTTGATAGTTGACAGCCTTAACTTTAGGTATTTGATACACTAAAACCTGAGCTTTTCAGTATTTTTGCCCATTCTTTAAGCATCCAATGTCCAAGTACGAATTTTCTGAAATTGAAAAAAAATGGCAACAAAAATGGGTGGAAACCCAGTTGTATAAGGTAGAAATTGATCCTGCAAAGCCCAAATTCTATGCCTTAGACATGTTTCCTTACCCCAGTGGAGCAGGCCTTCACGTAGGGCACCCTCTAGGCTATATTGCCAGCGATATTGTAAGTCGTTACAAACGATTGAATGGCTACAATGTGCTGCACCCCATGGGTTATGATGCTTTCGGCCTGCCTGCAGAACAGTACGCCATTCAAACGGGTCAGCATCCGGCCATTACAACAGAAAACAATATTGCCACATTTAGAAGGCAGTTGGACACCATGGGATTTAGTTATGATTGGAGCAGAGAAGTTCGCACTTGTGATCCCAACTACTATAAATGGACCCAATGGATTTTTGGACTTTTCTTTACCCATTGGTACGATAAAGACAGCAATAAAGCGCGTCCTATTGAAGAATTAATCCAGCATTTTGAGGCAGTTGGAAGCACAGGGATATCAGCGGCGCAAAGTGAAGAAATCCTGTTTGACTCAAATACCTGGAAACAAAAAAATGCTGTAGAAAAAGAAGCCATACTCAACAATTTTCGCCTGGCTTTTATCAACGAAACAACGGTAAATTGGTGTGCAGAATTGGGCACCGTTTTGGCCAATGAAGAAGTGGTAAATGGTGTTAGCGAACGCGGTGGTCACCCCGTTGTGCGCAAAAAAATGAAGCAATGGGCATTGCGCATTACTGCCTATGCCGATAGGTTGATTGAAGGCTTAAATACCATTGAGTGGACTGACAGTATTAAAGAAATTCAAAGAAACTGGATAGGCCGCAGTGAGGGTGCAGAAATTCAGTTTGAAATTGAAAATAGCGAAGCTGCGTTTATCGAAGTGTTTACCACCCGTCCTGATACCATTTTTGGCGCCACCTTTATGGTGCTTGCACCAGAATATGAAGGACTTGCCGCGCTTTGCAGTGATGAACAAAGAGGTGCAGTAATCCAATATGCAGATAGGGCCAAAAATAGAAGTGAAATTGACCGCATGTCTGATACACAAAAAACAGGCGCATTTACAGGCCGGTATTGTGTAAATCCGTTTACCCAAAAACCCATTCCTGTTTGGGTTAGCGATTATGTTTTGGCGGGTTATGGAACTGGTGCAATTATGGCGGTTCCTGCACACGATGAACGCGATTTTGAATTTGCCAATGCATTTAATTTGCCCATAATTCCTGTAATAAAACCTGAAAATTCTGAAATCGAAATTCCATTAAAAGAAGCCTATGCAGCAAAGGATGGTGTTTGTTTTAACAGCGGTTTTTTAGATGGACTTGTGGTTAAAGAAGCTGTGAAAAAAGCCATTGAAAAAGTAGAAACATTGGCAATAGGAAAACGAAAAATCAACTATAAATTACGTGATGCAGGTTTCGGCAGACAGCGCTATTGGGGCGAGCCCTTTCCTGTAATTTTCGATGAAAATAACATCCCCAATTTGGTAAAGGATTTGCCTGTAGAATTGCCAAAAGTAGAAAGCTACAAACCCACAGGAAATGGTGAAAGTCCTTTGGCATCGGTGAGTGAATGGGTAAACGTAGACCTTGATGATTTTACACTATTTAACCCCTCGCCATTTATGGAGAGGGGCAGGGGTGAGGATAATATTTTGAATGAAGCACCTCCTGAATATGACAATAAAAATCTGGATTATGCAAAAACAATGCGGCAAGATCCTACGGCTGCAGAAGAAAAAATGTGGGATTTATTAAGGAACAATCAACTTGGGGTTAAATTTAAAAGACAACAACCCATAGGTAATTATATCGCAGACTTTGCCTGTTTATCCATTAAATTAATTGTTGAATTCGATGGGAGTGTCCATAGCAATGAGGAATCAAAAATTTATGATGAAACCAGAAAGAACTATCTAGAAGAACTGGGGTATAAAATCATTCGATTTTGGAATTCAGAGGTAGAAAAAGACGCGTATAATGTAAGAGATCGTATTTTACAGGTTGTTCAATCCCTCACCCCCAGCCCCTCTCCACAGGTGGAGAGGGGTGCAACACCCAAAACCCCTGGCCGCCGCGAAACAGACACCATGCCAGGTTGGGCCGGCAGCAGCTGGTATTTCTTGCGCTATATGGATCCCAATAATGAAACCGAATTTGCAAGTAAAAATGCACTGGATTATTGGAAACAAGTAGACCTTTATGTGGGAGGTAGTGAGCACGCCACCGGGCATTTGCTGTACAGCCGGTTTTGGACCAAATTCTTGCATGATTTGGGCTATTTGAATTTTGATGAGCCGTTTAAAAAATTGGTAAATCAAGGGATGATTGGCGGTGAGGATGGTCAAAAAATGTCCAAGCGTTGGGGAAATGTGGTAAACCCGGATGATGTGTGTAACAACTACGGTGCCGACACCCTCCGCCTATATGAAATGTTTCTAGGTCCGCTTACCGATAGCAAGCCTTGGAACACCCACGGCATTGAAGGGGTAAGCCGATTTTTAGGTAAATTTTGGCGTTTGTTTTATGATGGTGAAACCTGGGCAGTAAACCCAGAAACTCCCAGTGCTGAAGAATTAAAAATATTGCATAAAACCATTAAAAAAATCACCTGGGATATTGACAATATGAGTTT
This sequence comes from Bacteroidia bacterium, assembly GCA_020853295.1. Taxonomy (GTDB): domain Bacteria; phylum Bacteroidota; class Bacteroidia; order NS11-12g; family UBA955; genus JAGXTF01. Next base: position 14,030 of record JADYZD010000081.1, on the reverse strand, counting down.
CAATACTGCTGTTTCTGCTTTTATGGTTGCAACCAATGAATTGGGCCAATTAAAATGCAAAAAACGCGATATTCTAGAACCTCTGCTGGTATTGTTGGCGCCATTTGCACCGCACCTTACTGAAGAATTGTGGCAAAATTTGGGCAATACAGAAAGCATCCATTTGGCTCAATGGCCCGCTGTTGACGAAAAATATTTGGTAGAAAACAGTTTTCTATACCCCATTTCCATCAATGGAAAAACCAGAAAACAAATGGAATTTGCGGTAGATACTGAAATTGCTGAAATTGAAAAAGCCGTTTTGGCAGATGAAACTGTTATTAAATGGATGGAAGGTAAGCCACTTAAAAAAATTATTGTAGTAAAAGGACGTATTGTAAATGTAGTGGTGTAAAGCCAACCTGAATTTACATGCATTGCATCTCTCTATTCTCTTCAACACAATGGAATACTTCAAAAGTCGTTTTACAGTGATACGAAGTCTTTGATAACATTCCTATGAAAATATCCAATACAACCCGCCTCATAATTACAGGTGTTTTCATTGCTATTTTAATTTTCAATTTTATAGCCTGCTCTAAAAATAAGCGTTCAGAAAATGCTGGCCTTAAAATGCAAGATTTTGTCATCCAAATTTCTAAATATGCACGTGCTAAAAAACCCAATTTTATTATTATTCCACAAAATGGAGCAGAATTGGCATTTCAGAATATCAATCCAGAAATGAGCACTTTGCCCACTTTTATGGATGCCATAGATGGCTTTGGTATTGAAGAATTGCATTATAATGGCAATTTAATTGATGATGACGGTAGATTAAAAATGTTACAGAAAATAAAAGAAACCAAAAATGTTTTGGTTTCTGAATATATCACGGATAAAAAGAATCTTTCAGATGCATTTTACCGAAATTATAACCAAAATTTTATTTGCTTTACCCGATTGGACGACAATTATCACTACAGTCAAATTCCAGATACTGTGCCCTTAGAAAATTCTTTAAATATCAGCACACTTCATGATGCGAAGAATTATTTGTACCTCATCAACTCAGAATTATATTCCAATAAATCCGATTTTTTAAAGGCCATTTCTGCTACCAATTTTGATGTCATTATTATGGATTTATTCTTTGACGATGAGGCATTTTCTAATGTTGAAATCGAACAATTAAAAACAAAAGCCAATGGGGGCAAACGGCTTGTCATTTCTTATATCAACATAGGGTCTGCAGAAAAATTTCGATACTACTGGAAAAAAGGATGGGGCCTACACCATCCGCTTTGGATCAAAAGAAAATACGAAGGCTACGACGATGAATATTGGGTAAAATTCTGGAAAAAGGAATGGCAAGATATCATCTACGGCAATGATGAATCTTATATGAGTAAAATTATCACTGCTGGGTTTGATGGTGCTTATTTAGACAATATTGAGGCTTACTATTTTTTATATTTTAAGAATGATTAACACCTATTTCTTTAATACACTCTCGTAAATTGCAATCCAATCATTTACACCCATTTTTTTCACCAATTCGGCCATTAAATCGTAAGGGATATCATCCATTTTTTTAAACCGTATGCATGATTTTCCCATGTCCAGCTTGCTTTTGCAATGCTTGGGATATTCTGCAACAAACCAATCCAACAGTGTGGGGTTTGAATACATTCCCATGTGATAAAACGCGATAAAATTCTTTTGTGAAGCTACGGATATAAATGGCAATGGCACCTTGGGATCACAATGGTATCCCGCTGGATAAACTGAGTGTGGCACTACAAAACCCAACATGCCATATTGCATGCATTCTTCAAATTCACCATCCAAATTTGATAGTAATAATTTCCGCAATTTTTGCATGGGCTCTTTCCGTTCTTCTGGCAGTTCAGCCAAATATTGGTCGGGGGTTTGTGCAGTACTTTGCATTGTTGAATTTGGGCATAAAAATACTTATTTTTAATTCAATTACCAGTGCAATGGTCATAAAAAAAGGCCCCATAAATGGGGCCCTCATATTGCAAAACGGTGTATTACAGAGTCTTAGCCACAAAAGCCATAAACTCATTTTTTAATTCAGCAAACAGTTTTTGAAATGTTTCCATGCCTTCTCGCAAGCTGGTATTGTCCGATACTTTTCTATGGTCTACCGCAACAGTATTGCCTGTTACATTGGCCACCAATTCATTTTCGTGTTTGCGGATATCATGAATTAAGGTATCCATAACTTCATGTTCTCTGATAAATTGGTTTTGGAATTTTTCTACATGGGCCAAAACATCGGTAGAGGTATTGGCTCTGGCTATTTCTTCCAACCTTCCAGTAAAACTTTTTAATTGGTCTTGGGCAAGTGTAATTTCAGACAACCACATCTTGTGGTCGTTGTGTAACTCATGAATATATTTTTGTTCTGACATCATGAATCGAATTTCGCATTATAAATTCAATTCCAGTGCGACCTCTGTCACACCCAATGCAGATTAAACTGCAAAACTTTCTCCACAACCGCAGGTGCGTGTGGCATTGGGGTTAATAAAATTAAACCCTTTTCCATTCAAGCCATCTGTGAAGTCAAGCTCTGTGCCGCAGAGGTATAGAAAGCTCTTCATATCGCACACAATGCGCAATTGATCATCGCCAAAATCCATATCACCAGGCTTGCTTTCGTTATCAAAATCGAGTTCATAAGACAAACCTGAACAACCGCCCCCTTTTACCCCTACCCTCATAAAATATTCGGGTGAAGAAATACTGGCTTCACGCATAAGTTCTTTGGCTTTCCAAAGCGCCTTTTCAGTAATGGTTATTGAACCGGCATCTACTTGCATTAGTAATGTTTTTTAGTATCCTCGATGGGTGCCAAACCTTGCTTGGCCCTATAATCATTTATCGCAGCTTTTATGGCATCTTCAGCCAATACAGAACAGTGAATTTTAACTGGTGGTAAGGCCAGTTCTTCAACAATGTCCATATTGTCAATGGTTAGTGCATCGTCTACACTTTTGCCCTTAAGCCATTCGGTAGCCAAAGAAGAAGATGCAATTGCAGAACCACAGCCAAATGTTTTGAATTTGGCATCTTCAATGATTCCGGTTTCCGGATTCACTTCTATTTGCAAACGCATTACATCTCCACACTCAGGTGCTCCAACCAATCCTGTGCCTACTTTGTGTGAAGCCTTATCCAAGGTGCCCACATTTCTGGGATTGTTGTAGTGGTCGATTACTTTTTCGCTATATGCCATGGTTGTGATTGTTATTAATTTTTATTGGTTTGGGTATATTAGTTTTCAATTACAAAGTTACTATTTAGATTGGTTCTAAACAACTGATTTTAATCTGCCTGTATTAATGTTCGGTCCACTCAATGCTCTTTAAGTCGATGCCTTCTTTAAACATTTCCCAAAGTGGACTCATATCCCGCAACTTGTTCACGGCATTGGCTACGGTTTTAATGGTATAATCAATTTCCTCTTTGGTGGTAAAGCGGCTTAGGCCAAACCTTAGAGAACTGTGAGCCAACTCATCATCTAGGCCCAATGCTTTTAACACATAACTTGGTTCCAAGGATGCAGATGTGCAAGCTGAACCTGAAGAAACTGCAATATCTTTAATAGCCATCATCAAGCCCTCGCCTTCAACATATTTAAAACTGATATTGGCAACATGGGGTAAGCGGTGTTCTATATTGCCATTCACATAGCTCTCTTCCAATTTCAACAACTCTGATTCAAGGTAATCTCTCAAGCCCATGAGTCGTTCAGTATCTTGCTCCATTTCCAATCTTGCCAATTCGCAGGCCTTTCCAAAACCCACAATTCCAGGCACATTTAGGGTTCCACTGCGCATACCGCGTTCATGGCCACCTCCATCCATTTGGGCAGTAACTTTAACCCTAGGATTCTTGCGACGCACATACAAAGCACCAATTCCTTTTGGGCCGTACATTTTATGAGCAGTCATGCTCAACAAATCAATACCATCGGCGAGAACGTCTACAGGAATTTTACCAACGGCTTGGGTGGCATCGCTGTGGAACAGCACTCCTTTGCTTTTGCAAAGTGCCCCTATTTCGCGCATGGGTTGAACCACACCAATTTCATTATTGGCATACATAAGGCTTACCAAAATGGTATCGGGCCTAATTGCAGCCTCAATATCTGCAACACTGATCAATCCATCTATGCCTACAGGCAAATAGGTGATTTCAGCCCCCAATTTTTCTAGGTGTTTGCAGGTATCCAAAACAGCTTTGTGCTCTGTTACTGCTGTAATGATATGTTTGCCTTTGGCTTCATACATTTCAAACACCCCTTTAATTGCCAAATTGTTGCTCTCAGTAGCACCGCTGGTAAAAATTACCTCTTTTTCATTGGCACCAATAAGGGCAGCTATCTGCTCTCTTGCATAATCCACAGCTTCTTCGGCTTTCCAGCCAAAGGGGTGGTTTCTACTGGCAGCATTGCCAAAATCTTCCAAAAAATATGGGGTCATGGCTTCAAAAACCCTTGGATCTACCTTAGTAGTAGCATTGTTATCAAGATATATTGGCAGTTTCATTATCTTATTTAGACTGATTCTAAGTTGCAAAGTAACACAAAACCCACCAAATGGTTTGCAATTTTTCCAAATTTGTTCTGCTTTTGTGCTTTCACCTAAATTCGTCCCCCAATTCGACCCACTATTACATCCCAAAATATGAAAAAACTAGAACACATAGGTATTGCAGTACAAAACCTTGAAGAAGCTGAAACCTTATTCAGCAAACTCTTAGGCACAATGCCATACAAACGTGAGGAAGTAGCATCTGAAGGCGTGATTACAAGTTTTTTCAATGTGGGCAATGTAAAAATAGAACTGTTAGCCGCCACAAATGAAAACAGTCCAATTGCCAAGTTCATCGAAAAAAAGGGAGAGGGTTTGCACCACCTGGCTTTTGAAGTGGAGCATATTGAAGAGGAGCTACACAACAAGGATCAATTGGGATTCCAACTCATTAACAAGGAACCCAAAACAGGGGCAGACAACAAGAGAATTGCCTTTTTGCACCCCAAAAGTACTGGAAATGTGCTGGTAGAAATGTGCCAGGATAAGGGCGAATAAGAACAAAATTGTGTAAAAAACACAACATAGGGGAAAGCCCATGTTTTACCCCAGTGTGTTGCCACTTTCCCCAAATTCAGGTGTAAATACAAATTGCATAATGCTATCTAACAGCATGTTACACAAAAGCACAAACCCTTAGAACCTATTTGCACATTCCCATTAAAAGTACCCATCCCTTGAAATTTTTCATGTTAAAATTAAAATAAATTTTAAAAAAGTGAACAACCATAGAGTTTGAGTAGTATTATTGAAAAGTATTTTTTAGAATAATAAAATGAATCTTTACATCGGAAACCTTGCATATACAGTAAGGGAACAGGAATTACGCGAGTTCTTTGAACAATGCGGAGAAGTATCGTCTGTGAAAGTAATCATGGACAGAGTAACAGGCAGAAGCAAAGGATTTGCATTTGTTGAAATGCCTAATGATGGCGAAGCTAAAGTTGCTATCGACACTATGAATGGCAAAGAATTCAGAGAAAGACCTTTGACGGTTAACGAAGCCCGTCCAAGAGATTAATTTGACAAGAAATTGCAACAAATGAAGCGGCCTTGGCCGCTTTTTTTATGCCTGTAAACCAGACCAAACGAGCTTAATTCCAAAAGCCAACAGCACCAATCCAGCTGCATAATCTACGTTTTTTAATATCTTAGGTGTAATGTAACTCTTCAGCCGTGATGCTGTGGCTGCTATACCTACCTCTGTAAAAAAAACGGTTAACACTGCTCCAAAGGCAAAAACAATCTTTTGTTGTAGGTTGTAATTTACTGCGGGTGGCATACTGTAAAGTCCCAGCCACCAAGCAGCATTTGCTGGATTTAGCAAGTTTATAATAAAGGGCTTTAAGTAAAAATCCCTGGCCTTGCGCATGCCCGAGAGCTCTGTCTCTGGTGCTGTATTTCGCTTTTTAAATATGGTGGTTAAACCCATTACCAGAAGCACTAAGCCCCCAATAATTGAAGCAGTATGTTCTTGGGTTTTTAGAAAAGCACTGATATAGGCAGTAAAGCCAATAGCGAGCACAACAAATAATATATCACCAGTAATTACGCCAAAAGCTATGGTAATGCCATGTTTCCAGCCATGCTTTAAACCTACTTGAATGAGCATGAAAAATATGACCCCCAGCAGCACACTCATTAAAAAGCCTGTGCCAATGCCGTAAAAAAGGGGCCCTAAAAGACTCACAACTGAGTTATTGGGGTTTTAAATGAAATTCAAGTTGTGATTTTTTATCACGCAACCAAAATTCCTTTAATGTCATTTTTAAAATTAAAAACTGCTGCTCCGAATTGTCATCATAGGAAATTACAAACTCCTTATCTGATGTTTGGGTGCTCCAAACGCCAGTTTTTTTGGAAGTTTCTACTTGCAGTATTACAGAATAATTACGGGTAAACTCCCAAATGTAATTTTTATATGCACTGAAGCTGTCTGTTGAATTGTACTTTACCGATTCTGCAATCCACTTGCCTTCTATCCTCTCTTTTTTAGGAACCACAGAGAGTTTTGGCCCCTCAGGATATTTCTTACAAGAACCAAGAAACAATTGCAAGGCGAAAACAAGAATTACCAAATACTTCATTTGCCGCAAATATGCAAAATTATCATGAATCTTCAATATCAGATTCGTCGAGCAGCAGTTTAGGACCTATAAGTGTGTCTGGTATTTCATCCACTTTTTTCAATTGCCGTTGAATCATTCTGGTGCGGGTACCTACCAATTTTTCAATTTCATCTCCAGCCTGTCTAATTCTGTCCTGGGCTTTATCTAATACCCCGCCAAATAACTCAAACTCTTTGCTCACTGCTTTAAGCAACTCTCCTATTTGTGCACTTTGCTTTTGAAGGTTTAGGGTTTTGAAACCCATTTGCAATGAATTTAAAAAGGCAGCCAATGTAGATGGACCTGTTACTACAATTTTCAAATTGCGTTGCAAAAACTCTATCAAATCGGTATTGCGCACAATTTCTGCATACAAACCTTCGGTGGGCAAAAACAACAAACCAAAATCCGTAGTTATTGGAGGATTGATGTACTTGTCCTTAATGTCTTTTGCACAGCGCTTAATCTCTGTTTCCAAACCTTTCTTAGCCGCATCAATTCCCGGCAAATCGCCATTCTCATAGGCGTCTACCAACTTGCTATATGATTCAATGGGGAATTTAGAATCAATGGGCAAGAAAATGAGTTCTGATGCATCCCCTTGTCCGGGCAAACAAATTACATATTCTACCACTTCTGCGCTGCCCGGCTTGGTCCTTACATTTGCCCTGTATTGCCCAGGTGCCAATATATTTTCCAAAATACTGCCCAATTGTATTTCACCCAAAATGCCCCGGGTTTTTACATTGCTCAATACTTTTTTAAGTCCACCAACATCTTGAGCCAAAGTTTGCATTTCGCCCAATCCTTTATGCACCTGTTCCAGCCTATCACTTACTTGCTTAAAACTTTGTGATAAGCGTTCATCCAATGTTTTCTGCAATTTCTCATCTACGGTTTTGCGCATTTCTTCAAGCTTGGTTTCATTGCTTTTCTGCATTTCAGAAACTTTGCTCTCTAATGTGTCGCGCATTTCTTTTAATTTTTTATCGGTTTCTAATCTAAATGCCTCATTCTTGTTCGACAAATCATCCAGTCTTTGGCGCACCAATTCATTCAAATTTTTGCTCAGTTCACGGGTTTCATCTTGTGATGTTTTTAATTTATCAAAAAGTCCACTGCTCAGCTTGTCAAACAAATTGGTAACTTCTTCGCGAGTGCTCTGTAGGCCCTTACTTTGCTCTTGTCTATTGTTGCTCAATTCTTGCGAAAATCGCGTATCCAAAACGTCCAATTTTTGGTTCAAAACTGGCGATTCATTGGGCTTTTTAAATACAACAATAAACACCAGCACCAGCAATAAAACGATGCAAAAAAGCAAAAGGTATAGCAAACTTAATTGGTCCATTATTTATAAATAATTTTAGCCAAAGTAAATGGCTCATATAAATTCAAATTCAATTTAAAATTCCACAATTCATACCATTGCAAATTGCCTGTTGCCGATTTTAAATTTGAACTGTACACTATTGGCAAATTCACCTCAAACACACTGCCTGAACCCAAGTATTGAGAAATATTAATTCCACCCACCCAATATGTAGAAGCATTATCAAAACCATCGGTAAATGCCACATCACCATAAATATGAATCGGAATTTTAGGAATTATTGAACTGGTTAAATTCAATCCGGCCACCCAATTTTTTGCAACAACAGGTGTCAACATACGCAATGCACCTACCCCACTCACCAACTGTCTGCTATAAAAATTACCTGTTCCAAATGCCTCAGATCGCCCCATCAATACTTCCGAATAGGTATAATCATATTTCCCGCTGGCACCACTGGCGACAGGCTGGTACAACCCTTGGGTTTGTGAGGTATTCTTTTGGGTTAAAAATCCGCTGGCAAATGCATGTATTCTCAATCCATTGTTTGATTTTCCCATAAAATAATACGGCAAATACCACTTGCCCGATGCCGATAATTTAATAAAAGCAAATTGCCCTAAAGAATCTTGCTCCATAGCAGATTTAGGATAGGGACCAAAATTATTCCCAGCTTCAAAAAAGCCCAAAATTTCACTGGGTTTTAAGGTTTTATTTCCAACCCTTTTCCAATAAAATCTCAGCAAATCATTTTGATAATCTTTTCCAATAAAATTCATATTGAAACCTGGTTTTTTATTTTCCAAAATCCTATTGGAACTCATGTCCCAGCCAAAGGAATGCTGCACCCATGGCTTCTTTCTGGCTGCATACACTGCAAAACCAAAATGAACATTTCCATATTGCAATTGGGTATTTATTGAATCTGGCATAAACGAATAACTCCTGCTATTGATAAATACCTCTGCTTTGCTTAATTTTTTATTGTTAAAATAAATATTTCTTCTCAAACCTGCTGAACCCACTATTTTATTGCTGCTTAAACCATAAGAAGAATTGATCCACCACTCAAAAGTGCGGCGAGGAAATGTATAATTTGTAACAACAATTCCTGGGGTATAGCCATCATACTTATTAAAAGTGAACAAATTGGGCAATATGGTTATGTTGTTGATTCCCCTCTTATAAAAAGGCGATACTTTAAATTCAAGCTTACCAAATTTTCTAAAAGCTCCACTGGTTTTTGCATCATTATTTGCCATATTCATTTCAGGCAAAAATCCAGAAGGATTTAGCCTTACTTTTTCAGCTTTTGGCAATACAATTGTGGTATCTGCCGCCGGAATCCAAATATTGCTTTTCTTTTTACCATTGGTCCACTCCACACAAATAGGAAGCGAATATTTTCCTTCATTACTTATTTTCACTCGGGTTTCAGTACCTGTATTTTTTATGCTTTTTATGGAAACATCAGGTGCACCATTTCCAAGCAAATCACCAAAGAACCAATTTAAATTTTGTCCACTCACTTTTTCAAATGTGGCCTGCAAATCGCCTGGCAATGGATGCTTAAAATGCCACAACTTAAAATACATTTTCATGCAGGAATCCATCATTTTTTTACCCAAATATTCCTGTAAATAGGCAAACCTCAGCGGATTTGTGGCATACACTATAGTTCCATAATTGGTACTTTGGTAGGCTTCTGAATGGATATTTCCTGATTGAAAAACACCCAGATCCTGCGCCAATCTGTAAAGCATATACCCACCAGATTGGTCTATTTTGGCACCTGATTCCCATTCTTTAGGTGCCTTTCCTTCTGCCATATTTTGATAGAATGTATTGATACTTTCATCCATCCAAGGATAACGGCGTTCTTGGCTGCCCAGCATTCCCTGAAACCAATTGTGCCCCACCTCATGAATAATAGTACCCTCTGAACCATCGCCACAAATGGTAATCATGGGATATTCCATTCCACCTGCCGCTTTCAATTCTCCAATTACTGCAGTGCAATAATCATATGGATATTCACCTACCCGTTTGCTGTAGTACAACAATGCCGTTTCAATAGCCTCCACCACATTTTTGGGTGTTGCATTTGAGTTGGAGGTTACCAGCGCACAAGTATGAATTTTTCTGCCTCCAGGAAGTTGCACACTGGATTCAGCAACAGAAAAATCGGGATCGGCAAACCAAGCAAAATCAGAAACATTTTCTTGCACAAAATGCAGTGTTTTGTACTTTTCAGTATTCCTTTTTTCAGCAGTATTATCTGCCAATTCAGAGAGCCATTCTTTTTCGCTTTCTTCTTGTAAAACACCGGTAGCACCTACAATATAGTTCTCAGGTAAAGTTAGATTAACAGTGTATTTTCCAAACTCACTAAAATATTCCCCTTGTTCTAAATACGAAAAAGTATTCCAGCCATTTACATCATAAACAGCAGGTTTTGGGTACCATTGGGTAATGCTAAAAAGAGAGCCGCTATAGCCCATTCTTGAAAATAAAAAAGGTATTTTTACCTTAAACGGTGTGTGAATGCTAATGCTCGCACCAGGCTGCAAAGGCTCGGGTAAAACAACTTCAATAATATCTTCAGCACCTTCATATTTGGCAAAATTTGCAGGCTTGCCATTTACTGTAAAACTTAAACTGTCTAAACTCCCTCTTTCCTCTTTTGTGGCACTTAAAAATTTATTATTTCCATTAATAATGGCTTCATTTCCATATGCCGACTTGTTGCTTGAAAAAGCATTTGGCCAAATGTGAAATGGGATGCTTTTGAGCACATCGGGGCTGTTATTGGTGTAATAAATAGTCTGTTCGCATCGCAATATTTTGGCTTTTACATCCAATGTTGCGGAAATTTCATGATCCACTTTTTGCTGCCAACTGGATTGATTTATTTTCAAAACAGTTCCTGTTTGGGCAAACCCTGTTGCCAAGTGTGTTAAAATGATGATTGAAAGGAATCTCTTCATGCGTGCGGGTTCTAAAAATTGTGTATACAACCTGTGCAAAAATACACGGCTTTATCCAAGGTATCATGCCTGTTTCAAAAATCGGAGGCATATTTTTGACCCGATGAGTTTTTTTCCTTCTGATTGGGACGACGAGGATGAAGAAGAATTCAATGGAAACGTTGAAGAACTTGTAAAAGAATTCGAAGGCCACCAGCGCGAAGATTTTACACCTCGGGAATTGCTCGAAATTTTTCGCTATTACTCCATGGACCAGCTTTTTACAGGCAAAGAGGCCAATGGAAAAGCACATATGAAAATGGTCTTGGAATTGGGGATGTCTCAATTCCCATACATTCCGGTATTCACACTACACATGTGTGAAATTTTAATGGGAGAAAAAAACTACCGTTTGGCTAGAAAATACTTATCGCAAGCCCGCGAGTACAATGCATTTGAACCTGCTTTGTTTTTTATGGAAGCGGTGGTTTTGTCTTTGGAAGGAAGGCCTGAAAAAGCCATGGACATGATGAGAAGCGGCATGGAGTTGGCAGCGGATGATGAAGAAACCCTGGAAGACTTTTTAGAACTCTTGCTGTTCTACGGCCGCTTTGAAATGGCGCTGCCAGTGCTGGAAAAAGCACTAAGTCAGGGACAAGATGTAAGCTATATTTTGGAAAAATGGTTGGATATTTCCACCGATAAAGACCATATTGAGAAATTGCTGCCCCTTTTGGAAAAAATGGTAGATGAAAACCCTTATTCTGAAGATGCCTGGTACCTTACTGGCACTTGTTATTTGGAATTGGAAAACCATGAGAAAGCAGCATGGGCATTTGATTATGCCATTACCATCAATGAAAATTTTTTAGAAGCATGGACCGGTTATCTCGAATCGCTTTATGAAATTAGCAAATACGAGGAATTTGTAAAGCACATCACTGAACAATCAAAACGTTTTAGTGGAAGTGCATTTGAAGATTTACAAGGACTCTATGCTTGGAGTTTGTATGAAACCGGCAGCATTACGGATTCACGGGCCTTGTACCGCAAAATATTAAAAAAGAATCCGCAAGACAGCGAAAGCTGGTACAGTATGGGACTTACTTGGCACTATGAGCAGAATTACTCGGCGGCTATTCCTTACTTGGAAAGGGCTTACGAACTCAATCCTGTAGAAGCCGATTATGGTATTGTATTGGCCGCTGCATATTTTGGAGTTAGTGCAACAGAAAAATGGGAGGCATTGTATGATATACTTTCTCAAGAGCACCCAGAAGAAGAAGAAATTTACCTCGATTGGGGAATTGCCCTGCACGAAACTGGCGAAACAGACCGGGCATTGGAAATTACCCAGCAAGGACTAAAACAAAATCCCAATAGCTACAAACTCATGTACCGCTTGGCCAGTATATGTTACCTAACCGGCCAGCACCCAGCAGCAGAGTATTTACTTGAAACTGCTTTATCGGTTAATGCTGAAGAGCATGCACAAATGTTTATTTTTGCACCGGAATTAAAAAAAGCAGGCAGCCTTTTAAGAATTATTGCCCGCTATATCAATCCCGGACTTTAAACATGAACAGCGAATTATTCAACCTCTCCCAACTACCGGTTAGAACCGTAAAACCACGCGAAAACGGCATCACTATGGTGATGGACAAAGGCCTCAGCATCCGTGAAGCCGAGGATTTCCTATCTAATGGCAGTGCATTAACTGATATTATTAAACTGGGCTTTGGTACCAGCTTTGTAACGCCGAACTTACAGGAAAAAATAAACCTGTATAAACAAGCCGGCATTCCAGTGTATTTCGGAGGCACATTGTTCGAAGCATATGTAGTAAGAAACCAATTTGAAGACTATTTGAGATTGCTCGACAAAACTGGGGTGGATTGCGCAGAAGTAAGCGATGGAAGCATAGATATGCACCACGATGTAAAATGCGAATACATTAGAAAACTGGCCCAACGTGGCATGGTATTGAGTGAAGTGGGCTCAAAAGATGCAGAAAAAATCATCCCTCCTTATGAGTGGATTGAGCAAATGGAAAGTGAAATAAGCGCAGGTGTATGGAAAGTAATTGCAGAAGCCCGCGAAAGCGGAACTGTCGGCATTTTCCGTGGTACAGGTGAAGTAAGATCGGGCCTAGTGGCAGAAATTATTCGCAAAATTCCTTTGGAAAAAATCCTCTGGGAGGCCCCGCTTAAATCCCAACAAGTGTGGTTTATAAAACTATATGGACATAATGTAAATTTGGGAAATATTGCTCCAAATGAACTTATTCCATTAGAAACTTTGAGGCTTGGCCTAAGGGGTGATAGTTTTCACTTTTTTCTAAATCCATAAATAAAACCAAAGCTTTAACTGCCTATAATTCAACCATATTGGTTGCCCGGTTTTGGTATTGTAAGGTTTTGGTATATAAATTGCACTCTGATTTTACCCCTATGAAAAAACACCTCATATTTGGCTTTGCTACTTTAAGCTTTTTGCTTACTGCCTTCTCCTCTTTGCATGCCCAAACCGACACTACTGTTGTTGTTAAAGACAAAAAGGCTTTGAGTAAACTGTCGTTTCAAATGAAAAAATTCAACAACGCAGTTACCTCTTATGTAAGAACTTTAAAGAAGGCCAATCCTAAAGACACTACCATCACCAATGAAGTGGCAGCCTATTCTGATTCTGTAAACAAGGATTTGGAGAATAAGAACTCACATGATTCTAATACATTGCACAAATTGCAAGCCCATTTCGATAGTTTGGTACAATCATCAGTTCGCTTGATTAAAAAAGTAGAATCTGATACCAGTTTAAAAAACAACAAAACGTTGATTCAAATGGGCAAAACTATGAATTCCATGCGCGAAAAAATCATTCAGTACCAGCAAAGCTTGAATGAGTCTGTAAAGAAAAACAGCGCCAAAAAAGAGGAAAACCAAGGTGAACCAGAACCGGCCAAGCCTTAAATACATTTCATACACAAAAAAAGCGGGCGGCACCAAAGGTGCCGCCCGCTTTT
>JADYZD010000080.1 GCA_020853295.1 Bacteroidia bacterium | reverse complement strand
TGGTGGATAGATGAAAATATGCTGCAGAACAATGTGTATTTAAAACGAAACCATGCATCTGAATTTGAATGGTATTCACAAAACGGCATGGCAACTTGTGTTTGGGAACTGGCAATTTGGTGGCACGAAAGAAATGCTTGGGTGCGCCATATACTTATGCAACACCAACAGCCCGATATTGAAGCTTATTTAAAAGATACCCTTAAAATAGACATATAAACTTCATTGATAGTGCATTAATTTGCATTACACATTCGCGGAATGAACAATGCAATGGAGGTAAAACAAGTTTTAATATTGGGTAACGGGCATTTGGCCAACAAAACATCCTTGTTTTTGAGTCAAAAAGGCTACATGGTTAACCATTTAGACCACCTCACTCCCATTCTGCAAAGCAGCACTTCTTCTACCATCGGCGAAATTTCAAAAGAATTTGGCAATATGGATATGCAATCGTTTTGCATGACCTATGTTTTGTTTGACCTCGATGAACATAATCTGGAAATGGTAATTGCTATTATGGCCCTGTACCCGGGAATCCCCATGGCCACTGCCCTGTTCAATGAAAACATCAGGCCCCATTTGGAAAAAGCCAGTCCTGAACTCACCATCCTCAATCCAGCAAAAATAGCGGCCCCAGTTTTTGTAAAAGCCCTGGAAAACAATCATGAACACCCAGTTCAAAAAGCGGGTCCTTCAGCTTCCATACATGCGCCACATGAAACAAAATCCCCTTTCCTTGTTCCATTGGTAGTTACTTTTTTATCTATCATCTTATTTGCCATTGTGTATTTTCACTTTTTCGAAAAATTGTCATGGATAGATGCTGTGTATTTTGTTGTGGTAACCATATCCACAGTGGGTTATGGCGACATTAACCTGCAGCACTCAGGCAATTTGAGCAAGATCATTGGAATGGTGCTTATTCTGAGTTCTACGGGTTTTATTTGGCTCATTTTTTCATTGCTCATCGACCGTATTTTTAAAAGCAGGGCCCAGCGTTTATTGGGCAGGAAAAAATACAACTATAAGGACCATATAGTGCTTTGCGGACTGGGTCGTTTGGGGTATTTTATTGCAGATGAATTGCAAAAAAATGGCGAGAAAGTTGTCATCATTGAATCCAATCAAGAATCGCCCAATTTGGAATATTTCCGCAGCCAGAATATTGATATTTATATTGGCAATGCCCGCCAACCTTTTGTGTTGCAAAGCGTTGGTGTTGCGCATTGTCGTGCACTCATATCGGTGGTAGACGATGATTATGCCAACCTGGAAATTGCCTTAAATGCACGCTACTTTCAAAAAGACATTCTGTTGGTACTGCGGGTGTTTGACCAGTCTATGGCTGCAGTAATTAAAGACAAATTCGACATTCACCTCACCCAAAGCATGTCGTATATCGCAGCGGAAAAATTTGCATCCATCATCACTGCCAAATAAAACCCACCAAAACATGAACAAAAAAGAACTTTGGCAAAAATTGTTCAGCTACCATTTTGAGCAGTTGGTACCCACCCATTTGTGGGATGAAATAGCAGCCAAATTTGGCGGCGAGAATCCATTTACATTGGCATTTGCCGATAAATTGTGCCGCAAATACGAATGGAAAAAACAATTTGCCCTCAAAGCCATTTGGGAGTACAAAAAGTTTGTTTTTCTAGGCGTTATCAGCGAGTTCAAAGTCACGCCTTCCTCCATTATAGACCAGGTTTGGCATGAGCACTTGTTGTTTAGCGTGGGTTACAGAAAATTTTGTAAGGATGTGATTGAACATGAGTTTGACCACCATCCAGAACTAACACCTTCCGATACCCAAACGGAGGCTTTTCAAGCCCAGTATTACCAAACTTTGGTCTTGTATGAAACCGAGTTTGGCATGCAAGCCCCTCAGGACATTTGGGGAAATACCAAATTCAAAGCACCCGCTGATACAGCAGCAAAAAAGGAAACTTATACAAGTACTTCCGATGTCAGTTCCGATTCTGGTACTTTGGTGTCCATGTGCAATACCCAAGAAAGTATAGACCTGGAATTTGAAGGTGGAGGTTTTGACGGCGGTGGCGCAGGTGGCAGTTGGGATGCTGCAGATACAGCAGATGGTGGCGATGGCGGCACCTCTTGTAGCTCAGGCTGCGGCAGTTGCGGTGGGGATTGAAAAGTGAAAGATTTGGTATTTGTAGAGTACCTATATAAGCTAATGTTACAATTAAAAATATGACACATAAAATAGGAACCAAAGAACAACCCATGGTGCTTAAAACCCCACCATTGACCAGCGAGTACACCATGCATGTAGACCAAAAAGACGGCAAAGATGTGCTGGTTTGTACGGTAGGCAAAACCGTTTTGTTGTACAACATCGACATTTTAAACGACATGCACAAAATGCTTAAAGAACATGGCGACTGGATGGAACTGGGCAGTGCAGACGAGCAAAAACCCGCAAAAGACGGTACCGTTGAAGCCTGGGGTCGCGCAGAAAACAACCCAGTTGGTGGCTGGTATGGAATGAAAAAAGGTTTGCGCGGTCGCGTGGGCATGTACATTCCACCCTTGATGGAAGCCTTAGGATTGGCCGAAGTAACGCATGATGCCAAAGGCAATAAAATGCGCGCAAAATAATTAGAAATAAATAGTCATGCCCGGTAGAAATGTGTTTTGATAAACCATTTTTATCGGGCATTTTTGCGTTTTAGAGAAATGAAAATACATACTACCAATTATTACAATACATTTATTGAAATTGCTGAAGACAGCACTGCACAAGTTGGTGAAATGCCGCCAGTAAAGCAAGATGCAAAAACAGTCGCGCAAATGCAGTTTGACATGGTGGCCAACAATCCGTATATATACACTTCAGATGATATTCTATTTCAAGTGTTTGCTGACCGAAACGATATTTTAGAAAGCGAATACACCGAGGCCAGGACTGCATTTTTCTCCAAAGGACAACCCTGTTTTAGGGCTTCGCCCCTAACCAAAAGATATGGCTGGGGAGTACATTATAATGAAGAAGGCAAAATGGCCATTTATGGGGCGGATAGTGAGGAGTATAAAAGGTTTGTACAAGATAAGAAGTTGAAGGTGGTGAAGGCGATGAAGAGTGCTAAGTGAAAGTGGTTATTTAGAAGATTTACCTCAGACCTTTAACCTTTTTCAAGCAAAAGTTTTCTATTCCTAAATTTTGTGTTGTTTTCAATTTAAGCATTGTCCTTTTTGGCTTGACCCAAAAAGGACGAAAAAAGTCAAGGGCTGCAAGGCCTGTAGTGCACACGCTTGCAAACAGCCGAATCACTGCGGTGATCTCTTCGTCCCTCAGAGCTTCCTTGTGATTTAGCGTCTGTTTGCTGCACTTAGCGCCCTCCATTCCTTGAGGCCCGTTGCTTACGCCAGATTTCAAATCCTACTATGCTGGAGATTAAATGTTTCAAAATTCCAACTACATAATAATTCAATTGCACTCTTCACCTCTGCGCCTCTGCGCCTCTGCGTGAGATAAAGATATCTCTTCAATATTCGGGCCACCGCACGCTGCGCTGCTTTCATCTCTGCGTTGAAGTTTTTTACTTTTCGTGTTTGAGTAAATACTATTTCATGGATAATTTGAGATGTAAACCTAATTCTGCCTAATCCCTAATTCACTAATCTCTCTTCCCTTCAAACTTAAACCTACCCAATTGCCATCGGGACACATTTTCGCATAATTACATATTCTCATAATCTCATATTCTCACAATCTCTAATCACAACCTCTGTGCCTCTGCGTGAGCTGTTTCAAAAAAGCCAAATGACAAGTTCAAATCAAGTTACAATTCAATCTATTATTGATTGTTCAAGGACTTTGAGTTGGTCCGCAGTTTCGGAGTAATCAAAATCGCCTATTGTACACTGATTTTTAAATTTAACGGTATCTATGTAATTCTTTTTACTAAAATTCATGAATTTAATTAAAGTTGGATTTTTCAAATTCTCGACTTCAAGTATTTTTAATATACCTGTATTATCAACTTTGTAAATTTTCATATTATTTTCAACCAAACCATCAATATTACTATATGTAGAAACCAAGAAAGACCGGCCTACAATCAATATTTCTCCAAAACTAGGTTCGTATTCATTCTGGAACAAATGGCCATTTAATTTTTCTAGTGCAACTAAAAAGGGTACATAACATCGATTTTCACATGATGTAAACTTGAAAATTGTAAAATCAAAAACCTGAAATGTGTCAATTTGTATATTAGTATATAAATTCAACAATGAATCAAAATACTGAGTATTCGCAATGTGAATCTTATATTTATGATTTTGTAATTTATCTATTAAAAAGCCAGAATCATTCACTGTATAAAACTTCTCCTGCTGGATGATCACACGTTTTGGTTCTATGTTAGGCTTTTCTTTTGTATTGCTCTTTGACGTACAAAATTGAAAAATCGCAATAATTATAAATAGTCCTAGATTGAATTTCATTTAAATTATTACAAATTAGTCTGATCATTTTACGCTTAGATATCCAGAATAAGGAAACTTTAAAACCTTAAATCCCTTATTGAGTTTGTTGTTTTGCACTTGATCTATGCGGGTGTCATTATGAAAAGGCAAATATACGATTCCATTTTTTATGGCTACATCCTGATAACTATGCCATTTCCGTTTATCAGCATGAATCAATCTGCCGCTTTTATACACTTCAATCTGGAAAGAATCCAGACTCAGTTGTTTTTTCAAATAGAATATATCTTGCTTAGTGTCCAAAGCTATTCCCTCTGGCTCATGAAAGGAATCAAATGAATCAATAACTTTTTTTGGTGTTTTAGTATTCATAGAACCGTACATCAATTTTAAAATGTAATTGTCCTTATCAAAATATCTGCCAGTTGAATCTAAAATTTCTATGTAATAGCTTTCATCTTCTTTCCCACCCCGCCAAAAATCAATAACAGGGGGTACAATATCTATTACGGTTATAACTTTCAGTTCAAAATAGTCAATTACAAAGAGTTGTTTATCTTTATGGTTGTAATCAGGCCCATATTGATAATTCGGATCAAACAAT
This sequence comes from Bacteroidia bacterium, assembly GCA_020853295.1. Taxonomy (GTDB): domain Bacteria; phylum Bacteroidota; class Bacteroidia; order NS11-12g; family UBA955; genus JAGXTF01. Next base: position 56 of record JADYZD010000080.1, on the reverse strand, counting down.
ATTTCTAATTTTCCATCTCTACCGCCAAAGTTTGAAATACCCGTTGACGGAAGTTG
>JADYZD010000079.1 GCA_020853295.1 Bacteroidia bacterium | reverse complement strand
TTAAACTGAAATCCAGCAACTGCCTGCTGCGATACTATGTATTTCAAACGGTCTTTGTTCGCCAAAGCACCATTGGTATCGCGGTAGCCCAAAATGGTGTAAGAAGGCAATTGCCTAAACTGTCCCACATTGGCATTAAAAAACAAGTTCTTGGCCACGGGTACTGAAGCCGATAAAGAAAAGGATGGATTCAATACTGCATTGGCCATGGTTGAATTGTACCCATTCCCATCAAACCTCAAACCAGCACTGAGCAAAATTCCAGAGCCTATGGTGCGGCTGCTGCGTCCAAAAATGGCATACTTGGCCACATTCAAATCCGATTCAAAATCCACCACCTGCACGCCAAATGGGGTGCTAATTTTGTTGAAGGTTTTCACACTATACCCCGCATACTCCCCAGCCACTCCAGTCAATATTGAAAAAGCCCCTTTTCTGAACCCGTGCTCAAAACGCAACTTGTTCTCGGCTTCTATGCTAAAATAGTCCAAGATTTTGTTCTCAGGCTTGCTGTCGTCGTTGTCTTTGTATTTTACAGTGCTGTTTCTTAAATGGTTTCTAGACACAAACAATTGTTGTTTTGATTTGCCCCGAAACTGCGTATATACCATACCCACCGTGTAGTTCTGCTGACCAAAATCGGGAATGGTGCCCAATAAATACCGGTTGTTTTTTAATTGCACACTGTCTGTAACCCCATCATTTACTTTGGTATTTAATCGAAAATAATCAATGGCCCCCAATCCAATAAACTCCAAGCTGCTCTTGGAATTTATTTGTATCTTTACCTTACCTTGATAGTCGATAAAATTGGGCAAAAAAGGCAATTTTAACAAGGCAAACAATCCTTGCAAATAACTCTGTCTGGCAGACACAATAAAAGTGGTTCTTTTACTCAAAGGACCATCGGCCGTAAATCCCAAATCGCTACTGCCCAGTGTAAAACGGAACTTGGGTTTTACTGCATTTCCATCCATTTGCCTAAAATCCACCACCGCACTGGTACCATTGGCCAAATTCACCGGAAAAGCACCCGTATAAAAATTTACGTCCTTAATGAAATTTACATTCAACACACCCACCGGACCGCCTGTGCTGCCCTGGGTTTGAAAGTGGTTGATTACCGGAATTTCTATACCATCCAAGTAAAATTTATTCTCTGCCGGCGCACCACCGCGAATAACAATATCGTTTCTAAAACCGGGGATGGAAATGACCCCAGGCAAACTTTGCACAATCTTAGAAATATCCCTGTTGCCGCCCGGATTGCGTTCAATTTCGCGAATGCTCAATTGCTGTGCAGAAACCGGACTTTCCGCATTGCGCCTTTGCAAAGCAGAACGGTTTACATTGGCCCCGCTAATGGCTTTTACCTCAGGCTCTAACTCTACCAATACATTCGGACTTTTGTCGTAAGTAAATAGCAATTCAGAACTGTAGCCTACTTTATAACCCGACACCGTTACTTCTAAAATATAAAAACCCGGTTCCGTAGTTTCAAGTGCAAACAATCCAGCAGAATCGGTAGTACCGGTAATATTGGTTCTGAGCAATTTTACACTTGCTTTGGCCACCGGCAATCCGGTAGTTACATCTTTAACGCTGCCCTTTATGGCAATGCCTTGGGCCCAAGCCTGAGCCGAAAAAAACAGCAAAACGGGGAGTATCCATTTCATTACTGCAACAATAACAGCAAACCCGTTTGATTGTTTATAGAAAATAAAAAAATAATCCCAGCAAATTCAGTGATAAAATGGCCAAAAATCGAAGTAAAATGATACTAAAATGTTCATAATTTAACCACTTTAATTTAAATCAGAACCTGCCTTCTGTTCGTTATATTTGTAAAAAGCCAATGTTATGCAATGGAGAACACTTGATGGACAAAAGCTTCCTGAAATTGCCGAGGCGGTAGAGAGCACCCTCCTCCGTGAAATTGCTACAGGAAACGACCTGCTTATTTGCATTGGGACCGACAGCCAAATGCATGGAGCCGACGCCGAATTCGCCACCGCTATCGTATTTTTAAGACACAAACGCGGTGGATTCATTTACGTGAACAGCGAAGTTATCAAAAATTACAAAGGCAGTCTAAAGCAGCGCATGCTCGAAGAAGTGAGCAGGAGCATAGGTGTGGCCTATGAACTCTGTCCCCTGTTTGAACGCTACGGTATTCCTATGGAAGTGCATGCCGACATCAATCCCGATCCACATTTTGGAAGCAATGTGGCCCTGAAAGAAGCCATGGGCTATATTTTGGGTATGGGATTTCAGTTTCGCGCCAAACCCAACGCATTTGCCAGCAGCTGTTGCGCCAATAAAATTGTGCAGTAAGCCCTGCCTCCTATAATTCAAGCAGTTTTTTTCTGCTTTCACCCCCTTTTTTAGCCTTTTCGCCCTACTTTGATTTGCATTTATCTCAAAATTTCAATTCCCATTTGCAGTTTTTACTAAAAATCCCCCATCCCCCATTTACCTACCCATGGAATTTGCAAAAATTGCAACAACACACATATTACCGGCTGTAAATCAGTTATCGATGCCCTTTCTGTACTTCAAATTTGTAGTAACAAAACGGATCTAAAAACAGTAATACAACCGATTATGATTAACTACATCGCCATCCTCATTCCCTTTTTCCTCATTCTGGTAATCATTGAATGGTATATCAGCTATAAAAAAGGCGACGAACGCTATAGCACTGGCAACACCATACAAAACATGGCCATTGGTGCCATAGACCAATTGGGAGCCCTGGTGTATTTTGCTGCCTTATATTTTGCGCTAAACTATGTGTACCTCCACTTCAGCCTGTTTCACCTAAAAATGAACTGGCAACAATGGGTGTTGGCCTTTTTTGCTATCGACTTCCTCTCCTATTGGTACCACCGGTTTTCGCATGAAATCAATATCCTGTGGGCAGGACACGTTACCCACCACTCTTCTGAACTCTACAATTTTTCCAACGGTTTCCGGACCTCACTGTTTCAAGGACTCAACCGCATCCTGTTTTGGTGCATACTTCCCATATTCGGATTCTCGCCTTTTGTATTGCTTGTAAGCCTTAAGGTTTCAGGTATTTACGACTTTTTCTTACACACCACCTACATTCCCAAACTGGGTTTCTTTGAAAAAATCCTCATTACCCCATCCATGCACCGTGTGCACCATGGCAAAAACGACATTTATATCGATAAAAATTACGGTTCTACACTGGTGGTTTGGGACAAACTTTTTGGCACCTACCAAGAAGAAACTGAGCCAGTAAAATATGGAATTAAAAGCGATTATACCGACAACAATCCTGTTACGGCTATAGGCCACCACTATATTTATTTGTTCAAAAACATCATTAAAACCCCAAAATGGACTGACAAAATAAGATGGATTTTTATGCCACCCGATTGGAAACCCAAAACCATTGCTACACAGCATACACGTAGCATACAGCGCCGCAAATCGCCTGAAGAAAATACCAAAAACTATGCACTTTTTCAATTGGGATGTATCGTACCCGGATTTATTTTTCTCATGGTATTTTATCCCTTAATGTCGAAAATAGAAATAGCTCTTTGTGCATTCATTGCCGCATCCACCATGTACCAGTGCAGCTTGGTGTTCAACAACAATGCCGGCGAAACTTTTGAAACCAAAGAACAAATCCGCTTGATATTGGGCATATTTATTACCCTATTTGTGGCCATTTTTGTGCGCAAATATTACTTATGGGGCATATTGGTATACCTCATTATTTCCTATTCAGTAATGCAATTTTCACAAGCACGCTGGCGGTATTTTAGCCATTAAAAAAATGCGGAATTCCACCTGCATTCTGTTTACATTTGCTGTGTATGGATCCCGCTGAACTCAATTACCTGGAAACCAACCGCGATTCTTGGAACAAACGCACTGAAATCCACTACTCCTCTGCCTTCTATGATTTGGAAGGATTTATTGCAGGAAAAAGCAGTTTGCAGGACATAGAACTGCAATTGTTAGGCGATATACAGAACAAATCGGTGCTGCATTTGCAATGCCATTTCGGACAAGATACCCTTTCTCTAGCCAGGATGGGCGCGGAAGTTACGGGGGTGGATTTTTCGGATGCAGCCATAAAAAAAGCCACAGAATTGGCAGAAATTGTACAACAAAAAGCTAGGTTTATTTGCGCCGATATTTACAATTTGCCCGCACATTTAAACGAACATTTCGACATTGTTTTTACCAGCTACGGCACCATTGGCTGGTTGCCAGATTTAGAAAAATGGGCCAAAATTGTATCGCATTTTTTAAAACCAGGAGGCAGTTTTGTGTTCGCAGAAT
>JADYZD010000078.1 GCA_020853295.1 Bacteroidia bacterium | reverse complement strand
GGGCATTTACGATTGGGCCATTGACCCAGGATTCGGTTTTGGAAAAACCTTAGAACACAATTATGCTTTGATGCAACAATTGGAAACTTTTCAAATCTTTAAAAAACCCGTTTTGGTAGGAATTTCGAGAAAAGGCATGGTGCAAAAGGCACTGGGAGTTGCGGCAGAAAACGCACTTAATGGCAGCACAGCATTACACATGGTAGCACTCATGAAACACGCGTCAATCCTTAGGGTTCATGATGTAAAAGAAGCCGTAGAATGCATTGAACTCTATACACGGGTAAACCCTAAAATTGGGTTGTAGTTTCATTTTTCAACACAGAACCTTATATTTGCAACCACTTTTTACACCATTCAACCCTGGCAGGGGGGTGAAAAAGTCCGGAGCAATCCATGAAAAGACAAGACATTGGTGAGGTTTTATTTAGTCTTCGCCAGCACAACCAAACCCTGGTTGCGATAAAACTGTATCGCAATGGATCCATCCACCGCAGTGGAACTGGAGCCCTGCCCGCATGCAATTTGAGGATTACCACCGGTGAGTCGTATAAAGACCTGTTCAACCAGTTGATTCGGCAAATCCCCGACAAAATTATTGCCACCACCTTTGTACAACCAGAATCTGAAAGGAATGAAGATTCCTTGGAATTTGTAGTGGCATTTTATGGAGGAAATTGCACCCATGTTAAAGGTGTAGAGCAGTGGGAATTGCATTCAGGCATTCGCATTTTCGCCAATGAAGGTCAATATATCCAACATCCCTTTGAACCTTTGGTGCGCACCATTGGCGACAAAACCATGCGCATTACAGATGAGTTGTATTTTGATGCCATTATCAAACAGGTATTTGAATTAAATGCCACCAGCCTGCCCGATGTGCTTAGAATTGCGGTTTCTGCCCAAGAAAAAGACAATGTGTTTTTGCTAAAAAACTATTTCAGCAGCATCGTTTACACCGATTTTGATATTTGGCTGGCCAAAAATTTAAAATGGAAAACCTACTTTGATGCGTATTTAAAACCTTACTCCCTGCACTTTTCAAAAACCAATGGGGTATGCGAACTTGAAAAACGCGAGAAAGAACAGGATACTTGGATGTCAAAAACAGTTCAAAGAAACGCCTTTCATGGTATGTCTATCCATGAATATGCCATACCTATTGCTGGGGGCGATTTAGAAGAGATTCCAATTGGGTTGATGCTTCAAATCCTATTCTTGTTGGGCTGTTTGGCCATAACACTGGCTTTCCTATTTAGCATGTAAATTGCCATTGAATGAAGCTGGAATCACTGCAGATTCTCGCTTACATTTTGTCTGTCATTGTCGCCTGATTGCTGTGCGATATTATATTCGCGTTTCATACTTAAACTTTTTCTAAACTTTTGCGGGTCCAAAGCAACGTTTTTTTCTTTGGATTTGTCAATAGCACAGAACCTTAGGTTTAATGATGAAACAACCACGTAAAATATACCGCATGAAGAGACAAATACTCGCATTACTTATTTCCCTCCTGTCTACCTTCTCATACTTACAAGCGACCCACATGATGGGTGCCGATATGAGTTATCGCTGTCTTGGCAATGGCAAGTACCACATTACCGCTAAGGTCTATCGCGACTGTAGGGGTGTGTCTTTTAGTGGCCCCACTTTTGGGGTTTATGGTGGTCAAAATGGTGGCAATGGCTGCGGATCTTATGGAATGAGCATTTCCAGAACCGGAATCAGGGACGTTACACCCCGCTGTTCAACCCAAGGTAAACCCTGTAATCCACAAAACACTTATGGTACCGGCGAAGGTATTGAGGAACACACTTATGAAGTTACTGTAGATTTTAATGCATCTCCACTCAACAATTTCGTAAACAAATCCTCTTGCTGTGAGGTGACTTTTTACATTGGCCAATGTTGCCGAAACGGCGCCATTACTACTGGTCCTGCCAATAACGACTTCTGGACCACCTGTATGATCAATATTTGTAATTTGCCCAAAACAACAAATAAATGTAACTCAAGCCCTACGTTGAGTAATGAGCCTATTGGTTTCCTTTGCTGTAACCAGGCCTATTACTTTAACAATGGTGCCATTGACACCATTGATTACGATTCTTTTTCTTACAGCCTAGCTCCAGGCTTAAATTCCAGGCCCAATGGCAGCGTGAGTTATTCTTCACCTTTCACTTACCAGTATCCTATGACGGTTTACTGTATTCCTCCTTCTACCATTAAATGTACCCCTAACACCAAAACCGATCCTCCACGTGGATTCTTGCTAGATACCTCTAGTGGTGACTTGATTTTTACCCCAACCAAATGTGATGAGGTGGGAATTGTGGTGATTGAAATTACGGAATGGAGGCGTGACAGTGCCACCGGCAAGTATTTGATGGTGGGCAAAACCCGAAGGGATATTCAGCTCATTGTTAAAGATGATTGTGGTTATAACAAGGCCCCCAAAATTGATGGACCTACGATAAACAAAGTATGCGAAGGCGATAAACTCTGTTTCGATATTAAAGGTACCGATGAAACCTTTACCCCATTCCAAACCATACCCGATACGGTGCAAATGAAATGGAACAATGGTATACCCGGTGCTACTTTTACCATTAAAAACCCCAAAGACCGGGAAAAAACTGCACAGTTTTGCTGGCAAACCCGCGTGGGCCAAGCCAGTGATGTGGCTTACTCTTTCACCGTTACTGCTACCGACGACCACTGTCCAAAACCCACATACTCCATTCGTGGATTTAAAGTAAGGGTAAATCCCCGCGCTTTTGATACCCGCAAATACACCATCTTAAAATGTGGCCGCTTTGCGTATGAAGCCAATTTGGAACCTGGTTTTAAAGGTGTGGCCCAATACAAATGGAGTTTCCGCGATAGCACTGGAAATAACGAGTTTTACTTTAGCGGCAAACGTACCGATACCATGACCTTTAGAAAAGGTGGTAAGTTCATTATTGTGCATACGGTAAACAACAGCGACAACTGTCCTACCATTTACCGCGATACAGTAATTATCCCTGATCCACCAACAGCCATTTTGGCCACCGTAGATACCTTTGCTTGCTTTGGTACCAAACTTACCCTTGAGGCTACTGTTCTTTTTGCAAAAGCCCCTTATCGCTACTACTGGACCCGCCCAACGGCGCACACCACTGGTGATACTTTAAAGGCTTTAACACTGAACAGTGTTGACCGCGATTCTACCATACAGGTGCGTGTAACCGATGGTGATGGCTGCGTATTCTATGATACCGCTACTGTT
>JADYZD010000077.1 GCA_020853295.1 Bacteroidia bacterium | reverse complement strand
TATGGCACTTGAATTTTGATAAATTTTCGGCTCAGCAAAAAGGGTTGAAGGACCAAGAGAAAATCTATAGTGATTCTGCTTATAAGCCGCATTTTAATTCTATAGTACCATTAACTGCAGATATGGACGAAGCAGGAAAAGATGAAACCAAACGTGCACAACGCACCGATTGGTTGAAGGGGTATAAGAAAGATGCAGGTTTAGACCAGGCAGTATTGTTGATTTCCGATTTGGCAGGTTGATTCATTAAAGAGGATAAAACAAAAGAGGGCGGCCGAAGGCCGCCCTCTTTTGTTTTAAGTGAGTCGAAAACTGGAATTCATGAGCCACAGCCAAATGCTAAAACCGAGCATTCTCTGCACCAATCCCGTGTAGTTGGGGTCGCGAACCAGTAAAAGGAACAAAATAAAAACCAAGTATGTGCAAACTGCATAGGTGATTGTAGGTAAAAAATGCGGCTTATATGGTCTTTCAAATCGCAGTCGAATGGTAAAAACCGTCATGGCCACTATTTCACTGATCAAAAACATAGGGGCTGTTTGTATATGTATATAGGAGCTGGTATTGCTTGGTGAATCAATGAGGTTTAGGGGAAAGATGCTGAGAATAACAGCGGAAAACGCACAAACCAAAAAGAGGAAAGAAGCGATTGCCCTATAAGCCCGGTGTGTAAAAATACGGTAGGAGTGAAATGCCATTCCCACAAAGCCCAAGGCATTGAACAAAAAGAAAAGGATCATTAAGAAACCGTATTTTCCATTGGCATACTCGCTTAAATTGCGTGTAAGCGGATTGAATTCAGGCTTTAAGAAATGAAGTAAAACCAACAGAAAGAGAGAAACTCCAAATCCAATGCGGGTAAGATGTCTATTGTCTTTCAATAATACAAAGTAACCCAGGTGTTAACTAAAAGTAAATTTACTTTTTACACATATATACAGGTATCTCCTTAAAAACCGAGGGTAAATTCCACCCTAACAAGGGATGCGCTTTTTTTGTACACCAATTTGTGAAAACCTGATTAGGCCTAAAATCTTGGGGTAGAAGCTACAGTTTCTATTCTCGCCAAAGTGGGTTGAACAAAACCCCAGCGAGCACAAGTACCAAGAAATTCATAGCTCCCAAAAGCATTAAATCCCTATCAACAGAGGGTACCAATACAGGGTTTAGACACTTCACCGATCCCTGAACCCCAATGAGTAACAATGGGAGTATAATGGGCAAACTGAGCACTGGAACCAAAAAACTGGCTTGTGCAGTTTTAGAAGCAATGGCAGAAATCATGGTAAAAACGGTGCCTAGGCCGCCAGAAACCAACAAAACAAAGCCCAAATAAGTGCCAATGTGCTGCACAGGATTTGACATAAAAAATGCAAACACCCCCATATCCAGCAGGCACAAAAAAATCATAATGCACCAAGCGTATAAAATTTTGGCAATAATGATGGCTGATGGACTTGCCAATTGGTTTAAATATATCCAGCGCGAACGGCCAATGCTGATAAAAGTTTTGCTTACTGCCTGCAAAGTGGAAAAGATTACGGTGAGCCAAAACAGGCTATTCCATGTTTTTGCCCCCAAAGTAGGGTTGCTTAAAAAGCATAATAGCCCAAGTGAAAAAACCTGTAAACCCGCAGCTATCAACACTGTTGGTCTTTTTATGTCGCCCAGAATTTCCATTCTTAACATCGACATGGTTTGTCTCGCTAAAGTGTATGCCATTTTGTTTTACCTTCGCGAAGGTAAATCAAGCTATTAAAGGAACCATGCTCGAACACATCACAAATCTTACAGAAAAAGAAAAAAACCTCATTTTACATGCTCCTATGTATGTATCCATTCTCATTGCGGGTGCAGATGGAGAGATTAACGACACCGAAAAACACCGTATTTTAGAACTCATTCATACCAAAACCTTTTCGGAAAAATATGAATTGAAAGAATTATACAAAACCCTAGATATTGATGCCGCCCATGAGTTGAGACAACTAATTGCGGCTTTGCCCGACGAAACAGTGGAACGCAACAACTATTTGTCAGATATGTTGGCTGGATTAAACAATATTCTACCCAAGTTGGAACACCGCTTTCAGGTGCAGTTTTATAAGAGTCTACGCCAGTTTGCCCATTATATTGCTACCGCAGATGGTGGATTCTGGGGACTTGGCAATGTAAAACACTCTGAAGCTGAGTTTTTAAAGCTTCCGATGATCCAAAATCCTGAAGAAAATCAGGACTGAGATGCAAAAATTTAAAAAAGTACTGGTAGCAAACCGTGGAGAAATTGCCATTAGGGTAATGCGCACTTGCCGTGAAATGGGCATTGCTACTGTTGCTGTTTATAGCGAAGCAGATAGCAAAGCGCTTCATGTACGCTATGCAGATGAAGCTTATTGCATTGGGCCGGCAGCCTCTTCGCAGAGTTACTTGCAAATGGAAAAAGTACTGGAGGTGTGCAAGAAAACCGGCGCAGATGCAGTGCATCCTGGGTACGGATTTTTATCGGAAAATGCTGCTTTTGCGCGTTTGTTGAGTGAGAACAAGATTACCCTCATTGGCCCATCACCAGAGGCAATGGAAATTATGGGAAGCAAAATTGCCAGTAAACAGGCCGTTGAAAAATTTGGTGTGCCATTGGTTCCCGGAATTAATGAGGCCATTAAAGATGAACATGCAGCCCTTGAAATTGCGAAAAAAGTGGGTTTTCCTGTTTTGGTAAAAGCCAGTGCAGGTGGCGGTGGCAAAGGCATGCGTGTGGTTTTTGAAGAGTCAGAATTTGTGTCTTCGCTTAGAACCGCGCAAAGTGAAGCCAAAAGTGCTTTTGGCGATGATAGCGTGTTTATTGAAAAATATGTGGGTGGGCCTAGGCATATAGAGTTTCAAATATTGGCCGACAATTTTGGAAATATTTGTTACCTTTTTGAACGTGAGTGCAGCATACAACGCAGGCACCAAAAATTGGTAGAAGAAGCTCCTAGTGTTGCACTTACACCTGAATTGCGCAAAGAAATGGGCACTGCTGCTGTAAATGTGGCGCGTGCTTGTAATTATACTGGCGCAGGAACTGTTGAATTTTTGCTGGGCGATACTGGAAATTTCTATTTTTTAGAAATGAATACCCGCTTGCAAGTTGAACATCCGGTTACAGAATGCATTACTGGTTTGGACTTGGTGCGTGAACAAATTCGCATAGCACAAGGTGAAGAACTGGGCTATGTGCAAGATGATTTGAAAATAAATGGGCATGCTATAGAGTTGCGCATCTGCGCTGAGGATCCCATGAACAATTTTTTGCCCAGCGTAGGTACTTTGGTAGATTATGAATTGCCCAAGGGACCTGGAATAAGGGTGGATGATTGCATGGAACCAGGTATGGAAATTCCCATTTTCTACGACAATATGGTGGCCAAACTCATTGCATGGGGTAGCGACCGCGAAACTGCCATTGCCAGACTAAAACGGGCCATTACAGAATATAAAATTACCGGTGTTGAAACCACTTTGGCGTTTGGAACTTTTGTGCTCAACCATGAAAAGTTTTTAAATGGAGATTTCGATACCCATTTTATAGGAAATTATTTTAAGCCAGAGGATTTGTTACCCCCGGCGCCAGATGATAACATGCAAAAAGCACTGGCCATTGCAGCAGGGTGTTATTTCCAATCCAATAAAGCAAGTGGCGCTGCTGCGCCGGCTAATGCTTCATCAGCAGGTGGTGAATGGTTGAAAAAGAGGAAGAAATACTACAGTTAAAACTGAGTTTTGTCAAAAAAATGCAAAACCGTTTACCTTTTGGCAAACCCTTATAATTAAGAGCAATTGGGCCACAGTAATATTCTTATTGCCGATGATTTTCACCCAATCCTTCTGCAACAGTTGGATGAAAAGGGAATTGCCTATAACTACCAACCCCAAATTAGCAGAGAAGGAATACTTGAAGCACTAAAATTGGGTGCCACTGGTTTGGTAATACGTAGCAAAACCCATGCCGATGCTGCACTAATTGATTGTGGTAAAGAACTTAATTTTATAGCCAGGGGAGGCGCTGGAATGGACAATGTAGATGAGGAATATGCCATTTCTAAAGGAATAGAATGTTTTAATGCAGGGGAAGCCAATTCTGATGCGGTAGGCGAGCACACCATTGGAATGCTCTTGTCATTATTCCACAAAATAACCAAAGCAGATGCGGAAGTGAGGCAAGGTATATGGCTGCGCGAAGCAAATCGGGGTATAGAATTGGCTGGAAAAACCATAGGAATTATAGGCTATGGAAATACAGGATCTGCGGTAGCAAAAAAGCTATCTGGGTTTAATTTGAGGGTTTTGGCTTATGATAAATACAAAACTGGGTATGGAAATCACCTTGTGGAAGAGGTAAATGAGGCAGAAATTTTTCAACATGCTGATATTCTGACAATACACATACCATTAAACGGTCATACAAAAAACATGGTAACATCAGAATACCTTCAACTATTTGTAAAAAATATTTTTTTACTCAATTTATCACGTGGAGGCATTGTAAATGTAAAAGATGTTATCTACAATCTCCAAATTGGCAAGTTACTGGGCTTTGCTGCCGATGTATTGCCGCATGAAGATCCGCGTTCTATGGGCGATTCAGACAGAATTTGGTTCAATGAACTGGTTCAGAAAAAAAATGTAGTGCTCACCCCACATGTGGCGGGGTGGACAAAAGAAAGTTACGAGAAAATTTCGGCAGTATTGGCAGGCAAAATTTGCTCCAAAGTGCTGTCGCAGTAAGGAAAAAGATTGCTCCGAGGTTCAAATGAACCTCAATAAATATGAAAGGGAACTATATGTTAGAAAATCAATTATTTGGTCATAAAAATCCACGATGTGGAAAGCATGACTTTCAGATGATGCATCTCCTTTTGGAGAATGGCAGAATGTTAAGTAAACTTGCCAATGAAATCTCCCGACGAATTTCGGGATTTAAACGACGAATAAAACAATTGTATATGAATCGAACAATACTTAAGTTTTCGGCAGCCCTTTGCCTTATGCTTTCAGGAATTCTGACAGCCAATGCGCAAGTGCAATTTGCCGATTTCCGCGTTTCTGTGTTAGATGGAAAAACCGACAAGAAAGTTAGCGGAGTTTTGGTTACCCTAGTAAAAGAGGGCATTGAAATTGAAAGCGACACCACCAACAGTGATGGTGAAATCGTATTTCAAACTTTACAGCCTGGTACTTATGACATAACCGCAATTAAAAATGGGGATTCGGCAACAGTTACCCGAACATTGGTTGCTGGCTTGAATCCAACTTGGGATGCTGTTCTTGGCGCTAAGGTAGGCTCCATAGGTGTGGCTACGGTAAGAGTTACTAGACCCAAAGAAGTAATCGACTTGCAAGGCAATGAACGTTCAGTATCTCGCGGTCAAATTCTTGGTGGTGGAGCACGTGGAGCAGATGCTTTGGTAAGGACCAACTCAGCAGTGGTTTCAACAGCACAAGGTATTTCCGTGCGCGGCACCAGGGCTGATGGTAATGCTACTTTTATCGATGGGCAAAGAACCATTGGTGGAGGAACGGTTGGTTCACTGGCTACTGAAGCCATTTCTGTAAACATCGGCGGTATTGCTGCCATGTATGGTGATTTAACCGGAGGTGCATTTAGCGATACCACCCGCAGTGGTTCAGAAAAATTGGTGACCGCATTGGAAGGTATTACCTCTACCATGCTCGACCCATTTGCATACAATACTTTAGAAGGATTTATATCTGGTCCACTTTGGGTTAAATCTTATAAAGAAGAAGGCAAAACCAAAAAACTGGTAAAATTGGGCTTTATGCTCGATGGTACCATAGGTTATTATAAAGACCCAAACCCTACCAGAACTGGAGTTTATGTGGTTAATGAAGCCAAGCTTTCTGATTTGGAACAAACCCCACTGGTAATAACCCCCAATGGTTTTGTAAACCGTGCAAGCTATTTGCGTGAAAGTGATTTCGAACGCTTAAAAGCGCGTCCGAATTCTCCTTTGGCCAATGGTAACTTTATTGGAAAATTGGAATTTAGGCCCAACAAACAAGTTGCAGTAACTGCCTATGCCAGCTATAACTATAGCAATGGACTTAGCGCCACAAACAATATTCTTAATTTTAATGCCAACCCAAGGGGTACCTCTAGTACTATAAGGAGTTATTTATTGTTCACTCAGAACTTTAAAACCAATAAAGAGAGCAGCATTAAAAGTGCATTTTATACCATAAGGGCCGATTATC
>JADYZD010000076.1 GCA_020853295.1 Bacteroidia bacterium | reverse complement strand
TCTTTTTCATCGATCAGGGTAATTTTGTTGGTGTCATGGCCAAATCCTGCGCCTGCGTCGCGCATCGAGTTCAACACAATTAAATCCAGGTTTTTTCTTTTGAGTTTTTCCTTGGCATTTTCCAATTCGTTTTCTGTTTCCAAAGCAAAACCCACCAAAACTTGCTCCTTAATTTTAAGGCTTCCCAATGTTGCCAAAATATCTGGGTTTTTCACCAAATGGATATGCAGCTCTTCTGTTTTCTTTTTGATTTTTTCGGTCGCCACTTCTGCAGGTCTGTAGTCTGCCACTGCCGCACTCATCACCGCTGCATCCATCTCAGGAAACAATTTTGTACATGCATCCAGCATTTCTACAGCACTGTTTACCCTCACCATATGCACATGCTCAATATCGGGCAAGGCTACTGGTCCGGTAACCAAATGAACCTCTGCACCAGCTTGTAAAAAGGCCTCAGCAATCGCAAATCCCATTTTGCCTGTAGAATAATTGCCAATAAAACGCACTGGATCGATGTTTTCATGGGTAGGACCAGCAGTAACCAGTATTTTTTTACCTTCCAATGAGATTTCTGGAGCAAGTAGCTTTGAAATGGTGGCAAAAATGTTTTCGGGTTCCGCCATTCTGCCCTGTCCCACCAAGCCTGATGCGAGTTCCCCCGTTTCTGGCTCTATAATGGTGCAGCCATCTTTGGCCAAAATATCCAAATTCCGTTTTAGGCTTTGGTGCAAATACATGTCCAAATCCATTGCTGGTGCTAAAAGAACCGGACAACGTGCTGAGAGGTAGGTGGTGAGCAATAAATTATCTGCCACCCCATTGGCCATTTTGGAAATGGAATTGGAAGTAGCAGGAGCAACCACCATTAAATCGGGCCAAATTCCCAATTCTACATGGTTGTTCCACTCACCCGTTTCTTCGTTAAAAAAATCAGTATAAACAGGATTGCCTGATAGCACCCCAAGGGTTTCAGCGGTTACAAATCGGTGTGCTGCTGGTGTTAACAGCACGCGAACATTGGCACCGCTTTTTTTAAGCAACCGCACCAATAATGGGATTTTGTAAGCAGCAATGCCTCCAGTAACCCCTAAAAGGATATTCTTATTCGCCAATAACATTCGCGGCGTCGGGGAGTCTCCAGTAGGTTTTGCCTTCTATGAACTCTTCGGTAGCCAGTAAAGTAGGCTTGGGCATTCTTTCATACATCAACGAAATTTCAATCTGTTCGCGATTTTCCTGAATTTCCTCTAGGTTATCGGTATCGTTAATGAATGGCTCCAACCTGTTGCGCAATTCTTCTTTTTGCTTTTCAGCAATTTGGTTTGCCCTTTTAGAAATAACAACAGCAGACAAGTAGATGTTGTGGGTGTCATCTTCAAACTCGCGCAAGTCGCGGGTGTCAGCTGTTCTAGATATAGGAGTGCTCATATTGTTTCTTGTAGTTTTTTTAATTCTTTCTCTATTTTCTCTTTCAAAACCAAGGCTTCTTTATAGTATGTGCCTTTATTGCTATTGATGTAGTTGTACTCTTTCCAATTCTCCATGGCCTCTTTCATGCGTTCCAACTTTTTCTTCTCAATGCTGTTGGTAGCATACAAATATTGGGCCTGAATGGTAATGTATTCCAACTCTTCCTTTTGTTCAATATCGGGATAGGTTTTTAATGTGTTTCTTGCACTGGTTACCGCAGCCCTGTAGTGGCCCTGTTGCAAATAAGCTTTTACCCATTCGTATTCCTTTTGGTAAAGTTTTTTGCGCAATGCATCTATGTGCTCATTGCATTTTAATGCATAGCTAGAATTGGGATAGTAATTGATAAAGGTTTGCAACTCATCTATTACATGTTTGGTGTTGCTCTGGTCCAGTTCGTAAGTGCCTATGCTTAAAAAATCACAATAAACAGCCATGTAAGCACATTCAGTAAGTTTGCGGTTGCGGGTGAAATTTTCGGTGTAGTCCTTGAAAAACAAAGCAGCATATTCATAATCCTGCAAATGAAAATGGCAATAAGCAGTGTGGTAATACACCGATTCCAGACTGTCGCTGCCCCTGTAACTGTCGCGCAATTGCTCCAAAAGCTGCAAGGAACGGGTATAATCCTTTTTTTCAAACAGCTCTATAGCCTTATTGTATTTAAGTCCATTGTCCTTGGATTTAAATACCTTGTTGAAGTCGCTACAGGAAGCGAAAAACAACAATGCTATGGCTGCAAAAAGGCCGACTCTCATTTGAACCTGCAAATTTAGTGATTTTAGGCTTGATTCCCAACTCATTTCGTTGCTAAACGCAGAACGAGTGAATAAGTTACAGTTATTGCACTGCAAATAGCGAAACGCTTTACCCAACTTTGAATACTCTTGAAAACTTGTGCATACTCTAAACTTAATCCAACCCATTTTTGTACCAGTGGCAACAACAGCCGAATTACAGCAAATCGCGACCCAAGTGAGACGCGATATCCTCCGCATGGTGCATGCGGTGCAAAGTGGCCATCCAGGCGGATCTCTTGGATGTGCAGATTTCCTAACTGCCTTGTATTTTGAGGTAATGAATCACAAACCGGTGCCTTTCAATAAAACAGGCTCAGGCGAGGATATGTTCTTTTTGAGCAATGGACACATTTCACCAGTGTACTATAGCGTTATGGCAAGAAGTGGGTATTTCCCCGTTTCTGAATTGGCTACTTTTCGCAAATTGAACACCCGTTTGCAGGGGCATCCCGCTACCCACGAAGGTTTACCCGGTATTCGTGTGGCATCAGGTAGCTTAGGACAAGCACTTAGTGTGGCTTGTGGCGCTGCTGTCGGTAAAAAACTCGATGCCGATTCCAATTTGGTGTATGTACTCACCGGTGATGGTGAACTTGAAGAAGGCCAAATTTGGGAAGCAGTGATGTATGCCGCCCACAATAAATTGGACAATTTAATCGTAACTGTGGATTTTAATGGCCAGCAAATTGATGGCTCTACCGCAGATATTATGGGCTTAAACGAAATTGGCAGCAAGTTTGCTTCTTTTGGTTGGGAAGTCATGCACATGGATGGCAATAACATGCAAGCTGTTCTTGATGGATTGGCAATGGCCAAAAGCAAATCAGGAAACGGCAAGCCCGTAGTTATTGTAATGAAAACTGAAATGGGTATGGGTGTGGATTTCATGATGGGCACTCACGCCTGGCACGGAAAAGCACCCAACGATGATCAGTTTGCAACCGCTATGGCACAACTCCCCGAAACATTGGGAGATTATTAAATGAAAAAAACTATCGGAATTCTGTTGCTTGCCTTAGTTGCCTGCAGCAGTGTATCTCATGCTCAAGTAACCAATTCTTTTGCCGGTCGCAAAACCAGGGTCCTTTTCCTGCTCGATGGAAGTGGAAGTATGGTGGCCACCATGGGCAACACCAACCGTTGGGCCGCATCCATTACAGTTATGTCTAAGATTATCGATACCCTGCGGGGTGTTGAGAATCTTGAGGTAGGACTTCGTGTATTTGGACACAACAAACCCATTACCGAAAAGGATTGTAAGGATACCAAGCTGGAAGTGCCTTTTGCGCCAAACAACCACAAAGCTTTCGTTACCCGTTTGCGCCAAATCAAACCCTTGGGTTATACCAGCATTACCCAGTCTTTACTTGCAGCAGCAAAAGATTTTCCGGTAGATAAAACAGCAAGAAATATTATTGTAATTATTACAGATGGTATTGAAGAGTGCAATGGCGATCCCTGCGCAGTAAGCCAAGAATTGCAGAAAAAGGGCATTGTTCTCAAACCGTTTATTATTGGTATTGGATCTGATGATGAAAAATTCAGACTTACCTACAGTTGCGCTGGCCGCTATTACAATGCCCAGTCTCAGGAAGAATTGCAAAAAGTAATTGGGGTCATCATCAACCAAGC
>JADYZD010000075.1 GCA_020853295.1 Bacteroidia bacterium | reverse complement strand
GAAGTATCATAATATTGTTGGCTGTCTAAACTTATTTTTATATTAAAAGTATCGGCAGAATTTAGCTTAAATTTTATTGATGCGGTTTTAGTGCCAAAACACATTTCCTCACTCAGAATTGTTGGGGTCAAGGTAAATTCATGAATCACGTTATCGCGCACTGTAAAAGAGTCAAAATACAGTTTGCAATCAAATCCGCGCCATGATGCAAAATCATACATGATTTTATATTTGCCTTTAAGCAATTGTACTTTTTCTGGAGGAACGGGATAACCAGTTTCTGGTTTTATTTTTCTTCCTTTTAATTTCAATGGCCATTCGCTAAAAGTATCCAAAAACCACCTTTTTTCTATAGAAGTATCGCTGGCTTTATACAACAACCAAGCACGTGGATTTCCTAAAACTTTATGCAAACTATCAGCTTTATAATAAAGCCATACATCGGGTTTTTCATTGCATCCGGTACCTGCTTTTAAAATTACACTATCCAATTTTGCTCCCAAATAGAAATGTACAGGACCAAATATTTCACTATAGTAATTCCCACTGATATTTTTAACCTTATTGCCTTTAGAAACTACCCGATACCACCTGTTTTGGTTGTACATTCTGCCTCCTGTATAGCTGCTTTTTGCAGGATAAATGCTTTCACCAGTATCAATATCTATCCAGTTGTCAATGCCATTATTGCTTTCTTGCCATTGCAATTTTCCTGAAGTAGCATATGGGAAATAACAGGGTGATGTTAATTTTAATTGGGTTTCTTGATTGGGAGCTTCCCAATTACAATAAATACCCAAAGGATCACTAAAGTGGCCGTTTTTATAACTTATAAAATCGTGCACTGCATCTTTTACAAATATGAAATTTCCTGTTAAACATAAATTTCCAGCATTAAATGTATTGAAATTATTACAGGAATTGCCGTTAAATGGGTGAATTAATGGATAACCACTGCATCTAAAGCTGTACAAACCCGAGCCTTGATTGTAATTGCCAATTACTACCCCCTTAGAATTATATACCAAAATGTCAATGGTATTAATCGCGAAATTGTTGGTAAATGCATAGTGTTTTCCAAATTTAGTGTGGCTCTTTACAAAAAAAGAGTCGGCAAAATCACCGGTAAAATCACGACAAATCCACTTGATTTTTAATGTAGAATCCTGACCAGGATTGTACTGATAGTTGGCATCAAAAGTAAAATGGTAATACGTTGTAGCCTTGGAAATAAAGGCTTGTAACATCAATAATATGAGCAAATACCGTTTTACCATGTTGTTCTTTCTCCTTCTGTATTATAACCGATGATGATGATGTTTTTAAATTCGGAGGTGTAAATATAAGGCAATACCAGTTCCGTTTTGTCCCCACCAACCGTGGCAATGGTATGAACCTTTCCCGGTGTTTTATCAATTATGCGGTAATGGTGAAGTGTAGATTTGGGTTTGTTCCAACTAAAATACGTTTTTCTAGTAGCAGAGTCAATCCATATTTTGAATCCTGATATGGATTCAAGGGTTTGACTTCCTTCAGTGATTATGCCCATTTCAGGCGAAAATTTGGAATATGTTCCATGAGAATTCTTTGCCCTGATTTTGTATGAATAATTTAAATTCTTTGCAATATGAACATCTGTGTCGTTAAATTCTTTTTTCAGATTTCCAGGTAAAGTTTTGTACAAAATCCAATCAAATTTGCCCTCTTTTTTATAGATTTCATAGTGCAACACATCGGCATTGGATCCTACACAGCCTAAAATCAATCCAGGTTTTTGTTGGGTTAATTGGAAAATTATGGGTGCATCCGGAACAAAAAATGAAGGCAATTTGAGGGCAATGGGGAGGGAGGCTTTGCTTTGATTATAGCGTAGATCTGACCCTAGAACATAATAGTAAATGCTATCGCGTTGCCAATTGATATCCAAAGTATCTTGAAATGTGGTATCTGCAATCCACTGCGGGCTGATGTTGCTAAACTCTGTGAATCTAGAATTTGATCGGTAAATTTGATAACCCAAATGGTCTCTTTCTGGGTTTTTTCTCCAGCGCAAAATCACAATACCCAATGAATCAATTTGTGAATAGACAATGTTTGGTGATTCTGGAGGAATACTGTCTACGGATTGGGTAAAAAGTGCATCGGAAACAGCAAATTCACCCTTGTTTGATCTGGCGATAACTTTTATATATTGGCTATTGGGAAAATTGGGCACCCCAAAACTTCTTTGTGTTTTCTCAATAATAATGGAATTTAATGGTTTGTATCCATCCATCAAACTGTCAGAAGTATACACATCAAATCCTTCAATATTATTTTCGCTTGATGCTGGAAAAGACCAATAAATTAGGCCATTTTCTATGTACAAATTCTGAGGTGATGAAGGGTTAATTCCCACTGCTATAACGCGACTTGATTGACTACTTAAAAGTTGGTCTCCAAAATAATTTACGGGTATAAAACGGTATTCATAATTTGAGTCTGGAACCACGTCATTGTCCCAATAAACACTGTTTTCTGTATTGGATGTTAGCACAACATCTTTGTAAATGGGCTTTTCTGTTATAGATATCCAATGGGCAAATGGATACTTTCTTTTTTCGATATAAAATCCACATATATTCTCAGGTATTTCATTTTTATTCCAATGAATTTCTATTCCTTCAGCTTTGCTTATTAAGGAAGGTGGCCCCATTTGCATTTTGGGTTCACTGTCATATATGGGGATATCAAATGTATCAGAAAAGGGTGAATTGATTTGAAAGATTCGGTAGTAATAAAATTTATTTTTTGAGGCTGTTGGGTCAAAGAAACCCATACCAAACTGAAGTGTAAGATCAAAATTTTGCTGCAGCAATAGCATGCTAAAAGCCATACAAGACTCTTCTGAATTTATTGTAGCAATAATTTCTGAAATATTGGAACCACTGGCATTTGATTGTAAACAACCGAGAACAAATTCGGCAAGGCTGTCCTTTTTGTTAGAAACACTTTCTATATTAAAACCAAATGGCTCAAATTGAACAGGAGTGGCTTTATTGTTGATGTTGCCATCGTCAAGCATTTCATATCGGATTACACCAAATTTGTTTTTAGAAATGCTTTGCCATACGGATTTATTTGCGGGATACCACCGCATAGCGATTCCCGAATCATACCTGAAATGTTTGAAAACAAGATTCTGTGCCAACAAGTTGCTAG
>JADYZD010000074.1 GCA_020853295.1 Bacteroidia bacterium | reverse complement strand
GATCAAAAGGCAAGGGCACATACCAAGCAGAAAAGCTTAAACCATCACTATTACCAAAGATTACTATTGTTTTTCCCTCAATAGAATCCACAAAAAAACCTTTTTCCTTTATCCAATTCCAATCATATACATGAGAAGTATTACCGGATGCAAGTCCAAGCACCCAACTTTTTTCATTCCAACTGCCAAAATCTGTTTTGGTAAGCTCACTTTTTCCAAGTCCTTTATCGTACTTGCCCATGGCGGCATATTTTTCGGCAAAATCTGGATCCCACTGCAAAATTTTGCTATCAGGGTGAATTTCCAACCAGTTTTTTAAGGAGGTTTGTGTAGCTGCAATTTCTGTCATGGCTAAGCCCTTTAATTCTCCAGCGCAAGCAACACCGCTTTCTTGCCTCCACCATGATCCTGTTTTTAAATCTTCAAACATGGCATTAAAGTGATCCATACCCACCAATTTAAACTCCATAAGCTCACCATCAACTACAGGATTAAACACCCTGCCTGACCGGCAAACGGTGCAATAAGTAACAAAAACCGGTTCCCCACCCACAGTATCCATAATTCGGTGGTGATAGCCAATCATTTCTATGGGGTAAGCCTTAGATTCTCCTTTAATTTCAATCCCGATAACAAGTTTCTCGGGTTTAATTTTATTGGCATCCTCAGCAGCAAATACTTTCCTTTTTATGGGTTTAAAGATAACAGCAGCGGTTAAAGGCCCATTAAATGCCACCCCGGAAATCCCCAAAATCATTAATGAAAAAACCAGCCAACCTTTGTTGGATTTCCAAGCGCTTCCTATGGTCCATAGAATAAGAATAATCAAGATTCCACGAATAAACCATCGGTAAGAATGCAGGGAATACGCCAAGTTTAAAGAGTTCATTTTTTGACTGCCCGGCATAGGCATAATGAAATATACCTTGGCAAATTCAAAAAGAATGAGAAGGAAGATAGAAAGGAAGAATATTTTTTTCATTTTGAGGAGGAGCCTCCAAAGTAAGTGGTTTTTTTATTGCCTTCATACAGAAATTCAACTTTCAACTCAGATTCCCTATTTTTGCCAACCAAAGACTATGGCTACTACACAAGATATCTCAAATGGCATGTTTATCCGTTATAACGGCGAACTGTGCCAGATTACAGAATGGCAACACCGCACACCTGGCAATCTGCGCGCCTTTTATCAAGCTAAAATGCGCAGGGTTAAAGATGGTAAAATTGCTGAAAATCGCTTTCGCAGTGGCGAAGAGGTGGAAATAGTTCGCGTAGAAGTACACGAATTGCAATACCTATATGAGGAGGGCGATAGCTTTATCTGCATGAACAATGAAACTTATGATCAAGTTCCCATTGCCAAAAATATGTTTGGTGAAGGTGCCAAGTTCATGAAAGAGGGAGATATTGTTATGGTTTCTTTTGAAGGCGATTTGCCAATTGGCGCTACTGCACCTGTACATGTAATTCTAGAAATCACCTACACAGAACCTGGCCTTAGAGGCGATACTGCCACCAATACACTGAAACCCGCTACCCTAGAAACAGGTGCGGTTATTAATGTACCTTTGTTTTGTGATTCAGGAGAAAAAATCAAAATTGATACCCGAACCGGAGAATACGTTGAACGTGTTAAAGGATAAGAAAATAGGAGCCCACTGAAAACAGTGGGCTTTTTATTGCCCAAATAAAGGGCTAATAAAACTAATAGTGTAATTTTGCAACCATGACCCCTGTTTTACCAGCAGAAGACGGTTTCTTGGCTATTCCTGAAGAGGAATTAACCCATTGGAATACTGCAAAGGTTGTTATACAACAAGTTCCGTATGAACATACAAGCAGCTACCTCTCAGGTTCTGATAAAGGACCCGCTGCAATTATTGAGGCAAGCCATTTTGTAGAATTCTATGATGAAGAAATTGATAGAGAATCTTACAAAGATTTTGGCATTGTAACCCTTGAAGAAATGGACTTTAGAGGCAGGGTGAATGCCGATGCCATTGAAGCCATTGAAGATCAAACCAGCGAATTAATTGATGCTGGCAAATATGTTGTTTCCTTAGGAGCAGAGCATACCGTTACCTACGGTTTTGTCAGGGCTTTTCATAAAAAATACAAAGATATTTCAGTGCTACAAATTGATGCACACAGTGATTTGCGAGAAGCATACCAAGGAAATCCATACTCCCACGCATCAGTTATGGCACGCATTCATGAACTGGATATTCCTCTCGTGCAGGTGGGTATTCGCGCCCAATGCGCAGAAGAAGCTACATTAATTAAAAACTCAGACAACATTCATACTTGGTATGCACACCAGTTGTGGGATAATGATGATTGGATAAATGCTTGTATTGACAAGCTTTCAGACCATGTTGATTTAACCATAGATGCAGATGGCTTTGACCCATCGGTTGCACCTGCCGTAGGCACAGCAGAACCTGGCGGTCTTACTTGGCAGCAGGGCTGTAAACTTATAAGAAAACTTGCCGAAAGAAAGAAAAT
>JADYZD010000073.1 GCA_020853295.1 Bacteroidia bacterium | reverse complement strand
GATCGTATTTCCTCAAAAGCGCTACCATTTTTTCCATATTGCCGATATAAGCACTTTCATTAATTCCGGTTTTCCAATAATCATTTGCACCGATATCGAGAATTACAGCATCAGGCTTTAAATAGCTCAATTGTTCTAGCAATAAATTCTCTCTGAGCACACTGTAATAACCGGCACCATTAATGCCAACACTGTGGTATAAAATTCCTTTATCTTCTGGGTTTTCAATGCTTATTCCATAAATTTCAAATTGCTTTTGTTCGGGTGCATTTTTTTGTAAAGTAAAAGCCAGAAGTTCATCACCTTTCTCCAAATCCACATCAATATAATTGGCAACACCAATATCTTTAGATTTATCATAAACATCAATATTGATGGTTTCATGGTTGGTTTTAAGCACCAAATCATAGCTTTCTTCGGTTTTGCTCAAGAAAATTCTCAATCGGGTAAACTCAGGTCTTTGGGCAGTTTTGAATTTTATGGTGAAACTCGCTGCACTGTCATATGTTTTTGAACTTACCCCGGTAGTTCCCATGGGCAATTCTGGCGATTGTTCAACATTTTTGGCGTACAACCACCTGCCTGTATGGGTGGTGGCGTAGTCTATTGCAGCATGGGTATGTCCAGTAGAATAAGGAAACACCAAACCGCGGCCGCCATAACCAAATGATTGTTGTAATAAATTCCTTAGCTCACCTGTAAATACATCGGCTTGCACATGAGAATCACCAATATGCAAAACGGTTACTTTTTTCTGATTTGCATGCGATAATTTTTCGAAAAATGGAGCAATGGCCTGGCGTTGGTAAAACTGAAAATTATTGAGTTCAGGATGTAGCCAAGTATAGGGGTAATAACTGAGATCAGACCAATTTGGAAATTGCTGGGCGCCTAAAGCATTCGGAAGAATTGCAAATAGAAAAACGGATAATATAGAGATGAGATTTTTTATGACTTGGTATGGGTTAGTTTGTACACTTCGTATTCTCGCATAAGCTCAGTAAAAATATTCTGGGCATATATCATTTGTCCTTTGGGAGTTAAATGGCCATCTAGGCCGGCTCTGCCTTTGTTCATCCATCCGAGGATGCCACCATCTTTGGCAATCATAGCATGGGCATCAAAAAATGCGCAACCGGTATTTAATGCAGCTTGGCGCATGGCTTCAACAAATTCGCCCACATTGGGGTAAGGCACTGCATTGCCATTGCTGGTAGTGCCCATATCGCCTGCACTTACCAGCAGAAAACTGGCATTGGGCAATAGTTTTTTATATCGGTTGATGATGCCTTCAAAGAATTGGGTGTAAAAGGCCATGTTTTTAGCACCGCTGCGAATAACTGGAATCATATTGTTGCCCAAATGAAATACCACCAGTTTGGTATTCCACCGATGTGCATCGTTCACAATTACATTGGCATCGATATTTTTTAAACCATCACCAGAATGCCCGCGTATACCGCAATTGTCAATTTGAATTCCTGAACTTCCTTCAAACATCAGTCCAGCATATGTGGATGTTGCGGGAAGGGTAAGTGTGATTTTGCCATGGGGTTGGCGAACAGGGAGCATTACTGCTGCTGAAGCAGTGGAAACAGGAATTTTGAATGCTACACCATTGCTGTCTTTGGTAAAGATTTTGGCATTGCCCCCAGAAGATTTGCCGCACAACAAATACAATTTTTGGTACTTTAAAGAAGGAGATACCCAAACTGAGGTGCTGGCCGAATAATCGCTATCGGAAGTATTGAACTTGTATATTTTTCCTGCAAATCCAAATCCTCTGGGTTTTTTATGCGTGAAGCAATTTAAGCCCAGCAAGGATTTTCCGGTTTTTAATTCAAAATAGCGGTAGGTGCTGGGGTCGCTAAGTGGCAGGTAACCTGCACCAGAGCCCCCAAATTTGCCTTGTAAAAGGGTGCGCAATTCCCCGGTAATCCTATCGCCTTCAATTTGCGAATCGCCGTAATACCAAATATGCACAACAGTGTCTGAGCAATGTGCTAACTGGGCAAAGAAAAGATCGAGTGCGGTGGATTCTGATGCCCCAGGAAAGTTTTCAAGGTACGCCAACTTGCTGCGCAGGGTATCAATTTGCTGAAGAACGGCTTTGCTAATGCCTGAATCTAGCTTAATGGGTGCTTGGGTCCTTTTTATGGGTTGTGATTTAACTGTTGTGGTTTTTAAACCTGTTTTTAAATCTTTAAATGAGGTGAAAGCCAATCCATTTTTTTCAAACCAACTTGCATTGGGACTGCTAAACAGCAATACCATACCCCCGAGAAGAATTCCGGTGAACAAAACTGCAATGGTAGGTTTAAAGGATTGGAAACGGGTCATGTACTGGTTTTTTCCTGAATCAGGGTTATCATATCACCTACATTTTTCATACCAACCAATTCTTTGAGTTTGAATTTGATACCAAAAGTGGATTCTACCTCAGCAATCATGGTAAGGTGTGACAAGGAATCCCATTTATTTACTTGATCTGCAGTGAGTGATTCAGTGATTTCAATATCGTGGGCTTGAAATACTTTAGAAAAAATCGCTTTTAGGTTGGTTTTGATTTCTGTTATTTCCATATCAAATTTTGCGGGTAAGAGACACTCTGTATCTCCCTGGAAGCAAATTTATGGCCTCAATCTCTGAAATGGGTCCTGTGGTGGTTTTTAGAAATCCACACTTTGTGTATGAACGCAAAGCCGGTTCATTTTCGCCCATCAACTGAATTTCAGCCAAATGGGGTGAATTGTTGTCTTGGCGAGATGTGTCAATACAGTGTTGAATGAGCAAAGAAGCGATACCTTGTCCGCGTTTGGAGGGTACGGTATAGATGTGTTCCAATTGCAGGGCTCCTTTGGCACGGGCAATTTGAACGGAAGCCACCAATTGGAGGTTTTTGGAGGCGGCCGACCAAAGGTCGGCCGCCATATACGCCATTGCTTGGGCTTTTAATGTGGATGATGCCAAGCCTGTTTCACCTTCTATCCAACAGCTAAGAGCAGCCACCGGTTCACCATCAAGCACAGCTATTCTAAAATTGGGGATGTACCATTCCTGTCCTTCAATTTCTTCTATTAAAATATCGTGGATATAACTGCGCACCTGGTCTTCAGTTGCACCCAATATGCGGGCCCAACTCAGTATTTCGGTTCCAGATTTTTCTGACTCAATAATGGCGTCCAATACAAATGGCACATCGGATATGGTGGCCTCTCTGATTTCCATATTACATGTAACCCAAAGCCAATTGTTTGAGCTTGTTTTTATCGGTTTTACCATTGTTGTTCAACGGGAAATCATCGATTTCTAAAACCAAATGGGGCACCATATAATCAGGTATCATTCCAGACATTTGGTCACGCACCCATTCCGGTTCCGATTTAAGCTCTTTTACAAAAAGTGCAAGTCTGGTATTGCCAGTGGCATCTGTGAATCCCACTGCTACTGACATGTGTTCAGGCAAAATATGGGTAGCCGCCACTTCCAACTCTGCAAGCTCTACCCTAAATCCTTGTATCTTTACTTGATCATCCAAGCGGCCAAGGTATACCAATGTGCCTTTTTCATTTCTGGAAACCAAATCACCGGTTTTGTAAAAGTCCACCCCGTTATATTTAAAAAACCGCTGTTGGTTTTGAAGGTCATTTTTCAAATATCCAGGTGTAACTTGGTTGCCACACAAGCAGAGTTCGCCTGAAACCATGTTTTCATGTACTTCTTTGCCTTCAGAAAATATTACGGCATCTACGCCAGACATAGGCAAACCAATATTGCACACCCCATTCATAGAATCCGCCTCTGGATGCTCACGGTTGATTTGTTGTATGGTACAAAATATGGTGGCTTCTGTTGGGCCATACACGTTGTCTATACGTGCATTGGGCACACATTGTTTCCATTGATCTACCAAATTGGTTTTTAATGCTTCCCCGCAAAACAAGCTGTACTTTAAATCCGGCAAGTGAATGTCTCCCAAGTAAGGCAACAACATGTTTATTGCAGAGGGTACCATTAAACTCACCGTAACGGAGCAGCTTTCCAAAATATGATACAAGCCTAAGGTACGAATCATACCACCTGGCAAAGGAAAGAAAGATGCACTGTGGGTAAGTGGCACCAGAAAACACATTACAGACAGGTCGAAGGTGAGTTCGAACATTTGTAAAAATCGGTCTTTGGCTTCAATTTGATATCCGGCATCTATAAACCCATTTAAAAAGGTTTGAATATTGCCAAAAGTTATTGGAACACCTTTCGGAATTCCTGTAGTGCCCGACGTAAATAGGATATAGGCGGTTTTGTTGTGTGAAGGGTAGGAGTTAAATGGCACTGCAT
>JADYZD010000072.1 GCA_020853295.1 Bacteroidia bacterium | reverse complement strand
TTTGAGCACCAATATTAACTACGACATTGCCAGCAATTTGGAATTGGGTAAATTCTTCCCTCAAAAAACTGGTGTAAGTGCTCCTATGTACATTGGTTATTCAGAAAGCTATGTGCGACCAAAATTCAATCCGCTTAACCCAGATATGGAATTGCAAACATTTTTGGCGGGGATTCAAGATACAGATGAACGCAAGCGTATTAGAAAAGCGGCTGAAGATTACACCTCTCTTTACAGCCTCAATTTTTCAAATGTTCGCATAGCTGCAAGACCCGGAAGCAAACCCAAACCTTGGAATATTTCTAATTTTAATGTGAGTTACAACTACCAAAAAAATTACCGCAGAAACCAACAAATTGAAGAGTACTTTAGCAAAAACACCGTTGCACAAATTGGTTATAACTACACCATAGCCACCAAATCTATAAAACCATTTAAATCCCTTAAAGGGAAATGGCTAAAACCAATAGCTGATTTTAACTTTAATCTACTGCCCTCTCAATTCAACACCAACTGGAAGGTGAGCCGGTTTTACAGCGAAACCCAGGCACGGAACAACAACAGTTACCGACAAATCAATCCAAGGCTTTACGATAAAAACTTCTTTATGGATAGGGTTTATAACATGACCTTGCCGCTTACCAGTTCTATAAACATTAACTATACCGCTACTGCTACAAGCCGCATAGAAGAACCTTATGGGGCTTTGAATACTGAACTCAAAAAAGACTCTGTAAGATCCGAGTTTTTGTCTTTAGGAAGGCCCAAATCTTTTAACCAGTCAGTTACAGCCACTTATCAATTGCCATTCTCCAAATTTGGATTTTTGGCTTGGATCAATTCTAGCATTACTTATACAGGCAGTTATCAATGGTCGCAAGCGCCGCCTGCCTTTATGTCTTTGGGCAATAACATACAAAACGGCAGGGATATCAATTTTACCAATACATTCAATTTTCAGCAATTGTACATGAAAATTCCATGGTTGCGGAATTTGGAAAAACCCATTCCCAAGAAAACCCCAGCGAAAAAACCAACCGACAATCCTGATAAAGATGACACGGATGAGAAAGACAAAAAACCTCAAAAACCCAATCCAGGAAAAGTTTTTGTGGGCACATTCCTCACCATGTTTAAAAATGCCACCATCAATTACACTTTAAAAGATGGTACCCAGCTTCCCGGATTTGTGTACCGTCCAGATTATTTCGGTTACAACTTCTTACACCAACAGCCAGGTATTCCCTTTATTTTCGGTTGGCAGGATGAAAACATCCGCACCCGCCTTGCAAGTTCAGGAGCCTTGAGTCAAGATGTACGACAATCCAATTTCTACAGAACCAACCTTACTGAAAACATTATGGGGAATATGACCGTTGAACCTCTAAAAGGATTTAGAATTCAATTGGACATTAACCGCAACCAAACCAAAGGTATGCAAAGCCAATTCCGCTGGGATGGTACTCAATGGATTGACCAAGGACTTACAGAAACCGGTACATATACCATAACGGGCAATTTTATGCGTACCCATTTTGTTAAAGACCAAACCAATGGGGAAGAGCATCCCAATCAAGTATTCCAAAACTTCCTAAATAATCGCTATTCTGTTGCCCAAAAGCTGATGTTTGCCGACCAAAGAATCATTTCTAAAGGTGAAGACCCCATCACCAAATTCCCAATAGGTTATAGCAAAACATCACAAGATGTATTGGTAGGTTCGTTTTACAGCACCTATTCTGGTAAAAGGAACTTAAAAAATTCCGATATTCAAGGATTCCCAAAGATCCCTATGCCCAACTGGAACATCAATTACAACGGATTAACTAGGATTAAAGCTTTAAGCAAAATTTTCACCAACATTACATTAAAGCATGCTTACAATGGTAGGTACATTTTAGGTAGCTATACCCGCAACCTGCAATTTGATGGTGAAGGACCAATACCGGCAGTTGGAAAAGACTTTACCCCCAAATACCAAATAGCCGATGTTACTATATCAGAAGGATTCTACCCCTTAATTGGAATCAATGTTTCTACCAAAAACAATTGGACCCTAGGGATGGAATACAAACGCAGTAGAACTATAAAATTGTTTGCCAGTGCTTATAATGTTACTGAAAACAGGAATAACGAATTGCAAGTAACTGGAGGCTATAGGGTTACGGGACTTACACTCCCATTTAAGCGCAATGGCCGCAGGCTTTACCTTCCAAACGATTTTAGATTTGACCTAACAGTTGCAGTTGCCGATAACGTAACCATTCTGCGCAAAATTGACGAGGATTTGAATAAATACAATGCAGGAATGCGCAACATTCAAATCCGTCCATCCATCACTTATCAGGTAAATCAAAAAATCAACTTGGCCATGAAATACAACCGGGTAGTAATGGATCCTAAAATTGCACTGCAGTTTTACACAGCCCTTACTGATTTTGCGGTTGAAGTTCGTTATATCTTGAATTAAGGATATGAAAAGAATTCTGGGAATCTGTCTGTTCAGCGCAAGCTCCATGCTATTGGGGCAACAAATTCCCATGGGTACTTGGAGAATTCATCCTTCTTTTACCGATACCCGTTTGATGGAATGCGCTGAAAAAAACATTTATGGCGCTTCTGAGTTTGGGTTTTTTAGGGTAAATTTAGGAAATGCCAATATAGAAAAACTTGGAGGCATGGAAGGTTTCCACGGAACTTCAATCTCCTGTCTCTCATATTCCCCATCGAAAAAAACCATGGTAATTGGATACGCGGATGGGTTTATAGACCTCCTTAATAACGAGAAAGAAATTACTCCTATTACCGGTTTTTTCAACAAACTATTACAAGGCGATAAGCAGATTAAACACGCTTCTTTTAACGGGGATTTTGTGTTTCTCTCTACTGATTTTGGAATTTTAGTAGTCGATTTAATCAAAGGTGAAATTAAGGACAGTTACACCAGTATTGGCACCAATGGGGGCAACCAAATAGTTCTTAGTACTGCTATAGTTGGCGACTCTATTTATGCGGGTTTGCCCGATGGAATTATTGCAGCCAAATACAGCCCCAGTGTTAATTTAAACAATTATACCAACTGGAAACGCATCTTTAATTCAAAACCTGCATTTCAGTTAACCGCATTTGCCGACAGTTTGTGGTTTTATTCGGACAGCGTTCTTACTTTTTATAAAAAAGGAATATTCAAACAAGTAGCCACACAAGGTGTTAAAACCATTGCTAAAATTCAATGCTATAACAACAAGTTGTATGTGTTTCGTCCTGGCGGAATTACCAGCATAACAATTGATGGTACTTCTAATTCAACTTTTGTAAATATTCTGGCTCATGGAACCGTTGATCCTAAGGATGCCACTTGGTATTGCACAGGCATTGGTGGTGGATTGCAAAAAATCACACCACAAGGTGAAATTCCATTTGAACCCAACGGGCCTTCATCTAATTCGGTTTTTGGAATGACCAAAACCGGCGAAACAGTTTACGCTACTGCAGGTGGGGTGAACAGCACATTTGGAAATGCATACAATCCAGATGGGTTTTATTTTTTCAGCAATTATAAATGGACCAGCAACCCTTCTTCTCCTTTTCTTACAGGGCTTTATGATTATACCTACGCTGTAACCAATACGATTACCAATAACACTTTTTTAGCTACCCACACCAATGGATTGTTGCAGCTTAAAAACAATGTACCCGTTTTTAAACACGATGAGAACAATTCACCTTTGCAACGGGATATTGGCTCAGGCTTTATTCGGGTTTCTGGCGCTGCCTTAGATGCCGACGGCAACTTATGGGTGAACAATTTTGGTGCAAATACACCCCTATTACGTTTAGACAAAGCCGGAAACTGGCAGGCCATACCTATAGATGAAGTATCTGTGAAAAATCTTGTCATTGACGAAAATGGATACAAATGGATGATCCTGCAAACTGGCGGTGTATTCGTGTTTGATGACAATAAAACACCCACCAATGTTTTAGATGATAGAAGCATCAGACTTACCACCAGTAATGGTTTGATTGCCAATGAAGTTTTGTCGTTGGCGGCTGACAGAAACGGTTATGTGTGGATTGGCACTGCCCAAGGCTTGAATGTGGTAACCAATACTTTTGAGGTATTTAAAAAACCCAAAGTAGACCGGTTCATAATTACTGTTAATGGCGAAGATGGTTACCTCCTTGGTGAAGAAAGCATCAACGACATTTGTGTAGACGGTGGCAATAGAAAATGGTTTGCCACCAACAATGGGGTTTTCCTAATTGACCCAAACGGGCAACAAGTGATTTACAATTTTGACAATAAGAATTCACCATTGCCCAACAACATTGTGTATTGTATAGGTCAAAATTCTGTTTCTGGTGAATTGTTTTTTGGCACTGAATCTGGCATTGCATCCTATAGAAATGATGCCAGTGAAGCCAATGCGTCTTTTTCAGAAATCAAAATCTATCCCAATCCTGTAAAACCCGATTACGATGGCTTAATCACTATTGAAGGTCTTGCACAGGATGCCGAAATTAGGATTACCGATGCAGCTGGAATCCTTATCTACCAAACCAAAGCAAATGGTGGCACTGCTACTTGGCCAGGTACCCGTTTAAATGGGACTAAGCCCAATAGCGGTGTGCTTTATGTGTTCGGTGTTAACGCAGATGGCACAGAAACTGCCATGGGCAAATTTGTGTATATCCGTTAATTTTTCCAGTGCTATCATGGAAATAAGCATCAAAATAGACTGGGCAGACCTAGATTTATATGGGCATGTAAACAATGTAGCGTTTTATAAATTTATGCAATCTGCAAGAATTGCCTTTTGTGATTCGGTAGGTTTATCAGTATTAAATGAACCCAATAAATTGAGTTTTATTCTCGCAGCAAGCGAATGCAATTACAAAAAGAAGCTGTTCTATCCTGGGCAAATTACAGTTGAAAGCAAAGTCACCACAATTAACAACACCAGTTTTCATTTAGAACACAATATTTATAACCAAGCCGGAGAATTGGCTGCACATGGTACGGATATTTTGGTAGTTTATGATTATATCCATCAACGCAAAACAGCCATTCCACCCAAAATGAGAGAGATTATGGAGGCACAAATGAATGGGAAGGGATAAAATTTTGTTAAGCCTTTTTTCAAAAAATAGGCTTTGAAAAACAAACCACTTCTTCTTGTTTAATAGTTACCAATTATTCTTTACTCCTAAAATTCCCAATCATTTGAGGGATTTTCTTTTCGCATGGTTGGCCTTTGCTGGTTGTTTGTTAGTTCAGGCACCACAGTCATTAAATAATTCTTTAATTCTGAAATGGAAATTTTACTATTCTTATCCAAATCACCGGTTTTGTTAAAAAGACAATTGAGCAAGGCATAGGTGAATACCCCATTTTCCCAATCCCTGCTTTCCAAAGCATACTCTTCACCCCCAGCTGCAGAAATCACCACTACACCATTGGCACTGGCTGCATCCTCGAAGTGACTTTTCATGAATTCAAAAGCATCAATTCTCTGTGGTTTTTTGTTTACTACAATGTTATAACCCCTCGCATCTTTAGCCAGGGAATCAGTAACAGAAATCACCTTACCTTCCTTATCAATTTCGCCTGAATGGCAGGCATCCAGCAGAACAAGTTTTTGAAGTGCGCTGGTCTGATCCAACAATGCGAGCAAACTATCCAACTTTAATCCGTTTTTTTCTGGATGGCTGAAATCCATATCATTTAGGGCAATATAAAATTCCAAGTCTTTTGCCAACATTCCATGTCCAGAAAACGAAACGATTACTTTATCCCATGGATTCAATGATTTAAGCATATTTCGCACCCTGCCTATTGAATCCCAAAGGCTTTTTTCGTTAATAAAAGTATCTACAATGGAATTGGGCCATTTGGCTACCCAGTTGCACATATCTCTAATGTCCTTAGCTGCATAATGCAAATTATAATTAGAGTCTTTATAATTTGAAACCCCTATTCCTATATAATAAGTGCGTGGGGTAACGTAAAAATCAACCAGATTTACTTCCTTGTAATCAGGTATGCTTTGCCTGCCCATGGTATCCACAACATAAAAACTAAGGCGATTGATTCCTGGCACCATGGTAACTTTTAAGCCATACACTCCAGATAAAGCTGAATCTGGATGAATCCTATAACCAGCTGGGCCTCCATTGGGACAGCCATTTTGTTCCACATATAATGCCCTAATCGGGACTCCTGATTCATATTTGACCTTTAATGATTGAATGGCTGAACCCGTTACCAAGGTGCCGTCAATCATGCCCACCTTACAACTTGGCAATGGAATGCCAGTTTGGGTTGAAATTTTACTTTGGCCCAATCTGGTCATACGTTTATCATAAGCTTGTGCGTAAGCACCAATGATGCTCTTGTTGGTACAATCTAAATCACTTAGAATGTGGTGAGGTTTGTTAAACTCGGCCTCAAATTCGCCTCCTGGAACCAATCGGGGTTCGCCATCATATACACTCTGAAAAGCAACCAAATCACTACTCCCTTTTGTACATAGCATGCCTTGATTTTTAGAGACCAAAGCATAACCCTTATCATTGTTGATTAAATCATAATCTACGGTTCCAGAGTCTAAATTAAACAATTTCAATTCTCCACTTTGGCCTTTATATATGTGTGTTTGAACATTGGAATACATCCAAAAACGTCGATCTCCTTCCCATTGCAGATTTTCAATTTTTTCACCCAAATTCACATCCAATATTTCCACTGAGAAATCGGGGATATGGAAAAACCCTACTGTGTATTCACCTTTATAATTTTTCAGGTGCAATCCAATTTCGCCCTCTTTTCGCCCTGCAAAGAATTTTTTAACTTCACCTTCTATGTTTATTACTTTAATGACTTTATAATTTTGCGAAGGATCCAAAATCAATAACCTATAAATTTTACTTTCGAGATCCAATTTCAATTCAGAGGTGCTTACCAGCAATAGGTTTTCCTTTTCAATAAAATCAAAATTGAGTTCAATACCAAAACTATCATCAACCAAATCCTCTTTAACAAATTTCAACACTTTAGCGCCTGTTGATGCACTGTGAATCAAAACAGTGTCTCCTTTGTCAAAGTCGGTATTATAAAACCAAAAGCTTTTATTGTCTCCACTGTATCCAAACTGCCCCATCATGGTTGACATATTAAATGGAACTTCGAATTGCGTTTTCAATGTATTGGCATCCAGTGCTATAAAATTCTTATTTTTTCCATAACCCAAAATTTGACCGGATTTTCTATTGGCGTGAAACTCCCAATACATACTAAATGGGCTTTCGATAGAATCACCTTGTCCATTGGGTTTAAAACTATACAACATTTTGCTAAAATTGTCCGTAAAAACAAATTGTCCATTTTGCATAAAATGGTGTGTACTTTCTCTTTTTATAGGTATTGTATATGTCGAAAAGATATCGCGTTCTAAATCGATTTTAGTACACAGCCGTTTACTGCTACTAAAGGTGTACATGATTTTCTTATGGGCATCCCATTCAAAATCCGAAAACTCCAATGCGGGTTTGTGCAACCTTTGAACTACAGTGTTTTCATAAGTATTATAAATTAAATATTCTCCATTGAAAGGAAATAAAGCAAGAAAACGCCCATCACCTGAAAGAGTCATGTGTAATACTGGCTTGTTATGTTCACCCTCCCATAAAAAGTATTTAACCTTAAAAGCACCTGCACTGCCCGAAAAGCCCATAGCAGGCACATAACTATCCCCTTTTTTTTCAACTATTGCATATTCTTCACGCCAGGGAATGTAGCTAATACTCTGCACCTTTGAATCTTCGGACATGATAACGGGCTTGCTGGTTTTTTTTGATGCCTGATTCCAATCCAACCAATATAGCACCCGCTTATTGCCTTTTAAAGAACGCGTTTCAAGCACCATATTTTTAGCGGTACTGTGCAATTTAGAGATTTCAGTTTTCTTGAATTTCCGAATCAATTTAATGGCTCTGCTATCTGCATCTACACAATACAAATTTCCTTGGTCATCACCTATAAATAGATTGTGGTTTTCGGGTTCAAAATGCATCACTTTTATTTCACCTTCTATGATGTCTTTAGTGCCTACCAAAAATTGTGTTCTTGTATCGCGCTTGTTCAACGGGAAATAGAATACCAAGTCTTGTTTTGCAGTTTTATACTGCGCTGCCGCAATAAAAAACGTTCCCGTTGAAGTTTTACAAGCTTCCGTTTTATTTAATTTATAACTATATCCACTATAGGGCTTTAATTCTGAACTCCCCTCCTTACCTAAATAAAAATTATTGCCATTGGTTAAAACCAAAAACTCGGTTTTATTGGCAAAATACAATTTAATGGCTTGTTCATGCCCTAGCATTCCATACAATGGTTCCATTTGTCTGCTGGAGTTCAATTCCCACGACAGTACGCCACCGTCCTCACCTATGGTGTAGAGATACTTTCCTGATGGCGAGTATGTACTGTATACAACATCACCAGCATGACCCTTTTGTAACACCAGTTTCGACTGAGCTGATGCTGTCGCAAAACTTGCCAAAATCATGAAAACTGCTAAGCAGTTAGTAATATTTGGTTTTATAAGACACATATTAAATCGGCTCTGGAAATTCTAATATCAACCCATCATAAGCCAAAGCCATGCCAGATAGCAAGTCCTTGTTTACTTCATCATGAAAGCCTATTTGGTGGCTCATGTGTACAAAGTATGTTTGAGGTGCTCCTACAACTTTAGCCACTTCCACAGCCTCTTGTAAAGTAAAATGCGAAATATGGGGTTCGTTTCGCAATGCATTTAATACAAAAACATCGCTGCCTATTGCCTTGCTCAATTCCTCAGGTAAAATAAAATTGGCATCTGTGATATAGGTGAATTGGCCAATTCTAAAGCCAAAAACTGGCAATTTATAGTGCAAAACTGCAATGGGAATTACCTCAATGCCTTCCACATAAAATGGCTCATTTTCTATAATATGAAAATTGATTTCTGGAATTCCAGGGTACTTTTTTTCAGTAAATATGTAATGGTACTGCAGTTTAAATGACTCATACACCCTTTGGTCCAAATACACCTCCATGGGTTTTTGTTGCAAATAGTTAAACGGACGAATGTCATCAAGACCTGCAGTATGGTCGCGGTGCTCATGGGTAAACAAAATGGCATCCACCTTGTCAATACCAGCCCTAATGAGTTGATAACGAAAATCAGGCCCTGCATCAATAACAATGCTTTTACCTTTCACTTCAATATGTACTGAGCAGCGCAGCCGCTTGTCTTTAGGGTTATTAGAAAGGCATACTGGAGATGTACAACCAATTGGTGGCACCCCTTGTGATGTTCCTGTACCTAAAAATGTGACTTTCAAAACCCTTACCCGCAAATGTAGGAATAAGGGCAGACTCTTGCTATAAAATCAGTTCTGATCTAAAAATGTTTTGAGACCTGCGATAATGGGAACCGACAAATTATCTGCCTTTCGCGCATTGCTGCTGAGAATGCTCAACCAATCCAAGGCGTGTATGGCTGCAAACATGGTGGTTACATCAAACGTTGCTGTTTGTGGATACTCGAATATGTTATTGCCATGCTTTTCCAATACTGTTCTCAAATATTGAAAACGCAGGTTTACCCTATTATTTTGCCCACTGTTCAAAAAGATAAAGTTCGTATCCAGCTTGGAATTGTATGTTTCAATTACGTTGTGATTTGCTTCTGGTAACACAGTAACAAAACTTTCACCCTTGGCATTTTCCTGTATTTGTTGACAGAACCTAATGGCGATAGCTTCATAAGGCAGGTCGCATACTACAACGAATTTATGAAAAATGGTCGCCTCAAAAGCAGCAAACATCTCCTCCCCTTTCATTTTGCCTACACTGCTATTTTTAAGCATATTTTCAGCCTCCGATAGCGCAGCACCCATGTTTGTCCCGCAAATTTCGCCCAGTATCATAAGCAAGGTGGAAAGTGAAAATCCCAAGGCCATTCTAGGCTGATATCCCTCTGGGGAACCATATACTTTATGCCCATCGGCAAGTGCAAGTTCAGTAATTTTACCGCCACTGCTCAAAACAATGATTTCGCAACCCTTTTGCTTGGCATGGGCGTACATACTTAAGGTTTCTTCTGTATTTCCAGAATAAGAACTCAAAATAACCAAAGTATCTTTTGAAGCATATGCCGGCAATTGGTATTCAGAAAATACTTCTACCGGAATTGGAGAAATCTGACTAAAAACAAGCCTTGCAATGCGACCACCAATTCCAGAACCACCCAAACCACCAATAATAATATTGCGATAATTTACAGCAGATTTGCCGCATGGAGAATAAGTATCCAATACATAGCGCAGTTGGCTATGGAAATTATCCAATACAATTTCGTGGGTGGTAGGCGCTGTCATTTACTGGTTTTAATAACCTATTAATCCCAACTAAACTTATAGCGGTAATCTTGCAATTCCCCTTTGTTTTTCAACACATCTTGCAACCTATTGGCCAAGAATTGTGGGTTATTTGCAAAATCTGGACCTTCATCTATACCCGTTTTTGGAATCTCTACCTTATCCTTTTTATCTACCCATACAATAGCAACTACATTGTTTCCAGATACAGGTTTGCTCCAAGTTTTCTCTTTAACGCCAAATAAGGCTCCAAGAATTCTAGGCTCGGTAAACAATTGAGGAATGAAATTGGATCCCATTTTCAAACCTTCAACAGGTACCACTGTGCCGCCTACTTTGGCTGCAATATCTTCAGCTGTTTTGGCAGAGGCCATTGCTTTTTCAATTTTCTCGCGAATTTTTTCAGCTTTTAATTCATTCCTTACCAATGGTTCAATTTTCTCACGAACATCAGCTACAGTTGCATAACCGCGGTTTTTAACGCTGTTTACAAATACCACAACGTGGCGGGAAGAGAATGGGAACACACTGCTCATGTCATTGGTTTTGCGTTCTTTATCAAACAACCATGACAAAATAGTTTTTACATCCTCAGGAGTACTAATGCCACCTAAAGTGCGGTCTTCTGTTTTGATGTCTTTTTTCACCAAGGGCTTCAATCCCAATTTA
Source organism: Bacteroidia bacterium (assembly GCA_020853295.1). Lineage (GTDB taxonomy): Bacteria > Bacteroidota > Bacteroidia > NS11-12g > UBA955 > JAGXTF01. The sequence continues at coordinate 5,739 of JADYZD010000072.1, read as the reverse complement.
TCCCTTGTAGCCTCAAATGTTTTTTGACCACCAGAGATTGCAGCGTTGTAGAACTTGCTGCTGGCTTCATCTACCAATTTAATGGTTTCGCTGCCGGCTACAACTTCTATGCTTCTTTCACGGTACTTCACCTTCATAAAATCAGGATTGGCCAACATTTTCATTACATGGTAACCATACTGGGTTTTCACCACACCGGTTTCACCTGCATTGTGTGTTGCACAAAATTGCGCAAAACTTGGCACATAAGTATTCGCTGCTTTCCAATCATATACACCTTTATTATTGGCAGAACCTGGGTCGCCACTATAGTCTTTTGCCAATGCGCCCAAATCTGCTCCAGCATTGATCTTGGCCAATAATTCATTGGCAATTTGAAGTGCTTGTGCGCTGTCTTTAACCGCAGTTTTGTTTGGCAACTCCCCATTCATGGGAATAAGGATATGAGATACTTTCACAAATGGATTCGCAGTATCTTTCATCTCATCCAATTTCTGAACAATATGGTATTTGCCTTCTATGGTTAAAATAGGAAGCATACCATTTTTAGGTAAAGTACTCAAACCAGAATACATGGCCATTTTAGCAGAATCAAGGGTAATGTCCCTAACAGCTTTAAACGCAACTACATCCTCACCAGCAGTATCCGGCTTGGTTTCTTTGCTCCAACGCAAATACAATTCTTCGGCTTGCTTCTTTGAATAAGCAGTATCCTCAGCGCTGGGCACCAAATCCCAAACCACATAAGAAATATCGCGGCTGCTCACCGTTTGTTTATATTCTTCTTTGTGTTCTTTAAGGTATTTCTCCAAATCGCTATCGGTAACTTTGATGTCTTTATCCAAAACAGTGCTATAGTTTACAGCAACAATCTTTCCAGAAGCACCTTGGTTGGAAGCCACATACTCATATTCCTTTTCTGTTTTAGACTTCATTTGAGCCTTAGAAATATATGTTGTATAGCGTTTTTCACGTTCTTGGTCTTTTAGCTGCTTTACATAAGCCGCTACCCTGCCGCGCAAACTTGGATCAGATTTGGCCTGGCGGAAAATTTCAATCACCTTCCTAGGGTCAAATTTATTGTCGGTTTGGAATGAAGGGTCGCCTTTGATAGATTCAATAGGATGCTGTCCAACAGTCATCTCATTAAAATCTTCATCAGTAATGTTAATTCCTGATTTTGCAATTTGAGCCTCATAGGTTCTTTGACGAATCAAAGTGGTCCAAGCCTGCTCTATTAATTGTTTGCGGGTATTTTCATCAAACTTAAAGTTTGGATTTTGTTCCGATTGTTGCTTGGCCAAATCACGCACAAGAGGATCTATATCCCTCTCACGGATTTTCTCGCCAAACACTTCTCCGGCAACATCCGCTTCATCGCGGCCAATACCAGTCATTCTGTTTCCGGTGACAATATCACCTACCACAAACAGTACAAGGGCTACAATAATGACAATCACTACCGCACCTGAATTTCTAAGCTTTTGTATAACAGCCATATTTCGTTGGAAAAAAGGACGGCAAAAATAGGTTTTTCAGGCATCAAATGCCAATTCTATTTATAATTTGACGCAATCATCGCCTTTCTATAAACACATCCTTTTCAACTTTGTGCCCTTTAAATGACAATGTAAGCTTGTAAACCCCTGAGGTAAAACGACTTACAGGTAGGGCTACTTCGTTTTCATTTGCCGTTAAAGGATCAAATAATTGCTTATAATAAAGTTGATTGCCACGGGTTAATTCTACACTGCATGATTTTGCCCCATTCACATTAAAGTGCAAATACACCATATTGGAGTCAATATCCTGAACCAATTGTATGTAGTTTGGCTTTTCATTCGATTTCCACTTTTGCAATTGCTTGCCTTGTAATAATGCTACTTGCACTGTGGGAATCTGTTTTTCAACCTCATAAGTGGTAAATGCCCTCCGCACCTCGTTTTTTGCTGCGGCTATGCTGATATAGTCTCCAAAAAATATTTTTGAAGAAGGTACACAAAACGATTCATTGGTAATTCTGGCATTAACACCAGGCTTCATTCCCTTCAATTCGCATGCATAAACATCGGTAAACTTGTTGTTTTCTGAATTTCTGCGGTCATAAAACAACACATATACTTTATTTTTTTTACGGTCTACAGCAATGTTGGGCATGTATTGGTCTTTGCCATTTTTCAAAGGGTCGTTATTTACCCTTATTGGACCCATCCAGGTTGCACCTTTGTCTTTAGAGTATAAATAGTACACATCATGGTCGCCATTGCGCACATCAGAATACACAACATATATTTTACCATTGTTGTCGCACTTCACAAAAGGCATACTGTTGGCCCTATATAGGCCCGCCACTTGTTGGTTCCACCCTCCTACTTGTGTAGCAATTTTCTTGTCCGTGCCCCAGGTTTTGCCACCGTCTAAACTTTGATCAAACCAGATAAAATCATTGCCCGCCCAAACAGCATAGAGTTCGCCGTTTTTTCCAGCAGCAAGTGTGGCTCCTTCCAATGTTTTATCATCGTCTGTTGCATCACCAGAGGTATCGCTAATCACCACAGGCTCAGAAAATGTGGCCCCTTCATCCGTGCTGAAAGAAACCCGGATTCGGCTTGAATCCAGTGGGTTTTTTGAACCATATTTGTCAAACTCAGTCCAGCTGAGATAAACCCTATCCCTGAATTTACTTTGTTTGCCTTCATCCACAAAAATCCAAGGCTTATCCTGTACTTTGCCTTCAGTAAATCCCACACCCACGCTGCTAAAATTCGCACCACCATCTATGCTGCGTTCAAATACAATTCTGTCAAACTGTTCCGGCCATTTTTCCGTTTTATTTTGCGCCAAATGGCAGATGTAATGGGTTCCCCATCTATTGATATATACAACTGGGTCACCATAAAACCCTTCCTTAGGGCTAAGCTGTTTTGGCGTCCAACTAAGTCCACCGTCATTGCTTATAAAAAACAAGTTGTTGTTGCTTCCCAAAATTTGGGTACCCGGATAATTGGGGTCTATAGCAATACAAGGCTCATTGGTTTCAACCCCATCGGGGTGCAATTGCACCAAAGTAGTTTGAGCATTTACACTCCCCCACATAGCGCATAAGAAAACAACAAACCTATTTTTCATAAACCTGAATTAGGCCATTGCTGCCGCACTGTGCTTGGCACTCAACCAGCGTTCAGCGTCCAAAGCCGCCATACAACCGCTGCCTGCAGCTGTAACAGCCTGACGGTAAACCTTATCCTGCGCATCACCAGCACAAAATACGCCTTCCACATTGGTATAAGATGTTCCTGGCTTGGTAATGATATAACCTTGCTCATCCAAATTTAAATAATCCTTAAATATTTGGGTATTGGGTTCATGACCAATAGCAACAAAAAATCCTTTCACCGGTATCTCTCTTTTTTCTCCTGTGATGTTATTTTTAACACGCACGGCTTCTACCACATTGTCACCAAGAATTTCATCGGTTTCGCTGTTAAAGAGTATTTCTATATTTGGGGTATTTTGCACCCTGTGTTGCATGGCTTTAGAAGCCCTAAATGCATCTCGGCGCACAATCATATACACCTTTGTGCAAATTTTAGAAAGGTAGGCTGCCTCTTCACATGCAGTATCTCCTGCACCAACAATGGCAACATCAGATCCCCTGTAAAAGAAACCATCGCAAACAGCACAAGCACTTACACCTCCACCATTCAAGCGTTCCTCGCTGGGCAAGCCCAACCACTTGGCTGAGGCTCCTGTAGAAATAATCACAGATTCTGCTATAATTTCTTTGGTACCATCTACCATTACTTTTTGTGGCCCCCCATTTTTAAACTCAACAGAAGTAACCATGCCAAATCGCACATCGGCACCCAAACGCACAGCCTGTTTCTTAAACAAATCCATCATTTCTGGACCCATAATCCCATCGGGGTAACCAGGATAGTTTTCCACATCTGTAGTTATCGTAAGTTGTCCGCCGGGTTGCAAACCTTCATACATTACAGGTTTCATATCAGCTCTTGCCGCATATATTGCAGCAGTATATCCTGCAGGCCCACTGCCTATAATCAGGCATTCTACATGTTCCGTTTCTTGACTCATAAAATTGAATGGCAAAGTTAGTAGAATGTAACAGAAAATTACATCCATTGTTTCAATTTAAAGCACTTCAATTCTTCAAATTCTGTTTTTTTATACTTTGCATGTAATCTTTTGTAAGTTTTGTCGTTTAAGAATAAACACAAAAGCAAAATCCATGAAAAATACCATTTATTTATGTGCTGCTATCATCTTCTTTTCAGCCTGCAACCAACAAGCGGCTCAAAAATCACAAGTAACCATTGAAACACCTAAGGAATTAAAAGAAATTTCAGGCCACTTAAAACAGGTGGAATTAAATACCCAACACTTTACCATTGATGCACAAAAAGGAGAACAAATTGTGACACCCAATGGTGCAAAAATCATCATTGCACCCGGTTCCTTTGTTGATGCTGCAGGAAATCCTGTTCAGGGAAATGTAGATGTGAGCTATAAACCAATCAACAGCATAGCCGAAATAGTGGCTTCGGGAATTCCCATGCAGGCGATGAATGGAAACGAAATTGGCCAATTTATTAGTGATGGAATGTTTGAAATCGGTGCCACATCTAACGGCAGTGCTGTGCAAGTTGCTTCTGGCAAAACCTTGGAAGTATTTACCCCAGCAAGGGACACCAAATCTGATTTTAATTTTTGGTATTTTGATTCCGAAAAAGGTGGATGGCAAGATTTGGGAAAAAGAAATGGCGCTGTAGCGGAAAAAGACATCGAATCGGTTGCGAAAAATATGGGCGTTAATCCCAAAACTGGAATTACAGCATTCAATTTAAAATGGCATAAAATTCAATCCAAATTGTATTCATTTGCTTCAACAAATGAGCAAGAAGAAGGTATTTCTCCATCTAAAATAATACCCGGAAAATACAACCCTAAACAACCTACACTGGATATAACTTTCGACAAATACAATTATCCTGATTTGGCAGTTTACAACAGCATTATGTGGCAATTTGCTGGCGAAAACCCAGCTCTAGACCCTGCAAAAAACAACTGGATTTTTCAAAGCGCTTGGACCAATGTAAACCTAAAGCCCAGCGCCAGCCAAAGCGGCCTTTTCGACCTTTCCATTCAGGTTTCAGGCAAAGAATTCCACACAGTGGTGCGACCAGTTGTTGCCGGAAAAGATGCTCAAAAAGCAGATGAAGCCTACCAAGCTGAAATTGAGAAATTGCAAAAACTGCAAGCATTAAAAGCCAGCGAAGGTGCTTCAAAAGAATTGATAGAAAAAAACATGTACAATGCATTTTCCGTTGCTCAATTAGGCACATACAATTGCGATCGGTTCTACTCAGACCCCCAGGCAAAAGATTACACAGCAGATTTTAATTTCGACGGTAAAAAATTGGCTGAAGGCCAAACTATTTATGTGCTTTTTGATAAACGAAAAGGGGTAATACAATATTCAGCTGGCCAAAAAATGAAAATCAATCCGCATGCAGTGGATGCTATTTTTACCATTGCAGCCAATGGAGTAATTGCCACTGTTGGCGCAGAAGGACTGAGCAACATGAGAGAAAAACGTGGTGGCAAAATCAGTCTTGGACTGCAACAAATTAAAACCAAAATTACCATTTTGATGAGCCTCAATCAGGCACTTAACGAAATCTGAATTTTTTCCATTTTCCCTCATGCATAAGGTTT